>NZ_JAECZP010000013.1:0-172327 GCF_019691255.1 Pseudomonas sp. USTB-Z
GCTCAGCAATCTCAAATGACTATGTGATTTCTCGCATGGTCACTTGTGATGCTGATAATCTTTTTGACTATCAGTCCGTACTCACAAGCACCCACACGAATTGCTTGATTCAATTTGTTAAAGAGCGTTTGGTTAAGAGCTTTTCGTCTCAACCGAGGCGCGCATTCTACGCTTTCCTCAGAGCCTGTCAAGCGTTTATTTTGAAGTTTTTTGCGAGAAACTCGTTTAGCTTCAAACACTTGGCTCGCTGCGATCTCTCGTAGCGGGAGGCGAATCATACAGCACTTGGAAGCGCTGTCAACCACCATTTTCAACCGCTTTCGATCATTCGATCGTAGCCCTTTCAGCTTTTGCCTTCACTACTTAACTCATTGAATCTCAAGGAGTTTTTCGTTCCGATGTCGCTGGAAGTGGGGCGCATTATAAGGGGATTCGAGAGGGCGTCAACCTTTAATTTCAAGAAAGTGAAATATAAGGGGAAAAGACCGTATCGGGGCTGCCAAGTGTTCGCCACGACAGTTTCAGCGCCTGTGAGATCGAGCGCCGCCCGCGCGGCGCTTCGCGGGTAAACCCGCTCCTACGTTTGTTTCGGGCCAATTATGCCTGTGGGATTCGCGCGCGAACGCTTTGGTGCCTGTCTCAATATCGCGTCGAACAAACAAGGCGGTCGCGCGCGCCAGGCACAGGAGAGACTGGCCCGAAACAAACGTAGGAGCGGGTTTACCCGCGAAGCGCCGCGCGGGCGGCGCTCGGTCTCATAGGCGGTGAATGTCTCAAGCCGGACGCGGGCGGCGCTCGATCTCACAGGCGCTGCAGGGGTTATGGCAGACACATCTCACCGCCAAAACCACCTCAAGACATACCCACCACACCTCCCCCTACAACAGCAAAAACCAACCCCCAAAAACAAAGCGGGGAGGCCTGACGGCCTCCCCGCTTTGTTTACCCTCCCTTAAAGGCTAGGGAATGCAAACTGCGACGCTTCATGACTGGCCCGCTGAGGCCAACGCTGGGTAATTGCCTTGCGACGGGTATAGAAGCGCACACCATCCGGGCCATAGGCATGCAGATCACCAAACAGCGAACGCTTCCAGCCACCAAAGCTGTGGTAGGCCACCGGCACCGGCAGCGGTACGTTCACACCCACCATACCCACTTCGATCTCGTCGCAGAACAGACGGGCCGCTTCACCGTCACGCGTAAAGATGCAGGTGCCGTTGCCATACTCGTGATCGTTGATCAGCTGCATGGCCTGCTCCAGGCTATTCACACGGACCACGCACAGCACCGGGCCAAAGATCTCCTCTTTATAGATGCGCATCTCCGGGGTCACCTTGTCGAACAGGGTGCCACCCACAAAGTAGCCATCTTCATTACCCGCCACTCGGAAACCACGGCCATCCACCACCAGCTTGGCGCCAGCAGCAACACCGTCATCGATGTAACCCACGACCTTGTCACGCGCTGCCGCAGTCACCAGCGGGCCCATGTCCAGGCCGCACGAGGTGCCGGCACCAATCTTCAGCGCCTTGATCTGTGGCTCCAGCTTGGCAATCAGGGCATCGGCCACTTGGTCGCCTACGCACACGGCGACCGAAATGGCCATGCAACGCTCGCCACACGAACCGTAAGCCGCGCCCATCAGTGCACTGACGGCGTTGTCCAGGTCGGCATCCGGCATCAGCACCGCGTGGTTCTTCGCGCCCCCCAGGGCTTGTACACGCTTGCCACGCTTGGTGCCTTCGGCATAGATGTACTCGGCGATCGGGGTCGAGCCCACGAAGCTCAGTGCTTTGACTTCCGGCGCTTCGATCAGCGCATCCACCGCTTCCTTGTCACCGTGCACGACGTTCAGGATGCCCTTCGGCAGGCCGGCTTCCAGCAGCAACTGGGCAATGTACAGGGTCGAGCTCGGGTCACGCTCGGAAGGCTTGAGGATGAATGCGTTGCCGCAGGCGATGGCCAGCGGGTACATCCACAGCGGCACCATGGCCGGGAAGTTGAATGGGGTGATACCGGCAACCACGCCCAGCGGCTGGAAGTCGGACCAGGCGTCGATGTTCGGACCGACGTTGCGGCTGTACTCACCCTTCAGCACTTCAGGGGCTGCACACGCGAACTCGACGTTCTCGATACCACGCTTCAGTTCACCGGCGGCGTCTTCCAGGGTCTTGCCGTGCTCTTCGCTGATCATCTGCGAAATCTTGGCTTCGTTCTGCTCCAGCAGTTGCTTGAAGCGGAACATCACCTGGGCGCGCTTGGCCGGAGGGGTGTTGCGCCAGGCCGGGAAGGCTGCCTTGGCCGAGTCGATCGCTTCCTGCACGGTTGCGCGGCTGGCCAGTTCGACCTTGCGAACGGCCTGGCCAGTGGACGGGTTGAAGACATCGGCGGTGCGCTCACCCTTGGTAACCAGTTCGCCGTGAATCAGGTGCTGAACAATGCTCATGCAAAACTCCAGATAAACAAAGGAGAGCCAGGCGCGCGCTGCGGGCATGCGCCTGGCATCAAAATCGGAAAGATCAGTCGATCAGGTTCAGGGTTTCGCCTACAGCATCGAACAGGCGGTCCAGTTCCTGCGGCTTGGTATTGAAGGTTGGGCCGAACTGCAGGGTGTCGCCACCAAAGCGTACATAGAAGCCGGCTTTCCACAGCTTCATGGCCGCTTCGTATGGGCGAACAATGGCATCACCGTCACGGGCGGCGATCTGGATGGCGCCGGCCAGGCCGTAGTTACGGATATCGACGATATTCTTGGTGCCCTTCACGCCGTGCAACAGCTTCTCGAAATGCGGCGCCAGTTCAGCCGCGGACTGCACCAGGTTTTCCTTCTGCAGCAGGTCCAGCGCGGCGAGACCGGCGGCACAGGCTACCGGGTGCGCCGAATAGGTGTAGCCGTGTGGGAATTCCACGGCGTATTCCGGGGTCGGCTGATTCATGAAGGTCTGGTAGATCTCGCTGCTGGCAATCACTGCGCCCATCGGGATGGCGCCGTTGGTCACCTGCTTGGCGATGCACATCAGGTCCGGGGTAACGCCGAAGGCTTCCGAGCCGGTCATCGCGCCCATGCGGCCGAAGCCTGTGATCACTTCGTCGAAGATCAGCAGAATGTTGTGCTGGGTGCAGATTTCACGCAGACGCTTCAGGTAACCCTTCGGCGGCGGCAGCACACCGGCCGAACCGGCCAGCGGCTCGACGATGACTGCTGCGATGTTGGAGGCATCGTGCAGCTCGATCAGCTTGAGCATTTCGTCAGCTAGCGCGATACCGCCCTCTTCCGGCATGCCTTTGGAGAAGGCGTTCACTGGCAACACGGTGTGAGGCAGGTGGTCGACGTCCAGCAGCTGACCAAACATCTTGCGGTTACCGTTGACGCCACCCAGGCTGGTACCGGCGATGTTCACACCATGGTAACCACGGGCACGGCCGATGATCTTGGTCTTGGTTGCCTGGCCTTTCAGGCGCCAGTAGGCACGCACCATCTTCAGCGCGGTATCGGCGCACTCGGAACCGGAGTTGGTATAGAAGACGTGATTCAGATTGCCCGGCACCAGCTCGGCGATCTTTTCCGCCAGCTGGAACGACAGCGGGTGGCCGAACTGGAACGCTGGGGAGTAGTCCAGCGTGCTCAGTTGGCGGGTCACCGCGTCAGCGATTTCCTTGCGAGTGTGCCCTGCGCCGCAGGTCCACAGGCCAGACAGGGCGTCGAAGATCTTGCGCCCGTGGTCATCGACCAGGTAGTTGCCTTCGGCCGCCACGATCAGGCGTGGGTCGCGCTGGAAGTTGCGGTTGGCGGTATAGGGCATCCAGTGGGCGTCCAGCTTGAGCTGGCTGGCGATACCCGCGGGGGCGGTTTCGGGCATGTTCATCGGCGGTTCCTCGGAAGACGATTAGGCAACGATGGATGTTGTTGCAGCTAAGTTGGCACGGCGATAGAGTCTGAAAAAGCCTACATTTCTAACCTTCAGGCAGGCCGAGACTAAACTGATGAGCCGAAGACCCGATCCACTCGCCCAAGTCAGCGATTTCGACATCCGCCTGCTGAAGATCTATCGCAGCGTCGTCGAGTGCGGAGGCTTCTCGGCTGCCGAAAACGTACTGGGCATTGGTCGCTCGGCCATCAGCCAGCAGATGAACGACCTCGAACAACGCCTCGGCCTGCGCCTGTGTCAGCGCGGCCGCGCCGGTTTCTCGCTGACGGAGGAAGGCCGCGAGGTCTACCATTCAGCCCTGCAACTGCTCAGCGCGCTGGAAAGCTTCCGCACCGAGGTCAATGGCCTGCACCAGCATTTGCGCGGCGAGCTGAACATCGGCCTGACCGACAACCTGGTGACCCTGCCGCACATGCGTATCACCCATGCCCTGGCGGAACTCAAGGACCGCGGCCCTGATGTACGCATCCAGATCCGTATGATCGCCCCCAGCCAGGTCGAGCACGGCGTGCTCGACGGCAGCCTGCACGTTGGCGTCGTCCCACAGACCAGCCCGCTATCGGGGCTTGAGTACCAACCGTTGTATAGCGAACGCTCGCTGCTGTACTGCGCAGTCGGCCACCCGCTGTTCTACGCCGACGACCAGCAGATAGACGACGAACGCCTCAACAGCCAGGAAGCCATCACCCCCACCTTCCGCCTGCCGGCCGACATCCAGGCGCACTACCAGGCGCTGAATTGCACAGCCAGTGCTTCTGACCGCGAGGGCATGGCGTTTCTCATCCTCACCGGGCGTTATATTGGCTATCTGCCCGACCACTACGCCATGTTCTGGGTACAGCAAGGCCGTTTGCGTGCGCTCAAGCCCAAGGAGCGCTTTTATGACCTGAGCCTGAGCTGGGTTACCCGCAAAGGCCGGCGCCCCAACCTGGTGTTGGAAAGCTTCCTCGAAAGCCTGGCTGCGACACGTTGATGCCAGTCTGTGCCGCAAACGCTTGTCACTTCGGCACAGGCAGGTAATCTTGTCCCACAGCCGCAGCCACTGCCCCGTACGGAATCGTCCATGACCCTAGAAGTCCCTGCGCATCGCCTCTCCGCCTCGGGCAAGCCCGCGGGCCGTATCCGCCAGAAGAACGAACAGGCCATTATCCAGGCCGCCGAAGATGAGTTCGCCCGCCATGGTTTCAAGGGCACCAGCATGAACACCATCGCCCTCAAGGCGGGGTTGCCCAAGGCTAACCTGCATTACTACTTCACCAACAAGCTGGGCCTGTACATCGCCGTGCTCAGCAACATCATCGAGTTGTGGGACAGCACCTTCAACGCCTTGAGCGTCGATGACGACCCCGGTGAAGCCCTGAGCCAGTACATCCGCACCAAAATGGAGTTCTCCCGGCGCAACCCGCAAGCTTCGCGCATTTTCGCCATGGAAGTGATCAGCGGTGGCACCTGCCTGACCGAATACTTCAGTGCCGATTACCGCGAATGGTTCCGCGGCCGTGCTGCGGTATTCCAGGCTTGGATCGAAGCAGGCAAAATGGACCCGGTCGACCCGGTACACCTGATCTTCCTGCTCTGGGGCAGCACCCAGCACTATGCCGACTTCGCCACCCAGATTTGCCAGGTGACTGGCCGCAGCCGCCTGACCAAGCAGGACATGGAAGACGCGAGCAACAACCTTATCCACATCATTTTGAAGGGCTGCGGCATCACGCCGGCTGCCTGACCGTCTTTTATGCCTTCTACCCTGCTCGACCTCTGCGAATACCGCGAGGAAATCCGCAAAAGCCGCTTCATCACCCTCGCCGGGCCGATCAGCAGCGCCGCCGAAGCGATGAGTTTCATCGAACGCCACAGCGACCTGGCCGCTACCCACAACTGCTGGGCCTGGAAACTCGGCGCGCAGTACCGCAGCAGTGACGACGGCGAACCCGGCGGCACTGCAGGGCGGCCGATACTGGCGGCCATTGAAGCGCAGGACTGCGACCAAGTGGTGGTGCTGGTGATCCGTTGGTACGGCGGCATCCAGCTGGGTACCGGCGGCCTGGCCAGGGCCTATGGCGGCGGCGCCAACAAGTGCCTGCAACAGGCGCCCAAGCGCCTACTGGTGCAGCGCAGCCACTTCAGCTGCAGTTGCAGTTTCAGCGAACTGGCGCTGGTGAAGTTGCGCCTGGCCGAGGTTGACGGCCTGGTCCTGGATGAACAGTTCACCGCCAATGGTGTGGACCTGGTGGTTGCCCTCGGTGACGCCCACCTGGCGCCATTGCAACAGCAACTGGCGGACCTGAGCCGCGGGCGTATTTTGCTCGAAGCACGCTGAACATTGCCCACAACAACTGTGGGCCTGCCTGTGGATAAGCTTGGGGCACTCTCTTGCAGGCTAGTGATTTCGAGGCCCCCAGAGCTTTGATCATATTTTGATCACTATTTGATGACAGTCGTAAACTGCTGAATGTGCGCGACTTATCCCCAGCGAACCGCCCATCCAAGCCGCACCCCGCTTGCTCACCTTGCACACAATAACTGTGGACCAGCTTGTGGATAACCCGTGCGCCAACAGGCGAAGCGCCCGGCCCCGCAAGGCCCAGACAAAACTGACCATTTTTTAACCAGACGCAAACCAGGCACGCGTATTCGCCGTGACGTATGCTCAATTCCTTTCTCCTACACCGATAAAGGAATGTTCCTATGGCCAATTCAAGAACTGCCCTCATCATCGGCGCCTCGCGCGGGCTTGGCCTGGGCTTGGTACAACGCCTGCACGAAGACGGTTGGCACATCACTGCCACCGTCCGTAACCCGCAGCAGCCCGGCGCCCTGGCGAACGTGCCCGGCGTGCATATCGAGCAGCTGGAAATGAACGACACCGTTCAGCTCGACAGCCTGAAGCAACGCCTGCAAGGCCAGGTGTTCGACCTGATATTCGTCAACGCCGGAGTCATGGGCCCCCTGCCGCAAGACCTGGAGGGAGTCCACAACAGCGACATTGGCGATCTGTTCATGACCAACGCTGTGGCGCCGATACGCGTGGCTCGCCGCCTGGTGGGTCAAATACGCGAAGGCAGTGGTGTGCTGGCTTTCATGAGCTCGATCCTGGGAAGCGTCACCATCCCAGACGGTGGCGAAATCTGCCTGTACAAGGCCAGCAAGGCGGCACTGAACTCGATGATCAACAGCTTCTTCGTTGAGCAGCAGCGCCCGGACCTGTGCGTGCTGGCCATGCACCCGGGCTGGGTGAAAACTGACATGGGTGGCGAAAACGCCGAAATCGATGTGCTCACCAGCACCCGCGGCATGATCGAACAGATCAAGGCCCAAAGCGGCAAGGGCGGCCTGCGTTTCATCAACTACAAGGGCGAACCCTTGGTCTGGTGATTCACCAGGTCGCAGCCCGGCTGGGCGCATTGCCCAGCCAGCCCCTGTAGAATGGCCGCAACCGTACCTGATTGAGATGACCACTATGTATGACTGGTTGAACGCCCTGCCCAAGGCCGAACTGCACCTGCACCTGGAAGGCTCACTGGAGCCAGAGTTGCTGTTCGCCCTGGCCGAGCGCAACAAGATCGCCTTGCCCTGGGCCGATGTGGAGACCTTGCGCGGTGCCTATGCCTTCAACAACCTGCAGGAGTTCCTCGACCTGTATTACCAGGGCGCGGATGTGCTGCGCACCGAGCAGGACTTCTACGACCTGACCTGGGCCTACCTGCAACGCTGCAAGGCCCAGAACGTGATCCACACCGAACCCTTCTTCGACCCGCAGACCCACACCGACCGCGGCATTGCTTTCGAAGTGGTGCTCAATGGCATCAGCCAGGCGCTCAAGGATGGCCGCGAACAACTGGGCATCAGCAGCGGCCTGATCCTCAGCTTCCTGCGCCACCTCAGCGAGGATGAAGCGCACAAGACCCTCGATCAGGCCTTGCCGTTCCGCGATGCGTTCATTGCCGTAGGCCTGGACAGCTCGGAGATGGGCCACCCGCCCAGCAAGTTCCAGCGGGTGTTCGACCGCGCCCGTAGCGAAGGCTTCGTCGCCGTTGCCCATGCTGGCGAAGAAGGCCCGCCCGAGTACATCTGGGAAGCCCTCGACCTGCTGAAGATCAAACGTATCGACCATGGCGTGCGCGCCATCGAGGACGAGCGCCTGATGCAGCGCATCATCGACGAGCAGATCCCGCTCACGGTGTGCCCGCTCTCCAACACCAAGCTCTGCGTGTTCGACCACATGAGCCAGCACAACATCCTCGACATGCTCGAGCGTGGTGTGAAAGTCACGGTCAACTCGGACGACCCGGCCTACTTCGGTGGCTACGTCACGGAGAACTTCCACGCTCTGCATACCCACTTGGGCATGACCGAAGACCAGGCTCGTCGCCTGGCGCAGAACAGCCTGGACGCACGGTTGGTTTGAGTAGCATGACGACGTTGCGCTCAACCGACCTGCAACGTCGCCACGCGGGCTATGCGATTGATCTGCTGGATACCCAGCGCCGAAATATGCAGTGCCCGCGAGTCCTCTATCTCGCGCATCCAGCCAGATTGCAGGAACAACCTGAACAAGGCCTGACCCAGTACGCCCCCCAGATGCGGGCCTTGGTCATTCCATTCGGTGCAGCGGCAGATCACGCAACCTCGTTGCTGGTGGGGCGCCAGGGCATCGATGTACACCCCGACCAAGGCCAACTGCGCCCGCCCCTCGTCACTGACCCTCAAGTGCCGTCCGCTGCCTTCCAACCAGCCAGCCACCACCATGCGATGGTACAGCTCACTGGCCAACTCCCCACCCAGGTGATCGCCACAACGGCGCGCCCGGCGCATCGACAGCGGCAGCGACGATACCGGCGCTTCGGCACGCTCTCCCCTGGCGCTTTCCAGCTGTACGCTGGCCAAGGCCTCTACCGCCGCTCCGACCTGCGGGGTAGCCAGGCAGAAGTAACGTTTGCGGCCCCTGGCTTCATGCCTGAGCAAACCGGCCGACGACAGCAGCGAAAGGTGCGCGCAGGCTGACGATGAAGTCAGGCCAGTCATTATCGCGAGCTCATTGGCCAACCGCGGTGTGCCATCGATCAATGCCCACAACATGGCACTGCGCTTGGGGTCGGCCATCAGGCTGGCGATCTGGCTGATACTGCTGGCTGCGTTCATGTCCTTGTAACTCCCTGCAAGTTCACTGTGGGGATGCGATGGCCAACCCTGCCAGGGAAGCGCCTCTCGCTGGCACTGGCCTGGCTCGCCAGTATAAGCCGCAGAAAACGCCGGTTCAGACGGCCAGGTGCCATCGTACTCATGACGAAAAACCACTGGGTATGCCTACCCATGGCAAGCAGCGAGGCGGCTTCGAAAACGCCCCGGCACCCAGTCAATCAAGGCACCGGTACGCCCACACAAACGCGCTGAAACATCTTGATGAAAACAAACTTGCAGCCATATCAGATGTGGCCCACAGCAACCTTCCACAAATAGTGCGAAACAAAGCGAAGGTTCTGCGGGTTTGCAGGCATTGCGCCCAAAGTAGGAGACACCGCCAGGAAAATGCACACACTTACCGTCAGTCAGGACGCTGAAGCCGTGTCATGGCAGGCTGGCGGGCCAGCGCTACACTTGAGCGGCTCCCCTTCCTGGAGGTATGCAGCGATGAAAATTATCGTAAGTGCGTCGAGCCGAAACCCCGCCTGCCCTTGGCAAGTCCAGCTCGATCAGCATGTGGTCAGTTTCCGCAGCGAGGCTGAGGCGCGTGCCTTCGTCGCCACGCTGGAAACCCGGCTGCAGGCACCTCACCCGCTCATGCGGGAGCCTTGGCCTGCAAACGCCGGGTCAACAGCGCAACACTGACCACCAGCGCCCCGCACAGGCTGATCACGATTGCCATGGGCACCGCACTGCCATCATGCAGCAGCCCGACCAGCGCCGCAGCACCCGCAGCTACGCTGAACTGCACACAGCCCATCAGTGCCGAGGCGCTGCCGGCACGCGCGCCCTGTCCACTCATGGCGCAGGCCGAAGCATTGGGAATGATGCAACCAAGGCTGGCGATACAGATGAACAGCGGCACCAGTAGCGGCCACAGTTGCGCAGGGCGCAACGCCGCCACGCCCAGCAGCACCAGGCCCGCAACCAGATACAGCCACACCGCACGGCCCAGCAGGAAGGCCGGCCCGCGTTTGGCCAGCAGGCGGGCGTTCACCTGCGCCACCAGAATAAAACCTGCGGCGTTGGTGCCGAACAGCCAGCCGTAGTGCTCAGCGGGCACGCCATACAGTTTGATGAACACGAAAGGTGAACCGGCGATATAGGCAAACATGCCGGCAATGGCGATACCGCCGGTCAGGGCATGGCCAAGGAAAACCCGGTCAGCCAGCAGCCGCAGGTACTGGCGCAAGGCGCCAGACAGCGGTTGCCGGGGTATATGCTCGGGCAGGCTTTCCGGCAGGCCCAGGCTTACCGCCAGCAGGCAGCCGGCACTGAACAGGCTCAGCGCAAGGAAGATCGACTGCCAACCGGCCAGGTTCACCAGCACCCCACCCAGCATCGGTGCCAGGATCGGCGCCAAGCCCATGACCAGCATCAGTTGCGAAAACACTTTGGCTGAAGCTACCGGGTCGCACTTGTCGCTGACGATGGCCCGCGAAAGCACCATGCCGGCACAACCACCCAGTGCCTGGATGAAACGCGCCACCACCAAGGTATCGAGGTTGGGGGCGTAGGCACAGGCCAGTGATGCCAAGGTGAACAGCGTAACGCCGAACATCAGCGGTTTGCGTCGGCCAAAGCGGTCGGCAACCGGCCCATAGGCCAACTGCCCGATAGACAGGCCCAGGAAGTAGGCGGCCAACGTGGCCTGGACGTGTTTTTCATCGGTGGCGAACGCTTGCGCCATGGCCGGGAAGGCTGGCAGGTAAAAGTCGATCGCCAAGGGCCCGAACGCACTGAGTGCGCCCAGGATGAGCACCATTCGCAGGTTCATCAGGAATCCATAGCAGGCTAAGCAAGTGACTGATTCTACCTGCTGTGGACCCTGTCAATGTGAAAACATTTGCAACACTGTTACCCCCGGTGGGAGCAATCAGGTCTTCAGGCGATTTCGGCCTGATACCCCTCATCGCGAATCGCAGTGAGAATCTGCTCCTGCGCCAACTCGCTCTGCACACGCACCTGTTTGCCTGCCAGATCAACTTCCACCCTGGCTGCCGCATCCTGCTCCTGCACCGCGCGGGTCACGGCTTTCACGCAATGGCCGCAGGTCATGCCTTGTACATTGAACACTTGCATGGGGGTTACCTCCTTCAGGTTTTTCACAAGTTTCAAGCTTGCCATCAGGGCAAGGTCAAGCCCTGCCTGCAACGCCCGGGGTGGAAATCCGCGTCCGCGTCGGCCAAGCTGCGCCTTTGACGATCAGGCAAGCAGGAGATTTTTCATGTTCAGGGCAGCATTGGGCGTCGTCGGGCTCTTGGGCGCGCTGGCTGTGGTGCCACCGGCATTCGCCGAGGGCAACTCGGCCTACAGCGTACTGATCATTTCCCGGGAGCGCCTGGAAGTGGCCACCAGTTGCGAAATCGGCGTGTACCTAAACGACCAGCTTTCCGGGCGCGTTTTCCAGGAGCAGTCCACCTCGTTCAACCTGCCGCCTGGCCCGGTGGATGTGCGCCTGCGCCTGCTGCCTGGGCAAATGCCGGGTTGCGCCGCAGGTATAGAGGACCAGCGCAGCGCGCGTTTGAATCTGCAGGCGGGCCAGATCAACAAATACCGCATCGCCATGGGGCAATATGGGCTGGAGTTGAAACGAGCCGACCTGGGCTATTGACCTTGCCTGCGTGGCAAGGTTGATGCTGGAGGCCTGTCCAAGGAGGAGAGCCATGCCCGCATCCACCACATACGACCTGCCGATCTCCGGCATGACCTGCGCCAGCTGTGCTGGCCGGGTCGAGCACGCCCTGCGCAAGGTCACCGGCGCTGAACAGGTCAGCGTAAACCTCACCACTGAAAAAGCCCGGGTTGTAGCCCCGCCTGCCAGCCTGCCAGCCTTGGTCGAAGCCGTGCGCGAGGCCGGTTACGGGGTACCAACCCGCACCCTCGAACTGCAGATAGGCGGCATGACCTGCGCCAGTTGTGTCGGCCGAGTAGAGCGCGCCCTGGGCAAATTGGCCGGGGTCGAGCGGGTCAGCGTCAACTTGGCCAGCGAACGCGCGCACCTCGAAGTGCTTGCGGCCCTTGATGACAACCTGCTGATCGACGCTGTGCAAAAGGCAGGCTACAGCGCCAGCCTGCCGCAATCGACCAAGGACGACCAAAGCGCTGTCCAGCGCCGCCTGCGCAACGAGCGCCTGGCAGTCGGTGCAGCCTTGCTGTTGGCCCTGCCGCTGGTATTACCCATGCTGGTACAACCGTTCGGCTTGCACTGGATGCTACCCGCCTGGGCGCAGTTCCTGCTGGCCACACCCGTGCAGTTCATTCTCGGTGCCCGCTTCTACATTGCAGCCTGGAAGGCCGTGCGCGCCGGCGCCGGCAACATGGACCTGCTGGTGGCCCTGGGCACCAGCGCTGGCTATGGTCTGAGCCTGTACCAATGGGCCCAGGCTCCCGCCGGTATGGCCCCGCACCTGTACTTCGAAGCCTCAGCCGTGGTGATTGCCCTGGTATTGCTGGGCAAGTACCTGGAAAGCCGCGCCAAACGCCAGACCGCCAGTGCCATACGAGCCCTCGAAGCCCTGCGCCCGGAACGCGCCCTGCGCGTGGTCGACGGTGTGGAAGAGGACGTGGCCATTGCCCACTTGCGCTTGGGCGACCTGGTACTGGTCAAGCCCGGCGAACGCTTCCCAGTCGACGGCGTGGTCGAAGACGGCAGCAGCCATGCCGATGAGGCCCTGATCAGCGGCGAGAGCTTGCCAGTGCCCAAGCAGCCCGGCGACAGCGTCACCGGTGGCGCCATCAATGGTGAAGGCCGGCTGCTGGTGCGTACCCAGGCGCTGGGCACCGAGACCGTGCTGGCGCGCATCATCCGCCTGGTGGAAGACGCCCAGGCCGCCAAAGCACCGATCCAGAAGCTGGTCGACCGTGTCAGCCAGGTGTTCGTCCCGGCCGTGCTGGTACTGGCCCTGATCACCTTGATCGGCTGGTGGCTGGCAGGGGTACCGCTGGAAACCGCGCTGATCAACGCCGTCGCCGTGCTGGTCATCGCCTGCCCCTGCGCCCTCGGCCTGGCCACACCCGCCGCGATCATGGCCGGCACCGGGGTCGCCGCCCGCCACGGTATTCTGATCAAGGATGCCGAAGCTCTGGAGCGTGCCCATGCGGTCAACCGCGTAGTGTTCGACAAAACCGGTACCCTCACCTCCGGCAGCCCGCGGGTGGTTCACAGTCAGGCGCTGGACGGCAACAGTGCCGACCTTCACCGCCTGGCCGGCGCCCTGCAGCGCGGGAGTGAACACCCGCTGGCCAAGGCGGTACTGGTGGCCTGTGCAGAGCAAGGGCTGGACGTGCCAACCGTTGCCGACAGCCAGTCACTGACCGGGCGCGGCATTGCCGGGCGCGTTGAAGGCCGTGAACTGGCGCTGGGCAACCGCCGACTGCTTGACGAAAGCGGTCTGCAGCCCGGCGATTTGGCTGCCCAGGCCCAGGCCTGGGAAGCGGAAGGGCGCACACTGTCGTGGCTGATCGAGCGCGGCGCGCAACCGAGAGTGGTGGGCCTGTTCGCCTTTGGTGACAGCCTCAAGCCTGGCGCCGCGCAGGCCATCGAAACCCTGCACGCCCAACACATCAGCAGCCACCTGCTGACCGGTGACAACCGTGGCAGCGCCAAAGTGGTTGCCGAGGCACTGGGCATCGACGATGTGCACGCCGAAGTGCTACCGGCCGACAAGGCCGCGACCGTGGCCGCGCTCAAGCAGGATGGGGTGGTCGCCATGGTTGGCGATGGCATCAACGATGCACCGGCGTTGGCCGCGGCCGACATCGGCATTGCCATGGGTGGCGGTACCGACGTGGCCATGCAGGCCGCCGGCATCACCCTGATGCGTGGCGACCCGCGCCTGGTGCCCGCCGCGCTGGAAATCAGCCGCAAGACCTACGCGAAGATCCGCCAGAACCTGTTCTGGGCCTTCATCTACAACCTGATCGGCATTCCGCTCGCCGCGCTGGGTTACCTCAACCCGGTACTGGCAGGTGCCGCCATGGCCCTGTCCAGTGTCAGCGTCGTCAGCAATGCCCTGTGGCTTAAAACGTGGAAACCCACCAGCAGCACCCAGGAGGTACCATGAATATCGGCCAGGCCGCCCGCCGCAGCGGGCTCAGCACCAAGATGATCCGTTACTACGAGTCCATCGGCCTGCTCAAACCCGCCACTCGCAGCGACAGCGGCTACCGCCTGTACCAGGCGCAAGACTTGCACAACCTGGCCTTCATCAAACGCTCCCGCGACCTGGGCTTTTCCCTCGAAGAGGTCGGCAAGTTGCTGACCTTGTGGCAGGACCGCCAACGTGCCAGCGCCGATGTGAAGGCGCTGGCCATGCACCACATCGATGAACTGAACCGGCGCATCGAGGAGCTGGTGAGCTTGCGCGACACCCTCGGCGAGCTGGTTTCGCACTGCCAGGGTGACGACCGCCCGGACTGCCCGATCCTCAAAGACCTGGCCAATGGCGCTGCGGGCAGCTGCTGTCACTGAGCTGCCACGCGCCTTTGGCATGCCATAAATGTCCAAACACGACCGAATAGTCACCAACCACGACTTTATCCAATAAATACGGGCGTTTTGGCTTCATAAAACCCGGATGCTGCCGATGCAGTTGCTACCTGCCTCGTGTGTCGAAAACAAAAATTCCGGGAGCGTCGATGAGCATCAAACAGAAACTGACCTGGGCATTCGCGGTCATCGCCGGCTTGCCCATCGTTCTCGTGGCCACCCTGGTGGTCATCAACCTGCGCGGCGAAGCCCGCGACGGATTCCTCGACAGCAGCAGCCGGGAAATCCGCCAGGTCAGCAACGCGATGAACATCTTCTTCCAGGGGATCAACCAAAACGTCGAGTACATGGCTTCCCAGCCAATGGTTGCCGCCACGGGCAGCGAGCTGAACAAGTACATGAGCGCAACCCCGTCCTACGAACTGGGCGAGCAGGCCAGCAAAATTCTCGACTTCATGACTCGCCTGGCCAACTCACACCCCGCCTACGCCTACCTGTCCTACGGGGTGAATGACGGCGGCTACACTGGCTGGCCGGCCGGCCAGAAGTTTGTCAATTATGACCCTCGCACGCGCCCCTGGTACCAACTTGCCATGGCCAACCCTGGCAAGACGATGCGTACCGGCGCCTACTACTGGGCCGCCGACGATGCGGTGCTGGTCAGCACCGTGCGCACCGTGGCCAACCAGCTGGGCAACCCCGGCGGCGTGGTCAACATCGACGTGTCGCTCAAGGGCCTGACCGAAATCGTCAAGCAGATCAAACTGGGCGAAAGCGGCTACCTGATGCTGGTGGAAAGCAACGGCAACGTGATGGTCGACCCGCGCGACGCCGCCCACAACTTCAAGCAGCTGGGAAGCTTTGGCGACGGTTACGCCAAGCTGGCCAAAGCCGGCAAAGGCCTGGTCGAGGTCGAGCTCAATGGCGTGCACTACATGGCCAACGTCTACCCCGACCAGCAGCTGGGCTGGACCTTCATCGGCCTGATCGAACAAAGCGAAGTGATGCAGACCACCACCCGGCTCACCTGGCTGATCGGTGTCATCGCTGTGGTGTTGGCCTCGCTGTTCGCGGTGGTCGGTGCGGCCTTCGCCAAACTGATCGTGCGCCCGATCAACAGCGTCACCAACGGCCTGGAGGACATTGCCCAAGGTGAGGGTGACCTGACCCGCAACCTGGAAATCCGCGGCCGCGACGAAACCGCGCAACTGGCCAGCTGGTTCAACCAGTTCCTCGGTGCCATTCGCAGCCTGATCCAGCACATCGGTGCTGCCGCCAGCAAGATCCTCAGCACCTCCAGCAGCTCGACCCGCGTCTCCAGCGACATGGCCGAGGCGGCCGGCCGCCAGCGCGAAGCCGTGGATATGGTTTCCACTGCATTCCACGAAATGGTCGCCACCGCCAATGAAGTGGCACGGTCCTGCAGCCAGGCGGCGCAGTCGGCCGACAACGGCCAGCAGCAGGCCCGCGAAGGGCAGCAACAGATCGATGCAGCGGTACACAGCGTTGATCGCCTGAGCCAGGAGATCGAGCAATCGGCCCAGTCGATCCAGCAACTGGAGCGTGACAGCAACGCCATTCAGTCGATCCTCGGCACGATCCGTTCGATTGCCGAACAAACCAACCTGCTGGCCCTGAACGCCGCCATCGAAGCGGCCCGTGCCGGTGAACAGGGCCGCGGCTTTGCCGTGGTGGCCGACGAAGTACGGGCGCTGGCCAAGCGTACTGCCGACTCCACCGCTGAAATCGACGGTTTGCTGGGCAACCTGGCCAGCCGTACCGCCGAAGTGGCCGAGCAGATGCACGCCAGCCTGGAAGTGTCGCAGCAGTCGGTGAGCCGCATTGGTCTGGCCCGCGACAGCTTCGGGCAGATCCGTGAGTCGGTGGATGTGATCCGCGACATGAACACCCAGATCGCCACGGCAGCCGAAGAACAGCATCAGGTGGCTGAGGACATCAACCGGCACATCAGCCAGATTCACGGGGATGCGCAGTTGGTGGCCGAGCTGGCCCAGGCGGCGCGCCAGGACTCCGAGAGCCTGGCCGGGCTGTCCAATGAGCTGGATACGCTGGTGCGCAGGTTCCGCACCTGACGTATGGCCTGTGCCGGCCCTTTCGCGGATAACCCCGCGAAAGGGCCGGCTCAGGCAACCGAAAATCAGAGCTTCAATTCCCCCGGTGTCGCGCCAAACAGCTGCTTGAACGCCGCAATGTAGGCCGACGTGGAGTCATACCCACACCCCAGCGCCGCCTCAGTCACATTCTCCCCCGCCTCCAACAACGCCAGCGAAGACAACAGCCGCATGCGCTGGCGCCAATTACGAAAGCTCAAGCCGGTCTCCCGTTGAAACAGCCGCATCAGTGTCTTCTCCGAACACCCCAGCTCCCGCGCCCATTGCTGCAAGGTCTGCGGCTGGTCTGGTGCAGCGATCAAGCCATTGCACAGCGCCAGCAAACCAGGGTGGCGGGGCAACGGCAGCGAAAAACCGACTTCCGGCAAGGTGCGCAACTGATCGAGCAGCACTGCCACCAGACGCGATTCGGCGCTGTCGTCCTCTGGGTAATCTGCCGGGAACAGGCAGAACTGCTTGATCAGCTCGCGCGCCAGCGGCGTGACTTCCAGCACTCGGCATTGTTCCGGCGCCCATGGGCAGGCATCACGGCGCACATACAGGCTGCGCATCTCGGCTTGCATCGAGGTGACCACTTCATGCTCGGCATCGGCAGGGATCCACACCCCCCACTGCGGTGGGGCGAAGTAACTGCCGTCGCGTGTGTACACGCCGAGTACACCGCTGATGGCGTAGGAGAACTGCACCCAGTCGTGCTGGTGGCGGGTAGTCCACGAACCGGCGCCAAGGCTTTCGGCACGGGCGTAGAGCGGTCTGGGCAGGTGTTCCAGCGCGGGGATAGCGCGGGGGTGTCCGATGATCGGCATGGTATTTTCTTGTAGTTCTGACCAGACAAGCCTAACAGCTGGATCATGATCGAGGCACTCACCGCCTCTGCAGTTACCCTGGAGGTGCTTCAGCGCTCGACGATAACGGTCACCCCCTGCCCGCCTGCCGCACAGATCGAAATCAGCCCGCGCCCCTTACCCGCCGTCGCCAGCAGCTTGGCCAGGTGGGCCAATATCCGCCCACCGGTTGCCGCAAACGGGTGCCCGGCCGCCAGCGAACTGCCCTTGACATTGAGTTTGCTGCGGTCGATCGCGCCCAGCGGCGCCTCCAGGCCCAACTGCTCACGGCAGTAATCGGCATCTTCCCAGGCCTTGAGCGTGCACAGCACCTGGGCAGCAAAGGCTTCGTGGATTTCGTAGTAGTCAAAGTCCTGCAGCGTCAGGCCATTGCGTGCCAGCAAGCGTGGCACGGCATACACCGGCGCCATCAACAACCCTTCGCGCCCCGTGACAAAATCCACCGCAGCAGTTTCGCCATCGACCAGATAGGCAAGCACCTGCAACCCCTGCTGCTGCGCCCACGCTTCGCTGCCCAACAGCACCAGCGAAGCACCATCGGTCAACGGCGTGGAATTACCCGCCGTCAACGTGCCCTGCCCGCTGCGGTCAAAGGCTGGTTTGAGCCTGGCCAACTGCTCAAGGCTCAGGTCGGGGCGCAGGTTGTTGTCCCGCGCCAGCGAAAGAAACGGCGTCAACAGGTCGTCCTGCCAACCCTCGGCATAGGCAGCGGCCAGCTTCTGGTGGCTAAGCAGCGCCAATTCGTCCTGCTCGGCGCGGCCAACGCGCCAGGTGTGGGCCATGCGCTCGCAATGCTCGCCCATCGACAACCCCGTACGCGGCTCGCTATTGCGTGGCAGCTCGGGTTTCAGGTGATGAGGCCGCAGCTTGAGGAAGGGCTTTAACCGTTCGCCAAGGCTTTTGCCACGGTTGGCCTGCAGCAATATATGGCGCAAGCCTTCGTTGACGGCGATCGGCGCATCGGAGGTGCTATCGACACCGCCTGCAATACCGCAGTCGATCTGCCCCAGGGCAATCTTGTTAGCCACCAGCAGCGCAGCCTCCAGCCCGGTACCGCAGGCCTGCTGGATGTCATAGGCCGGGGTCTGCGGTGACAGGCGCGAACCCAACACGCACTCGCGGGTCAGGTTCATGTCGCGCGAGTGCTTGAGCACGGCACCGGCCACCACCTCGCCCAACCGCAGCCCGTGCAGGCGATAGCGTTCGATCAAGCCTTCAAGCGCGGCCGTGAGCATCGCCTGGTTGCTGGCCGTGGCGTAGGCGCCATTGGAGCGGGCGAAAGGGATCCGGTTGCCGCCCAGGATCGCGACCCGGCGAGTTGAACGCATGCGCGTGTTCCTCCTGAAACAATTTGTTCGGTACAGCCTAGGTGTTTTTACCGCATTCGAACGACCCTGCCGCAAAGTTGGTCCACACTTTCAAGCTTGCCTTTCGGGAGACCCCTCATGAGCGATCGCTACCTCGGTTTTGCCAACTCCAATCTCGGCCGCCGCCTCGTGGATGCCCTTGGCCTGCCACGCCCGGCGCCACTGGAGCGCTGGCAGGCTGGCCGCCTGCGGCCGGTGGAAGGTGCCCTGGTACTGGGTGGCGGGCCACTGGCGAAGCAGGTCGAAGCCATCGCCCCGCGCCTCACTGACGAGGTATACAGCTTCAATGCCGACAACCTGCAGGCTGAAGCCTGGGTGGCCGGACTGGGGCCGAAAATCAAGGCCGTGGTATTCGATGCCAGTCACTTGTCCGACAGCGATGCACTGAAGCAGTTGCGTGAATTTTTCCAGCCGCTGCTACGCAGTCTGGCCCCATGCGCCCATGTCCTGGTGCTGGGCCGTGCACCGGAAGGCCTCGACGACCCACTGGCCAGCGTTGCACAGCGTGCCCTTGAGGGCTTCAGCCGCTCACTGGCCAAGGAACTGCGCAACGGCGCCACTGCCCAGCTGTTGTATGTCACCCCCGGTGCCGAAGATCAGCTGGAAGGCGCCCTGCGCTTCTTCCTCTCGCCGAAGAGTGCCTTCATCTCTGGCCAGGTACTGCGCCTGCAAGCCTGCACCAGCCAGGTGGAGGACTGGACCCGCCCACTCGGCGGCCGCCGTGCGCTGGTCACGGGGGCTGCGCGCGGTATCGGCGCCGCCATTGCGGAAACCTTGGCACGGGACGGCGCCGATGTACTGCTGCTGGATGTACCGCAGGCCAGTCAGGACCTCGACGCCCTCGCTGCACGCCTCGGCGGCAAGGCACTGCCACTGGATATATGCGCTAGCGATGCGGCAACGCAACTGCTCGCGGCCCTGCCCGACGGCATCGATATCGTGGTGCACAACGCCGGTATCACCCGCGACAAGACACTGGCCAACATGACGCCGGAATACTGGGACGCCGTGCTGGCCGTGAACCTCAAGGCACCGCAAGTGCTCACCCAGGCGTTGTATGACAACGGCGCGCTGGGGGAAAACGCGCGCATCACCCTGCTGGCCTCGGTCAGCGGCATTGCCGGCAACCGCGGGCAGGCCAACTATGCCGCGAGCAAGGCCGGGCTGATCGGCCTGGCCCAGGCCTGGGCGCCACGGCTCGCCGAGCGCGGTGGCAGCATCAACGCCATCGCCCCCGGTTTCATCGAAACCCACATGACTGCAGCCATGCCCATGGGCCTGCGCGAGGCGGGCCGGCGCTTGAGTTCGCTGGGCCAGGGTGGGCGCCCGCAGGATGTCGCCGAAGCCATTGCGTGGCTCAGCCAGCCAGGCTCCGGGTCGGTCAACGGCCAGGTACTGCGGGTGTGCGGCCAGGCACTGATGGGGGCTTGAACATGAGCCGACAATGGCACGACCTGCACAACCCGGCCGCCCGCGCCAGCCTGTACCTGCGCGCAGCCAGCAAACGCTCCATCAGCGGCGACCGGCTGCCGGACGATGGCCTGCGCTGTTTCATTCGGGTTCAGCCGGGCAACCTGGGGGCGTATCGAAGGCTTTGCCACTTTCCCGATGATGGCCGCCTGCCGGGGACTTATCCACATGTGATGGCGTTTGCCCTGCAATTGCAGTTGATGACTGCCGATGATTTCCCCTTCCCGCTGCTTGGCCTGGTACACCTGCACAACCGCATCGAAGTGCTGCGCCCCCTGGGTGCTGTCGAAGGGCTGCGTTTTGCGGTGTACGCGCACAACCTGCAGCGCCATGCCAAAGGTGGCACCTTCGACCTGGTCACCGAGGCTGAAGATGGCATCGGCGTGCTCTGGCGCGAGACCAGCCGCATGTTGGTGCGTGGCTTGGCCCTGGAAGGCGAGGCAAGTGAGCCCGCCGACACGGCGCCTGATTCATTGCCCGAGGCCACCCGCTGGTATGCCGACAGTGATATCGGCCGGCGTTATGCCAAGGTGTGCGGGGATTACAACCCTATCCACCTCAGTGCTGTCAGTGCGCGGTTGTTCGGCTTTCCAACGGCCATTGCCCATGGCATGTGGACCAAGGCCATGGCCTTGGCCGCGCTGCGCGGGCACTTGCCGCACAGTGGCTTTGCCTTTGAGGTGGACTTCCGCAAGCCGGTCAGGTTGCCTTCAGAGGTGGTGCTCAGTGCCAGTGAAGCGGGCCCTTCGGGCCAACTGCGCCTGGACGGGCACGGGGACGTGCTGCATATGGTCGGCCGTTGGGAGTGCCTTTAGGGCCGGGCCTTTCCTGGCGGTATACGCTTGCTTTGCATCGGGCCTGGGCAGAAGCTATGCAGCAATAGGAGACCCCCGATGAACCTGCAAGAACTCACCCAACGCCTGCATCAGATCCGCGACACCAACGACTGGCGCGGCTTCCACAGCCCGAAGAACCTGGCCATGGCCGCCAGCGTCGAAATGGCCGAACTGGTAGAAATCTTCCAGTGGCTGAGCGAGGACGAATCGCGCCAGCTGCCTGCCGACAAACTGGCCCACGCCGGCCAGGAAATCGGTGACGTGGTGCTCTACCTGTTGCTGCTGTGCAGCGAACTGGGTCTGGACATGGACCAAGTGGTGCGTGCCAAGCTGGCCGACAGCGAGAGGCGCTTCGCCCGATGAACGACCGTCATTTCGATGAGCTGGCCACCCGCTTTGCCGAAAAGATCTATGGCGGCGCCAAGGGTGCGATCCGCCTGGCCGTGCTGCAGGCCGACCTGGCCGAAGCGCTACCCGACCGCCCGCTACGCATCCTCGACATCGGCGCCGGGTTGGGCCACATGGCCTTGTGGCTGGCCGAGCGCGGCCACCAGCTGACCCTGGCCGAACCTGCGGCGCCCATGCTCGACGGCGCCAGGGCGCGCTTTGCCGAGGCCGGCCAGACCGCGACCTTCATCCAGGCGCCCTGGCAAGACCTGCTCGGCCAGCTGACCGAGCGCTACGACCTGGTGCTCTGCCACGCCGTGCTCGAATGGCTGGCCGAACCCGAGAGCATCCTGCCGGTGCTGCACCAGCTCACGGCCCCCGGCGGTTGGTTATCGCTGGCCTTCTACAATCGCGACGCACTGGTCTATCGCAACCTGCTCAAGGGCCATTTCCGCAAGTTGCGCAGCAACCGGCTGGAGGGTGAAAAGCAGAGCCTGACCCCACAGAAACCGCTTGATCCACGCGAACTCAAGGCGCAACTTGAGCCTATGTGGCAGGTTGAAAGCGAAAGCGGCGTGCGGGTGTTTCACGACTATATGCCCAAGGAATTCCAGGGCAAGGCCGAGCTGCTCGACCTGTTGGAAATGGAACTGGCCCACCGTCGCCACCCCACCTTCGCCGGGCTTGGCCGCTACCTGCACTGGGTTTGCCGCCCCCGCTAATCCGCCGCGCCAGGAGGAACACATGCCGTACCGTCTGTTGTGCCTGGCCCTGCTGCCCATTGCCCTGGCTGGCTGCCAGGGCAGCAACCCTTATGTGGCCAGCAGCCGCCCGTTACCACCAGCCCCTGCCCAGGCGGCCACCACCTTCGACGCCAGTGCATACCCTGCGCCCGCTCGTGATTATGGGCACTACCGCAGCTGGAGCTGGCGCAACGGCCAGTTGCCCAGCGGCGCTGTCGATGCCGACCCGGCGCAACTGGCCGATGCCGTCAGCGGTGCGCTCGACCAGCATGGCCTGCGCCCCGCTCGCACAGGCCCTGGCGACTTGCTGGTGAGCGCCGATATGCGCCTGGAAAAACGCTTGCGCCAAGTGCGTGACTACGACACCTACGACCCCTACTACGGGCCGTATCCCTATGGGGGGGTCGGCTATGGCGGCTACCGCCACGGTTATGGAGGCTATGCCAGCGTACCCATCGTGCGCACCTACGAGGTCGAAGTCCTGGTGGTGCGCATCGACCTGTACGACGCCCGCAGCGGCCAGCCGGTCTGGAGCGCCAGCGCCGAAAGCAGCAACAAGGACTCGCCCCGCGAACGCGAAAGTGCCTTGCGCGATTCTGTGCACAAGGCACTCAGCGGCTATCCTCCCAGTTAATAGCTAACGGAGAACCATCATGTTGCGCCGTCTCGTTCTACTGTCATTCGCGTTAGTGCTCGCTGCCTGCTCGAGCAATAACGTCCAGCAGGATTTCGATGCCAGCCGCGATTTTGCCGCCTACCGCAGCTGGGCATGGCAGGAGCCAGGCCTGCAGTACCGCCCGGATGACCCGCGGATCAAGAGCGACCTCACCGAGCAGCGCATTCGCCAGGCGGTGGCAGACCAACTCGACCAGCGCGGCCTGCGTCCGGTACAAGGCGGAGCGCGGCCCGACCTGGCAGTACGCACATACCTGATCGTGGAGCAGCGCCAACAACAGATCACCACCAACTACGGCGGTGGCTGGGGTGGCTACTGGGGCGGCTACTGGGGTGGCCCGATGTACAACGAAACCCGCAGTGTCGACTACAAGGTCGCCACCATCCAGGTCGACATGTTCGATGGGCGTGACGGCAAGCTGGTATGGCGCGGCAGTGCCGAGCAGATCATGAACAACTACCCGCCAAGCCCGGAAGAACGTAACAGCGCAATCCGCAACACCGTGGCCAAGGTGCTGGGCAACTACCCACCGGGCAGCAAAAAATAGCGTTGGACCGCGGCTTTGCATGCACCGTGGCCCTGCGGGAGCGGGTTTACCCGCGAAGCAATTGACCCGGTGCATGGCACCGGCTTTGCGGATGTTCGCGGGTGAACGCACGCCTACATAGATGGCGATTCCGAGTACGACTGCGTCACCGACCTGGCCTGTGTCAACTACGACAAAATCCATTCCACGCACGCCTTTTTTCCGATGCCAACCGCACTCCCCCGCACGTTCCCGTCTATCTTCATTTAAGGAAACCTGACTGACCGGGTAGAAGTGTTCAACATTTGGGAAAGGCGACCTGCCAATGCAAAGCATTGTTCTCCTGCTGTGGCTTGCCTTGTGCTCCGAACAGGATGTGCGTCAACGCCAGATCTCCAACGTGTTGACCCTGGGGGCGGCTGGCTGCGCCCTGGCCTGGCTGTTCAGCACCGGTCACAGCTGGATAGGCGCCGAAGCCAGCGAGGCCGGTTGGGCGCTGGCCATCGTCATGCTGCTGACCCTGCCAGGCTACATGCTCGGCCGCTTCGGCGCCGACGACGTCAAGCTCATGGGCGCCCTGGCCTTGGCCACCAGCCCGCAATATGTGCTCGGCACCTTCATTGGCGCGGGTGTCACTGTACTGGTCTGGCTACTGACCCGCCGCCGCCTGTGGACGCTGCTCAACCCCAAGGTCAAGAAGCGTTTGCAGGCCCTGACCGAAGAAATGGGCGACAAGCAGGCGTTCGTCCCCTATGTGTTATCAGGTTTTCTTCTAACGGCCGTATGGATCCAATAACCCTTCCAGTGGTCCGATGACTTGTACAGACCTTGTACATATTCGCTGAGTGCGACTACTTTTAAGCTGCCAGAGCGTCTGGCACGGGAGCAGGGCCGTATAAGAACAGGGAGTTGATCGTGTCCAGATCAGTGAGTGAAGTAAAGGTGTTGGTGGTTGATGACCAACCGGTCATTGTCGAACAGCTGAGTGAATTCCTTCAAACCAAGGGCTATGCCTGCGTTACAGCCCTCTCAACCGACGAAGCCATCGAGCACTATGTGGCGGACCCGACCATCGGCTTGCTCATCTGTGACCTGCACATGCCCGATCGGGATGGCATCGAGTTGGTGCGCGCCTTGAAGGAAATCAACGGCAGCCAGCGCACGTTCGAAGCCATCATGTTGACAGGGCGTGCCGAGAAACAGGACTTGATCCGGGCGATACGCGAAGGTTTTGCCGATTACTACCAGAAGCCGATGGACCTTGATGAACTGCTGGCAGGCGTCCGTCGGCAAGAAGCGGCTTTGCTGGAGCGCCAGCGCAACCTCCGTGATCTGGGTGGGCTGAACCAGCGCTTGCAGGAACTGGCCGAGTCGGTGGACGAACTGTATCAGGACCTGGAAAAAGCCCGTGGCCAAGGCACCCACCGGCGTGCCAGTGATGCAGAAGAAAGCGAAAGCGAGCTGCCAGCAGCGTTCGAGAAACTGTCACCACGCCAACTGGAAGTGGCGCGCCTGGTTAGCAAGGGCAAGACCAATTACCAGATCGCCTGTGAACTGGGCATTACCGAAAACACCGTGAAGCTCTATGTGTCTCAGGTTTTGCGTTTGACGCATATGCACAACCGCACCCAACTGGCTCTGGCGCTGACCCCCAGCTCGTCGCCCGTGCACCAGCGGTTCACGACCCATTGAGTGAAGGCTCGGCACACCATTCTGGAGCGGCCTTGCGCTGCGAAAGGCTGCTCCTGCAAGCCCATAGTTGCCTGCTACAACTGGATCGCCAGGTTCAACGACAGCCGAGGCCGACGGTCCAGGCTATCCAGCGCCACATCCGCCAACGGCTTGGCCACTTCCAGCGCCACATTGAACATATGCCCACCCCCTAACCGCACGCCCAGCGCCACCGAAGCCAGATGGGCGTCCTCCACCGGTCCCCGGTTATGCCAGGCCTGAGCGGTATCCACCACCGCATAGGGCTGAACCCGCGCAAGCCAGCTACTGCGCACGCTGTAGTTGACCTCGTAAGCCACACCCCAGCCCTTGTCACCGTCCGCCTGATCGCGCGGGTAACCGCGCCCGAAATGCTGCCCGCCAAACCCCGCACGCTCGCTGTCGGGCAATCGATCATCACTCCAGTACAACGCCCCGGACACCACCCCCTGCCCGTTTTCCAACAGGGTGTCGCTCTGCAAACCGGAAAGCCGCAAGCGCAGGAAGTCGAGATCATAGTCAGCATCGCTGCGTGCCCCCAGGTAGTCCAGCCCCTGATGGACCCCGGCACTGACGATACGCAAACGCCCCCGCTCCACCTTGCGCCAGTCACCTTCGAATGACAGCGCCCGCACATAAGTGTCGTACTTGCGAGACGGTGGCTGTTCGGCCATCCGGTCTTCATCATGCTCACTGACCGAGTACACGTGGCCCTGCACCGCCAGCCACTCATTCGGCCTGACAAGCACCGGCTGACGCAGGCCGATCGCATAGCGCTCACTGTCGTGCTCGCGGGTGATATCGCGGCCATCGTCCAAACGTATGCGCGTGGCGGGCTCGCTGCGGTAGCGCGACGCCGACAGCAGCAGTTGGCTACCGGCGGCGTCCAGGTACTGGCTGTAATCGAGACGCTGGTAGTAGACCCGGTCATTGCCAGGGGGCAACAGCCAGCTGGCCGTGACGCGTTCGCCATGGCGGGTCTGGGCATTGCTGGCTACGGTGATCAGGGCCTGTGCAGCATCACGGCTGGAGTCGGCCACGCTCACAGCGGCGCTGAGCGGCTTGCGCCGTGCATGCACGGTCAACTGGGCGACACCATCGGCAGCCCGCGCCATTGCCAGTTCGGCCTCTACCACAACCCCTGGCATGCGCGTAGCCAGGCCCAGATAGCGCTCCAGCGTTTCGCGGGTCAGTGGGCGCTCGGCCTCAATGCGCGCCAGCAGCTGCTGCAAATACTCGCTGGCCGGCCCAATATCGCCGTCCACGCGGTAATCACGGACGTAACCTTCGACCAGCACCACGTTGACCCTGCCATCGGCCACATCCTGAGGAGGCAGGTAGGCATACGACAGCAAGTAGCCCTCCTGCCGGTAGCGTTGGGTCAGGCGCTGGGTGTATTGCTGCAATTCACCCAACGTGGTTTCGCGCCCGATCAGCGGCTGATAGTGTTCGCGCAGGTCGCCCAGGGGGAACACCGTGCCGCCCTCGAAGCGCACTTTATGCAGTACCAGCCGGGTGTTGGCCGGGGCCCAGTCGGGGTTGTCTATAGCCGCCCCGGCCAGCCGTATGCGGGGGTTCACAGGGGAGTAGTCCGTCATCGGCAGGTTGGCGCTGGGCAGACGCCGCTCGTACTCATGGCTGTCGAGAAACCCCGGCAACGGGTCGGCGTGGGCAGCAAGTGCCCAAAGCAGCAACATCAGGGGCACGACCAGAGGACGCATAGGGCACTCCATGTTCCCATGGGTTGCGGGGCACCAGCCGGTCACACCCGTCACTTGCAAGCGTAGGTGCTGGCCCGGCTGTCGTCGAACACCTACTCACTGACCTGGAACGCCACCCGCGCCGTCTGACCGCTTTCGTCCAGCGCGCTGAGTTCGGCCTGCCCCACCTGTGGCAAACGCAGCAACAGGCTGTCCTGCCCCTGGGTTTCACCCAACGGCTGGCCGTTGAGGAACCACCAGCGCCGTCCACCACCCCCCAAGGCAGAGACCTGCAATTGCAACGGCTCAGTGCTGGTGGCCGGGCGGCGCAGATTGTCGCCTGGGCGCACGCCGACAATCGACAGCGGTGGTGCACTGGCCGGCGCCTGCGGCGGGCAGGCCGGGTCGATGGCCGGCAAACGTGCCATGCGCCGCTCGACACGGGGGAGCCAAGGCTCCAGCGGTGCCGGCCACAGGGCGATGTCACGCGCCTTGGCGCCCGGGCAGCTACCATCGACCCGCAAGCCCTGCTCGTTGACCCACACTTTTTCGCGCAAGCCCAGGCCCAGCGGCTGGTCGGCTGCCTGCAAGGTGGGTGGCGTGGTGCCGTCCAGGGTCCATGCAAAGCGCTGACGCCGACAGTTGGTGTCCTGCTTGCTCATCGGCTGGCCCAGCGGCCAACAGATCGCCGCAACGCCGATATTCGCAGGTACCGGCGCTACCGGGACGCTGATGCCGCGTTGGCTGTCGCGATTGCTCAACAGATCGTGCACCTGCAACATCAGCGGCGCCGCCGACGCCAGGCCGAACTGCCCAGGCACCGGTGTACCGTCGGGGCGGCCAATCCATACGCCGATCAGGTAACGCGGCCCCACGCCAATCGACCAGGCATCGCGAAAGCCGTAGCTGGTGCCGGTTTTCCATGCCAGTAGCGGGCGCTGCACCAGTTCGGCGTGCGGGTCGCGGTCCGGGCGCGCCTGGCCACTGAGGATACGCCGGATGATCCACGCCGCCCCCGGTGACAGCAACCGGTGCTCCACCAAGGGGGCCTGTGGCTGCAAGCGCACCTGCGCACTGTTGCCACCCCGCGCCAGCGCCGCGTAGCCGCCGACCAGGTCCTCCAGCCGGCTGCCGGCACCGCCCAGGATCAACGACAGGTTGGGCTCGGCAAGGGGTGGCAGTATCAACGGCATGCCCGCCATGCGCAGTTGTGCGGCAAAGCGTTTCGGGCCGTAGGCCTCCAGCAATTGCACGGCGGGCAGGTTGAGCGACAGGGCCAGCGCCGAGCTGGCCGACACCGGCCCGCTGAAACCCATGGAGAAGTTGCCAGGGCGATAGTCGCCATAGCGTCGTGGAACATCCTGCAACAGCGATTCGGAATGGATCAGGCCATCGTCCAGTGCCATGCCGTAAAGAAACGGCTTGAGGGTGGAGCCGGGCGAACGTAACGAGCGCACCATGTCGACATGGCCAAAGCGGCGCTCATCAGACAAATCTATCGAGCCCAGGTACGCGCGCACCGCCATGCTCTGCGCTTCGACCACCAGAATGGCGGCCGAGGTACGCTCCGGCAGCCGTGCGCGCCAGCCCAGCAGCAAGTCTTCGAGGCGCCGCTGAAGCGCAGCGTCAAGCGTGGTACGGATCAGCGGCGGGCTGTCAGCGCTGTTCAGGCGCCGGGCCAACAATGGCGCCAGGGCCGGCTCCTGGCGTGGCGCCAACACCAGCGGCTCCTCGGCCGCCTCGCGAATTTGCCGGGCCGGCCATACCTGGTACTCAGCCAGGCGCTGCAGCACCTTGTCCCGGGCACGCTGGGCACGCTCGGGGTGGCGGTCCGGGCGCAGCCGGCTGGGTGCCTGGGGCAACACGGCCAGCAGTGCCGCTTCGGCAGGTGTCAGGTGCAGGGGCGACTTGCCCAGGTACGCCCAGCTGGCTGCCGCCACGCCCTGAAGCGTGCCGCCGAAAGGTGCGCGGTTCAGGTAGATCTGCAGGATGTCGCGCTTGGACAAGTGCCATTCCAGCTGCAAGGTGCGCCATAGCTGGCGCAGTTTGCCGACCAGGGTACGGTCGTGCGGGTCGAGCAGGCGTGCCACCTGCATCGACAATGTGCTGCCGCCCGACACAACACGCCCGCCGCGCAGGTTCAGCCAGGCCGCGCGGACCAATGCCAGGGGGTTGACCCCTGGGTGGTTGTAGAACCAACGGTCCTCATAAGTCAGCAAAGCCTGCAGGTAAAGCGGCGAAACCTCTTCAGGGCTGACGGGGTAGCGCCACACGCCATCAGCATCGGCAAAGCGCCACAAGGGCGTGCCGTCTTCGGCCAGCACTACCCGGGCCAGGTCATCACCCGGCAGCGGCAGCGGCCAGATACGATCAGCCAGCCAGAACAGGCTGCCGAGCACCAGCAGACTGATCAGCGTGGCACGCAACAACCTGCCCGCACGGCACCGTGGTCGCGCTAAGCTTGGCATCGGGAACCGACCTGGCCAGGTAATGGCCAAAGGCTTTGGGACGACAACCTCGCCGATTTTTTCATCAGGAAGCAACTATGCATGTAGAAGGTTTTTTCGAGTGGCTGGGCCAGGCACTGGGGTCGTTGATCCGCTTCATCGTCGACGCATTGAGCGGGTTGTTCAACCTGCTGGCCAATGCCGGTGGCAACTTCATCGATGGCCTGTCGCGCACCTTGGGCATGGACACGTCGCTGCTGAGCATCCTGGCCCTGATCATCGGCCTGATGCTGCTGTACTCGGCAATCCGCGCATTCATGCGCGCCTCGATTATCCTCGGAATCATCTGGCTGGTGCTGGGGCTGTGGGTGATGAGCTGGGTGATCCACTGATCTGCGCGGTCTTTGTGGGAGCGGCCTTGCGTCGCGACAGGGCTGCACAGCAGCCCCAGGCTTTCAGCTTCGCCGCTTGAATTGTCGGGGCCGCTTTGCGGCCCTATCGCGACGCAAGGCCGCTCCCACATTGTCCGCGTAGAGCGGGCCTCTAGCGGGCCTTCACCGTCATCTCCCCTTGCCCATCGCCCACGGCCTGCAGGTTCGGCCGATACATCGACTCGACCTGCGGCGGCGGCACGCGGTAGGTGCCCGGGGTCACTGCTCGCGCCAGGTACAGCAGGTGGGTGGTGCCATAGCCGTCAAGCTTGAGCGCGGCAACATAACGGTCATCACGGTACTCCTGATGCACCACGCTGGCATTCTGCATCGACTCGCGCCACGCCTTCACTGCACTGCTGGCGTTGTCCAGGCTGGCGGCGCTTTGAGCCAGGTTCTGGTTTTCCAGCTCCAGGCCGGCCGGCAGCAGGTCCACCACCAACGCATCCGGCACGCGGTCCTCAGCTTTGAGCGCCAGGTGCACCAGCACAAGGTCGCCACTGCGCAGGTTGTGCAGGTCCAGCGGCTGGCCATTCATGCCCAGGTACTCTCTGTGAATCTGCAGGCCGTTGCCGCCAGCAGCAGGTGCCTGTCGTGGGTAGCCGGACAAGGTCAGTTGCTGGTACAGCGTCTCGTTGCCTTCATTCTGCACGCTCAGAGGCGAGGCCAGTAACGGGCCTTCCAGCTTCATACCGGCCTCGGCATTGTTCAACTCGCGCACTTCACCCGCGCTGTCCAGGCGTGCCTGCCACTGGCCTTCCGGCTTGCCCAGCAGGCCACGGCCAGCGAGGAACAGTGCATTGCGCTCTTGGGTCGACAGCCAACGGTTGGCCGCCAGTTCATCGGACAAGGCGAACAGGCGCTGATCGACCTGGCTGCTGGCCAGGTTGCTTTCCTGCAGCAGCGCCAGGATCAGTGCCTGGTCACGCAGGGCGCTGCCATAATCGGCCAGCCAGCCTTTGCCACGGCTGATGCCCAGGCCCGCCTGCAAGGCTTGCTCGGCACGCGGTTTGTCGCCCATTTTGTCCAGCGCCACTGCCAGTTGTACCAGCGGCAGACCGGAGCGGGCATCGGCGCGACGTTCGAACAGCCCGCGCAGGGCACCCAACGGCGCCTGCTGGCTGCGCGACAGCACCAGCGCCGCGTAGGCCTGCACCGCAAAGCGCGTGTGGTCGGCATTCTCGCTGTAGTCGACTTCGATCAGGTTGCGTTCCTGCAGGTAACGCAGCAGGCGCTCACTGGCCTTCTTCAATGCCTCGGCGGGTACGCCATACCCTTGGTCACGGGCACGCAGCAGGAAGTCAGTCACATAGGCGGTCAGCCAGTACTCTTCCTCGCTGTCCGAACTCCACAGGCCAAAGCTGCCGTTGTAGCGCTGCATCCCCAGCAGGTGCTCGACGCCCATTTCGATCTTGCGTTTGCGCACATCCGCCGGCTCGCCCTTGATGCCAAGGCGCTTGAGGCTGTCGGCATCGGCGTACAGCGAAGGGTACAGGCCGCTGGTGGTCTGTTCGAGGCAGCCGTAGGGGTAGGCTTGCAGCGCGCGGATCTGCTCGGCAAGGTTCAGCGGCGGCCGGCTCGACAAGGCCAGGCTGGCTTCCAGGCCAGCGGGTTCGAAGGCGGCCAGGTCTGCTTCGGGCAGAGTCCACGGCTGGTCCTTCAAGGCCACACGGTAGTGCTTGAGCATTGCCGGGTAGGCCGGGCGCACGCCCAGCGTCCACTCACGTTCGAACGCATTGACCGGCTCGTTCGGCAGTTGCAGGCCCGTCACCCGGACATGCACCTTGCCCTGCCCCAGCCCCCCCTGGGCCTGCACCGGAATCATCAGCGTCGAGCGCTGCCCTTCGGCCAGGTTAACGCTCTGCACGGCATTGGCCGCCAGGCTCAGTTGCCCATCCGTGGTGATTTCAACGCTCAGTTGTTGGGCGCGGCCGGACAGGTTGGCCAGGTCCAGTGCCAGGCTAGTACGGTCGCCACCGGCCAGGAAGCGCGGGGCCGAAAGCTCGGCAATCAACGGCGCGGCGACCACGGTCTTGCCTTCGGCCATGCCGAAGTGCTCTTCGGTCCAGGCCTGCGCCATCAGCCGCAATTCGCCGTTGAAGTCGGGGATGTCGACCGTGGCCTGGCCCTCACCCTTGTCGTCCAGCGTCACCGGCAGGCTCTGCTGGGCGACGATGGTTACCGTAGTGTTGGGTCGCTTGCCCCCCTTGGCCATCGCTGCGTCACCACCGAACGCCAGGCTGGCCAGGCGGCCTTGGCCGGCCTCTATCAACTGGCCGTAGATGTCCAGTTGATCGGCACCATAGGCCTTGCGCCCGAACAGGCTGGCGAACGGGTCGGGGGTTTTGAAATCGGTGATGTTGAGGATGCCCACGTCCACCGCCGACAACAACACATGCACCTGCTTGGGCACACTGCCATCGGCGTTGGCGGCCTTTACCTTCACTGTCAAAGGCTGTTTCGGGCGCATTTTTTCCGGCGCCTGCAGGCTCAGCGCAAGCTTGCGCTCGGCGCGGTCCAGCGGCAGGTGCAGCACGCCCACGGCGCGCTTGGGCGTGGCATTGGCCTTGCGCTCACCAGGGCGGATAACCAGCGCGCTGATGTACAGGTCGTGACGGGCCCAGGCCTTGTCCAGTTGCACGTCAAAGGTCTTGCCCTCGGCGGGCACATCGATCTCCTGCCACCACAGCGGGCCATCGCTGGACTCGATCATCAGGTAGCCGCTGCCCGCAGCGGGCGGGGTGACGGTGACCTTGGCGGTAGCGCCATCGGTGTAGGAGGGTTTGTCCAGCGCCAGCTTGACCTGGTCCGGCCGCACCGCGCCGCCCTCAGCGTTGTCCTGGGCACGGTAGCCGGCCCAGAAGCGCTCACTGGACACCAGACCGGTCTGCGGGTCTTCGACCTCGACGCGGTACGGGCCCCACTCAACCTGGAAGCTGAGTTTGGCGGTGGAACCTGCCTTGACGCTGATCGTCTCTTCGTTTTGGGTCAGGAACTTCTCGTTGTAGGCGTAGCTCCAGCCGTCGCTTTGCGAGTAATTCCAGTAGTAATCGCGGCGTTCGCGAACAAGGCGCACCTTAAGCGCGTCGGCCGCCAGTTTGTTACCGTCGCGGTCGGCCACCAGGAATTCGAATTCCACGGGCCCGTCGCTATCGGTCTCCTCACCTTCGAACAGGCCTCGCAGGCCCGGCAGGCGCTCAGCCGGCCAGATAGGCTGCTCCAGGCGCCGGGTGATCGGCCGGCCACCCGACTCCTGCAGGCTGGCCTGCACGGTCAGTTGCAGCGGAGAGCGGGCTTCGGCCCAACGGCTTTCGATATCGACCACCGCCTTGCCGGCCTGGTCAAGGGTGACTTCGTCCAGTTCCAGGTCCTGGTTCAGATCGGTTTCGGTGACCGAGCCGAACTGGTAGCCAGGCAACGCCGGTACTGCCTCGCGCAGCGGGCGTACATAGGCCTGACCGCTCAGGCGGTTGCCGGCGGCCGGCGCACCATAGAGGTAACGGCCATTGACCTGGATACGCGCATCTTCATCCGGCGAAAGCGGTGTGCTGCTGCCCTTGAGCTCCAGCGCCAGGCGCTCGGGCAGGAAGTCTTCAACGAGGAATTCATAGACCTGCTTGCGCCCGCCACCCAGGTCGAGCAGCAGTTGCCAACGGCCGGTCGGGGCCTCGGTGGCCAGTTGCAACTGGTATTGGTACAAGCCATTGCTGTCGGCTTCCCAGACGAACTTGCGGCTCACCTGTTCATCCGGGCGACGCACTTCCACGCTCACCGGCTGGGCTTTGACCGGCTTGCCGTCCTGGTCGCGCAGCAGGCCGTTGAGCAGCACCGTCTCACCCGGGCGGTACAGGTCACGCGGGCCGAAGATGAAGAACTGCAGCGGGTTGGCCTGAGGCCCGGTGATGTCGAATTCGGCCAGGTCCAGGGCTGCGGTGTTCAGGCGCAGCAGCGTGGTATGCACGCCCTGGGTGGCAATGAGGGTATCGGCCTTTGGCGTGATTGGCAGTTGGGCATGCCCCTTGCCATCGGTGGTGGCCTGGGCCAGCAGCTTGCCCTTTTCGTCATGGATTTCCAGGTTGACGCCGCTCAGCGCCTTGCCGCCTTCCAGGGCTTGCGCAAACACGTCGATACGGTCGCGGTAGCGGTGGGCCGACACGCCGATGTCGCTGAGGGTGAACAGGGTTGCCGGCTGAGAATAATCGTAGGTACCCGAGGCGCGCATCACTGCCAGGTACACCCCTGGCGCCTGCAACGGCTTGATGCCGGCAATCGGCAGCAACACGGTCTCGCGCGTGTTGCGCGCCGGGTTTAGATCGAAGCGGCCGCTGTAGACCAGCTCGGCCATGTCCAGGGTTTCCTTGGACTGGTAGTAGTACAGGCTGCTGTTGCGTCCCCAGTTGGCCAGGAAGGTCGAGAGCATGTCTGGCTTGACGCGGAAGAACTCGACATCCACTTTGTCGACGTTCAGGGCAATCACCGGCAGGCCTTCGGCCAGGCGGGTAGGCAGCAGCGAGCCGCGGCTGGCAAAGCCGATGGTCGGCTGCATGTCGCGGGTTTCCAGGCGGGTGATCGACTCGCTGTCCAGCTGCTTGCCGTTGACTGCCAGCAGCCCCTTGTCGACGGTCAGCACCAGCTTGCGCTGCGGCTCCAGGTGGCGCAGGCGCAGCTCCATCTGGTTGTCGGAGAGTTCCCAGGCGCCATCTAGCTTACCCTTGACGGTGTCGACCAGGTGCACCTTGGTAGCGAAGTCCTGCTTGGCATCCAGCGGTGCTGAGAAGCTGATCGACAGCGTTGCCGCGCCATCGAGCTGCACTTCCGATACGTCCAGCACCGTGAGTTCGCGGCCCTCGTAGCGCTTGGCGAGCACGGCCGGGTCCTCACGCTTGGGGGCGGGGGTTTCGGCGGGCGCGGGCGCCACGGTTTTCTCGACCGGCGCCGGTTTGCCCGGCGTGGAAGAGTCACAGGCACTGAGCAACGCCAGCGCGCAGGCCAGCAACAATCCTTTGTTGAACATGAGATAGGAACTCTTGGGCAGCGTGTACGTGAGGGCAGCAACTATAGCGCAACGTCAGGTGCAGCACCCGGCGTTGCGCGCCAGGTCAGACAATGGTCGCGCTAAATGGTTGCCTGGTCGTTACACTGTGGCCATTCGTTAAAGGGGCCGCATGGCGTCCCTTCGCGGGCTTGCCCGCTCCCACAGGTTTGGCGCCGGCCGCAAGAGCAACACTTTCCTGTGGGAGCGAGCAAGCTCGCGAAGGGGCACACAGCGGCCCCAAAATCTCATGGAATGCACATGCCCCAACTCGCTGCCGACTGGCGCCACCGCCCCACCCACCGCAAGGTCTGGGCGCTGGCCGCGCCGATGATCCTGTCCAACATCTCGGTACCGCTGGTGGCGCTGGTCGACAGCACGGTCATCGGTCATCTCCCGCACGCCCACCAACTGGGCGCCGTGGCCGTGGGCGCCACCTTGTTCACCTTCATGGTCGGCCTGATGGGCTTCCTGCGCATGGGTTCCACCGGCTTCGCTGCTCAGGCCGCCGGCCGTGGCGACGGTGCAGCGCTACGCCAGGTACTGGTGCAAGGGCTGCTGCTGGCGGTCGGCTTCGCCCTGTTGATCGGCCTGCTGGCCCTGCCCTTCAGCCAGCTGGCACTCCATGCGATGCAACCCAGCGCAGCCCTGCAGCAATCCACCGAAGACTTCTTCCATACCCGCCTGCTTGGCCTGCCTGCGGCGCTGGCCAGTTACGCGCTGGTCGGCTGGTTCCTCGGCACCCAGAACGCCAGGGCGCCACTGGCCATCCTGCTGACCACCAACCTGCTGAACATCGCCTTGAACCTGTGGTTCGTGCTGGGCCTGGACTGGGGTGTACTGGGCTCGGCGCGGGCGTCGGTAATTGCCGAATGGACTGCCGCCCTGCTCGGTTTGGCCCTGACCCGCCCGGCCCTGCGGGCTTACCCGGGGCAGATCGTGTGGGCAGCGCTCAAGCGCTGGCAGGCCTGGAGGCCACTGCTGGCGGTGAACCGCGACATCTTCCTGCGTAGCCTGGCGCTGCAACTGGTGTTCCTGCTGATTACCGTGCAAGGCGCACGCCTGGGCGAAGCGACCGTGGCGGCCAACGCCCTGTTGCTCAATGGCCTGCTACTGACGGCCTATGCGCTGGATGGGCTGGCCCATGCGGTGGAGGCCTTGTGCGGCCATGCCATTGGTGCCCGTGACCGCGACACTTTGCGCCGCTCGCTGGTGGTCGCTTGTGGTTGGTCACTGATCACCAGCGTGGGGTTTGCCGGGCTATTCCTGCTGGGTGGGCACCTGTTCATCGACTTGCAGACCGACATCGACAGTGTGCGGGCGGCGGCTTATCCGTATTTGCCCTACCTGGCGTTGCTGCCGCTGATCGCGGTGTGGAGTTACTTGCTGGATGGGTTGTTCATCGGCGCGACCCGGGCGCGGGAAATGCGTAATGCAATGCTGGTTTCGGTGTTGATTGCGCTGCCGGTGGCACTGGCCATGAGCGGGTTGGGCAACCATGGGTTGTGGATGGCGTTTCTTGGGTTCATGGGGTTGCGGGCGGTGACGTTGGGGTGGGTTGGATGGAAACTGAAACTGGAGGGCAAGTGGGTCACAGGGCCCGGAAACACAATATGAAAAATATGCTCGATTGACTGCTTCCAAGCCTCAGGCCGATAAAGGCAGAACCCATGGAGGGGGCTCACACCAACGGCCTATGAGCAAGGAGCCATCATGTACCCTCCACCCGCGCCATCAGGTGTCTCAGTACTTAGCAACATGCACGCTGCAAGCAAAGAGCGTAACTACTTTAAAAATGGCGGCAGTGCTTTTCTAGTGTCGTGGTTCTATTCGAAGGTTCGTAATCGAGGCGAGTGGGATTACAAGCAACAGGGAAGGCAATATGAGGCTTTAGGTAATTTCAATTATGGTGCAACTGGAACTGCTGCTGGCCTTTCGGAGGAATTCCTGTTGAGGGGGGCGGGATGGGCACAGAGCCGCGCGGGGACCAGTAATTCAGCATTTGGATCATGGTGGGGCAGCTCCCCTTATGGCGACGACCCCGAGGATCAGGAATGGATCAAAAAAGGGATCGAATATGCCAAGTCATACGGGTATTAGATGGCTGATTGCTTGCCTGCTTCTGCTTATCCTCGGTCAAACCCTATGGATCTTCTCCAGAGATGCAAGGCCTGTGTTGACCAAGATTGTTTCTGAAACTCCAATTGGCAAGCAGAGTGCCATTTATGAGGTGCTCAGCGATGCTGGTGGGGCGACAGTGCCGCTGACCTACTTGTACTTTGTGGCTGAAAAACAACAGCACGATGATCGGGTCTTGAAGGGCCTTGAAAGGCTGACGCCTTTCCTGGTCACTCGCCAATCAGGCGCCGTGCTGCACGTGGAGGGCCTGAAAATAACGGCGCGGACTGAGGAGCAGGTCTACAGCTATTCGAGTACCACTCTTCTCGAAGAGGGTGGCGCAGTATTGCCCATTACAATCGAACTCACCGCGACGGCTCACCGAGAGTGATAGTCAAAGGGGCCGCGCAACGGCCCCTTTGCATTTCAGGAGGACAGGTACGAAGACCGGGTCAACCCCAGGCGCAAGGCATCCAGATACTGGGTCCGCTCACGCGCAGTGATCTTGGCGCTGGCGACCTTGTCGCGGTAATGCGTCATCAACTCTTCCGGCGACAGGTGCACGTAGCGCAGCATGTCTTCGATGGTGTCGTGGGTCTCGATACCCGCGTGGTACACGCTGCCGTCGGCATTCTGGTAGATGTTCACCGAGTCGGTGTCACCGAACAGGTTGTGCATGTCACCCAGGATTTCCTGGTAGGCGCCCACTAGGAACACGCCCAGCAGGTAATCCTCGCCCTCCTTCACCGCATGCACCGGCATGCTGGTTTCGATGCTCTGCTCGTCAACGTACTGGTTGATCTTGCCGTCGGAATCGCAAGTCAGGTCCTGCAATACCGCACGCCGCATCGGCTCTTCGTCCAGGCGGTGCAGCGGGATGATCGGCAGGACCTGGCCGATGGCCCAGGTGTCTGGCAGGCTCTGGAACACCGAGAAGTTGCAGATGTACTTGTCGGCCAGCTTGTCGTTCAGCTCGTCCAGCACCTGGCGGTGCGAGCGCTGGCGGGCTTTCAGCGAGTTGTGCAGACGGCGGCACACGGCGAAATAGCACTGCTCGGCCAAGGCTTTCTCGCCCAGGCTGATCTTGCCATCAGCGTACTGCGCGGCCACATCACCCATGTAGTGGGTGGCGCGCCAGTAGGTCTCGGTGACCATCTCGATGTCGGTCGGGCCAAGCAGGTCGACCAGCCACTGCACGGTCTCGGGCAGGGCTTCCTTGTTATCGATGGTCGGTACGTCGTCATTGTGTTTCTCGACGTCGGTCACCTGGATCACCAGCATGGCGTGGTGCGCGGTCAGCGAACGGCCACTCTCCGAGAAGATGTGCGGGTGCGGCAGGCCCTGTGCGTCGCAGAACTCCTTGAGCATGCCCACCACCACGCCGGCGTAGTCGTCCATGTCGTAGTTGATCGAGCTGGCATTGCGCGAGTGAGTGCCGTCGTAGTCCACACCCAGGCCGCCACCCACGTCGATGTGGTCGACCGGCAGGCCCAGCGCACGCAGTTCGCCGTAATAACGGATGGCTTCCTTGAAACCGTGCTGGTAGTCAGCCAGGTTGGCGATCTGCGAACCCATGTGGAAGTGCAGCAGGCGGATGCCCTGATCCAGGCCCGCATCGCGGAAGCGCTGCACCACCGAAAGCAACTGGGCGGCGGACAAACCAAACTTGGACTTCTCGCCACCGGTGTCGGCCCACTTGCTCGAGGCCAGCGACGACAGGCGAACGCGCAGGCCAACCTGTGGTTTCACCTTGAGCTCGGCGGCCTCTTCGATCACCAGGGCCACTTCCGACTCTTTCTCGATGACGATGAACACATTGTGGCCAAGCTTCTGCCCCATCAGCGCCAGGCGAATGAACTCACGGTCCTTGTAGCCGTTGCAGACGATGGTGCCGCCCTTCGGCGCCAGCGCCAGCACTGCCAGCAACTCAGGTTTGGAGCCGGCTTCCAGGCCGATGGAAACGTTTTGCGTGGCGATGATGTTTTCCACCACCGCTTCCTGCTGGTTGACCTTGATCGGGTACAGCGCGGTGTACTGGCTCTGGTATTCCAGGCGCGCGATGTTGGCGTCGAAGGCACCGGTCAGCTGGCGCACACGGTCCTGCAGAATGTCAGGGAAGCGCACCAGCAAGGGCAGCGACAAGCCGCTCTGGCGCAGTTCGTCGACCTGTTCGAACAGGTCGATCGGAGCACTTTGAGGGCCGTTGGGGCGTACTTCGACGCGCCCGGCTTCATTGATGGCGAAATAGCCAGCGCCCCAATGGCGGATGCCATAAACACTGCGGCTGTCAGCCACGGTCCATTGGCTACCATCGTCTTTGCGTGTGCGTCGTACGGACATTCAAGTCCCCTATAAATAAGTCGAAGACACTGCCCGCAGGCAGCGGGGCGAGTGTAAAAGCTGAAAATGACGATTCATCCGTGCTCAGGCATAGACTCTGACCACGGGAACGAGTTTAGAAAGCGCTGGGCAAAAAATCGTGCGATGGCCTCAGCCGCCGGACTTTTTCGCCTTGAAACCCTGTTTGGTCAGCTCGCCGATCAACAGCTCGACATGGTCGCCCTGGATCTCGATAACCCCGTCCTTCAGGGCGCCGCCGGTACCGCAGCGGCGCTTGAGCGTGGTCGCCAGCTCCTTGAGCTGGTCGGGCGGCAGCGGCACGCCGGTGACAGTGGTCACGGTCTTGCCGCCACGGCCTTTGCTTTCGCGGCGCACGCGGGCAATGCCGTCGCCTTCGGGGATGATTTGCTGCTTGCAGGTGCAGGCGTCCACCGGCTGGCCACAGTCGGGGCAGTGCCGACCGGCGTCGGTGGAGTACACGAGACCGCCAAGGGCGGAAAAAGAAGAAGCTTTCTTGGCCACTTTTGTTCCTCGGTGCTGAGGACAAAAACTGGTCGTGCCTTGGGGTTGAGGCCGACCGCGAAGCCCCACTCTGGCAGGGGCGGCGCTACTGCTGCAAGAATTGCGGCAGCCCGAAAAGGGCGCGCAGTGTAACGATAAATACGCCGGTTGTGTAGGAGCGGGTTTACCCGCGAACAAGGGCAAAGCCCTTGCCCTGCGAAACGGGTGTCTGGGCCGGTATTTCGCGGGCAAACCCGAGCCTACAAAGTGGCCTTATAGCGCTGCAACGCCGCCAACGAGTCCGGGCAATAAGGCTTGCTCAGGCTTTCCTGCTCAGCCTGTTCCAGACCGATGAAGCGCGCTTCAATAACCTCTTCCGGCTGCAACCGCAACGGCGCATCCGACACCGCCGAATACACCGCACACCACAAGCGGTTATCCGGCTGGTCGAAGTAGAACCGCTCGTGAAAGCGTAGCTCGGCGCCCTCGATGCCCAGCTCTTCGGCCAGCTCGCGCGCGGCCGACTCGGCATACGCTTCCCCGGCCGTGACCATGCCGCCCGCCGCCACATCCCAATACCCGGGGTACAGCGCCTTGCTCAGGGTACGCCGGTGTACACACAATTCACCGGCACTGTTGAACAGCAGAATGAACGTGCAGCGACCGATCAGGCCACGCTCGCGCAGCTCGGCACGGGGCAAGGCGCCCAGTACCTGGTCGGTTTCGTCCACCCAGGTGACCAGCTCGCGGTCGGAAGCCGCCCGATGGGCGGCCTCGGTTGGGCTGATAGCCATCATCAACCCTGCGACAGCAGCTGACGCAGATCGATAACCGCAGCGTTGGCCCGGGAAATGTAGTTGGCCATGACCAACGAGTGGTTGGCCCACATGCCGAAGCCACTGCCGTTGAGCACCATCGGGCTCCACAGCGGCTCTTGCGAGGCCTCCAGCTCACGGATGATCTGACGCACGCTGACGGTGGCATTCTTCTTCGCCAGCACGTCGGCGAAGTCCACCTCGATAGCACGCAGCAGATGCGACAGCGCCCAGGCTTGGCCACGGGCTTCATAGAACACGTTGTCGATCTGCAGCCATGGGGTTTCCACCAGCTCCTCATCCACCTGCGGCGCCTGGCCGGCAACGACCGACTCGGTCTTCAGCGTGGTGTTGAGCTTGACCCGGCCAACGCTGGCCGACAGGCGCTGCGACAGCGAGCCCAGACGGGTGGCCACGTCACCCAGCCAGTTGTTCAGGTTGTCGGCGCGGGTATAGAAGATAGCGCCCTTGTCGCCGGCAGCCAGACGGGTCTGGTAGCGGGTCAGCGACTTGATGCCCTCTTCGAACTCCGACTCGCTCGATGGCAGGATCCAGCTCTTGTTGTCGAAGTTGAAGCGCGGCTCGGCCTTGGCCAGGTCGGCGTCTTCGGTGGACTGCGACTGCGAACGGGCGAAGTCTTTACGCAGGGCACGGGACAGGTCGCGGACCTGGACCAGCACGCCATATTCCCAGCTTGGCATGTTGTCCATCCACAGCCCTGGCGGGAAGCGGTCGTTGGAAATGTAGCCGCCCGGCTTGTTCAGCAAGGTGCCGGCCACGGTCTTGAGGGTTTCGACGGTGGTATAGCCCACCACCATCTGCTGGCCAGTACGTTCGGCTGCGGCCTGGGCGTTTTGCTGCACCGGGAACAGAGCAGGCTCCTGGCTCCAGTACCAGCCCAGGCCGATACACACCAGCAGGTACAACCCGATCAGGGTCCCCAGGGCACGGCTCCAAAGGCCGCCAAGGTAGCTACGGGCGGCAGCGCCGCGCCCGTCGACACGCTCACGGGGCTCGGCTTTGGCCTCGCGGTTTTTCCAGTCCAGCATGGCTTTGTCCTTAATCAGTCACGACGGTTCAGGGGCTTTGACCACAGGCCTGCGCTAGCGTGCCACGGGAAGCCCGAATGGCTGCACTATAAAGCAGACACCACCGTACGCATAAGCGACCATTCAGTCAGCAACTGAATATTCGTTCTGCCCGCTTTGTTGACGCAGGGCACTCACGCACGTGAAAAGAGCTGCTAGCATAGAGCCATCATTGCCCCTGCACATCCCAACCTATAAGTAGCCAGGACATGAGCCAAGCAGTCGAGCCGAGCCCGCAGTGCCCCGTCCAACAGTTGACGCGTAACGGCCTGCGCAAGGACGACCCGCTCGACCCGCTGCTGCTGCCCGTGCGCAAACCGGTGTACATCCTGCTGCAGGACCACGAGCGCGCCCAGCGCCTGGCCCAGCAACTGGAATTCTTTGGTCTGGTGGTGCAAGCGTTGCCCAGCGCCGCAGCGTTTCTCGCCTCGATCAGCGAGTACCCGCCTTCGGCCATCATCATGGATGTCGACTTCACCGGCGCCGGCCTGGGCTTGCTGCTGGCTGCTCGGGTGCAGCAGGGCCTGGCACGCGCCATTCCGTTGCTGTTCTTCAGCCATCACGAAGCCGACACCCCGACCCGTCTGGCTGCGGTACGCGCCGGTGGCCAGGACTTTCTCACCGGCAGCCTGGAAGCTTCCAGCTTGCTGGAAAAGGTCGAACTGCTGACCAACGCCACCCCGCACGACCCGCTGCGCGTGCTGATCATCGACGATTCGCGCACCCAGGCCCTGTACACCGAGCGTGTACTGGCCGGCGCCGGCATGCTCACCCGCAGCCTGACCGACCCGATCCGCACCATGGCCGAGCTTGCCGACTTCCAGCCCGACCTGATCATCCTCGACCTGTACATGCCGGCCTGCACCGGCCCGGAGCTGGCCAAGGTAATCCGCCACAGTGACCGTTATGTGAGCGTGCCGATCATCTACCTGTCTGCCGAGGACGACCTGGACAAGCAACTGGATGCCATGAGCGAAGGCGGTGATGACTTTTTGACCAAGCCGTTTCGCTCACGCCACCTGATCACTACCGTGCGCAACCGCGCCGCCCGCGCCCGCCATTTGAAGGCACGCATGGTCCGCGACAGCCTGACCGGGCTGTACAACCACACCCATATCCTGCAGCTGCTGGAAGACTGCAGCTTCCGCGCCCGCCGTGAGCAGCAGCCGTTGAGCTTTGCCATGCTCGACATCGACCACTTCAAGAAGATCAACGATCGCCACGGCCACCCCATGGGCGACCGCGTGATCAAGAGCCTTGCCCTATTCCTCAAGCAGCGCTTGCGCAAGACCGACTTTATTGGCCGCTACGGTGGCGAAGAGTTTGCCATCGTCATGCCCAATACCGCGCTGGACGCCGCACACAAGGTGCTGGACGAAATTCGCCGGCGCTTTGCCGACATTCTCTACCCGGCGCAGCCGCGGGATTTGCAGTGCACCTTCAGTGCAGGGGTGGTGCAACTGGATGAGGGGCTGGATGCACTGACCATGGCCAGTGCAGCGGACGAGGCGCTGTACCGGGCCAAGCATGCGGGGCGTAATTGCGTCGTTCGTGTAGAGCCCTGAGATTCGCACTCACTGTGCCGGCTTCTTAACAGGCTCGCCCGCTTCCCCAGGCATTTCACATACCTCAAGTCTGGAGGTAAACCTGTGGGAGCGGGCAAGCCCGCGAAGAGGCCAGTGCCAGCCACACCAATAGAGGCACTGTGCCACTTTTTTCTGACACCAAGCCCCTGGCGTCATCACCCCGTCACAAAATCGCAATAACTTCAGGCGCCTACCTCTCACCTGCGCAGGAAATTCGCGGCTATGCGCCTGAAGTGGCTGACCAATTTCAACACCCTATTGCTGGTGACCGTGTGTATCGCCTTGGGCGCCACCCTGTGGTGGTCGCAGCGCGCCCTCGAGCGCCCCTACCAGCTGATGGAGCGCTATCTGGGCCTGTCTCAGCAGTTCCAGAACCAGACGGCGCGCAATATCCAGGCCTACCTGGGCAGCGGCGATGCCCTGCGTCAGGCCGCAGCCATGGAGGCGACCCAGCAGTTGCAGGCCGCACTGACGGATTGGCCCGTAGAGCTGGCCGAGAAGTTGCGCCCCAGCCTGGATAGCCTGCAGGCCTTCACCGCCAACGAACTGCTGGCCGCCGGTAAGCTGGCCGGCGACCCACAAGCCCTGCTGCTGCAAGCCGAGCGGGAGCTGGGGGCGAACTTCGAGCAGATGGCCAGCTATGCCCGCGACAGTGGCAACGCCGAGGCCAATCGCTACTTGCTGCCCTTGCTCGACGCCACCCTGCACCTGGGGCGGCTGTCATTGGCTCGCGACAAGCTGGTCAGCAGCGGCCGCCCGGAGCTGGCCGATGAGGTGGAGCGCGAGCTGCAACTGATCCGCGCCCAGGCCCAAACGGTCGACGGCCTGCCACTGCTCGGCGTAACCCGCACGGCCGAATCCGGTGCCGACGACTTCGCTGCAATGATGGGCCTGGAATCCCGGGCCAGTGCCCAGCAGGAAGACATTGCCGTAGGCCTGAAGCGTGAATTGCAAAGCCTGCTCAACCGCTACCCGGCCGAACTGCAACGCACCCGCGAACAGATCGAGCGCCGCGTCGCGCTGGCCGCCACCACCGGCCAGCGCCTGGAAGCCGTACAACAGGCCATCGCCGCGCTGGAACCCGAAGTGCGCGGCCAGCATGCGAAAATCGCTGCCGAGGTGCGCATCATCCAAGGCCTGATGATCGGCCTGATCCTGCTGATCGCCCTACTGATCGACACGCTGCAACGGCGCTTGGCAGGTACCCTGACCGGACTGGCCCCGGCCCTGTCATGCTGGGCTGAGGGCGACTTCGCCCAAGCCATCGCCCTGGGCAAGACCAACCGCGAACTGCACGACATCCAGGAGTCGCTCAACCGCCTGCGTCAGTACCTGGTGGAGCTGGTCGGCACCATCCGCCATAACGCCGAGCAGGTGGCCGGCAGCAGCCACGCCCTGGCCGGCATGAGCGCTGCGCTGCACGGCGGCGCCGAGCGCCAGGCCGGCGATACCGGGCAGATCCGCGATGCCTTGGGCGAGCTGGAAGCGACCATTCAACAAGTGGCTGGTGATGCCAGCGCAGCCGCCGAGGCCAGCCGCGATGCCGGGCGTGCGGTGGAACAAGGCCAGGCGGTAATCGGCCAAAGCCTGTCGGGCTTGCGTGAGCTGGTCGATGAAGTGCAAGGCAACGCCCGCATGATCGAACAATTGGCGGAAGAGTCGGCCACCATTGGCGGGGTACTGACGGTGATCCGCGCGATTGCCGAGCAGACCAACCTGCTGGCACTGAATGCCGCGATCGAAGCGGCCCGTGCCGGCGAGATGGGCCGTGGCTTTGCCGTGGTCGCCGATGAGGTGCGCTCACTGGCTCAGCGCACCACGGGGGCTACCGGCGAGATCCAGGCGTTGATCGACCGCCTGCAGCAGGCCGCCAGAAGTTCGGTGGCGGGGATGCGCGCGCAACTGGAACATGCCGAGGCCACGGCCAACCAAGCCCAGGCGGCGGATGGGGCACTGGATGAGATTGTCTGTGCCATTCGCACCATTGCCGATACGGCGGTGCGGATTGCCGATGTCACGGCGCAGCAGAGTGGCGCGGTGAGCGAGATTCGTGACCACAGCGAGCGGATTCACGCGTTGGGTGAAGACAACCTGCAGCGCATTGGCGAGGGGCGTGAACAGGGCGAACAGCTGCTGAGCCTGGGCGGTGAGCTGAACCGGGCCGTGCGAGCATTCAGGGTCTGAGTCAGCGCGGTGGTCGCCAGGACAGGTGTAGCAGTTGGGTGGTGTTTGACGGGACATGTGCTGCGCCTGGGAGATCGAGCGCCGCCCGCGCGGCGCTTCGCGGGTAAACCCGCTCCTGCGTTTGTTTCGGGCCAATTATTCCTGCGCATCCGTTATCATGCCGAGCACGTTCCACCTCGCGAGTCCGCCATGCGTCGCCTGTTTTTCATGCTGTTCCTGCTGCTGGCCAGCCCTGCCTTCGCCGCAGGCCTGCTCGACAACCGCCCAAGCGCCACCCTTGGCGCCGCTTCGCTGGCCAACAACGCCGACTTTCTGCCGGTACACGAGGCCTTCAAGCTCAACCTGGTCCAGGCCGATGCGCAAACCATCAAGCTGCGCTTCGTCGCCACCGATGGCTACTACCTCTACCGCCACCGCTTCCAGTTCCACACGGAACCGGCCGACATCACCCTGGGCACGCCGAACATCCCCAAGGGTGAGGCCAAGCACGATGAATTCTTCGGCGACGTCGAGGTGTACCACGGCGTGCTCGATATCGAGTTGCCACGCAAAGACCCACGCGCCTTCACCCTGCTGGTGGGCTACCAGGGTTGCGCCGACAAGGGCCTGTGCTACCCGCCGGAAACCGCACGCCTGAGTATCGATGGCGAGGGCGTTGCAAACACGCCAGCCACCCGCGAACACGGCTGGAACTGGAAGTCGCTGCTGCTGTTCTTCCTCGCTGGGGTCGGCCTGACCTTCACCCCCTGCGTCCTGCCAATGTTACCGATCCTTTCCGGTGTGGTGCTGCGCGGCCAGGTTGGTGGCGTGCGCGGCCTGGCGCTGTCGCTGGCCTACGTGCTGCCAATGGCCGCCAGCTTCGCGGTGCTCGGCGCACTGATGGGCCTGTTCGGCGCAAGCCTGAACCTGCAGGCGCGCCTGCAGTCGGCCTGGGTGCTGGTACCTTTCGCGCTGTTTTTCGTGGTGTTCGCCCTGGCCATGTTCGGCCTCTTCGAACTGAGGCTGCCCCAGGCCCTGAGCAACCGCCTGAACAACGTCGCCAACCACACCCGCGGCGGCTCGCTGCTGGGTGCAGCAGTGCTCGGTGTACTCTCCAGCTTGCTGGTTTCTCCATGTGTATCGGCCCCCCTGGCCGGTGCCTTGCTCTATATCAGCGCCAGCGGCGATGCCCTGGGTGGCGCGCTCAAGCTGTTCACCCTGGGCTTGGGCATGGGTGCGCCACTGCTGCTGGTGGCCACCGGTGGCGCGGCCTGGCTGCCCAAAAGCGGCCCATGGATGAACACGGTGAAAAACGCCATTGGCGTACTGCTGCTGGGGCTGGCCATCGGTTTGCTCAGCCGTGTACTGCCAGGCCCTGTGACCTTGCTGCTGGTCGGTTTCCTCGCCGCGGGTGTGGCACTGTTCCTCGGCGCGCTGGAATTCGTCGTCAAGACGGCGGCCCAGCGCCTGGCGCAACTGCTCGGCCTGGCCTTGCTGGTGTACGCGCTGGCTTGCTGGTACGGCGCACTCACTGGCCAGGGCGACCCACTGCGCCCACTGCCGGGGGCGTCACTGGCCGCCAGCGGCAGCCTCCCGACGGCAAAAGCCGATGCCTGGCAGACCATCACCACACCTGATGCTCTGGACGCAGCCCTGGCGCAAGCCCAGGCCGCCGGCCAGCCAGTGCTGCTGGACTGGTACGCCGACTGGTGCATCAGCTGCAAGGTGATCGAGCATGAGGTGCTCAATGCACCGCAAGTGCAAACACAGCTGGCCGGCTTCAAACTGCTACGTTTCGACATCACCGACAGTAATGCCGAGCAACGCACGCTGCTCGACCGCTACCAGCTGTTCGGCCCCCCCGCCCTGCTGTTTTTTGCTGCGAACGGCGGCGAAATTACCGCTGATCGGGTGATTGGCGAGATAAATGCCGGTGAATTTGCGCAGATTCTGACGCGCGTGCGCGGCAAAGTCGGTCTATAACTTCCCGCGAGCCGGGAAAAATCCTGAAATGAGTGACCGGATTTAATTATTCGGTCACATACTTCGCGCGAACCTCGGACATCGTGCTGGCTATTGCCGGGAACTGGACACTTGCCGTTGCTTTACGGCACACTCGCCGCGCTGTGTCGAATTGCCCTACAAATCCAAGGAATCCGCAGATGGCAACGCTACTGGTGCTCCACGGCCCCAACCTCAACCTGCTCGGTACTCGCGAGCCAGGCCACTACGGCGCCGTGACCCTGGCTCAGATCAACCAGGACCTGGAGCAACGCGCCCGCGCCGCAGGCCACCATCTGCAGTACCTGCAGAGCAATGCCGAATACGAACTGATCGACCGCATTCACGCCGCACGCAACGAGGGTGTGGACTTCATCCTGATCAATCCGGCTGCTTTCACCCACACAAGCGTCGCATTACGTGACGCATTGCTTGCGGTGAGCATCCCATTCATCGAAGTGCACCTGTCCAACGTGCACAAACGCGAACCGTTCCGTCACCACTCCTACTTTTCCGATGTTGCCGTAGGGGTGATCTGCGGTCTGGGCGCCAGCGGTTATCGCCTGGCCCTGGAGTCCGCGCTGGAACAACTGGCTGCCAACGCACAGCCCAAATGATGAAAACCCTGGCCTAAGTGGGCCGGGGTTCGAGAGAAACGTTTCAGATACGTTTTTTTGTATTTCGCCCCCTGACCGAACCTTTGGGAGTTGATGATTAATGGATATCCGTAAAGTCAAGAAACTGATCGAGCTGCTGGAAGAGTCTGGCATCGACGAACTGGAGATCAAGGAAGGCGAAGAGTCGGTCCGTATCAGCCGTCACAGCAAGACCCCAGCTGCCCAGCAGTTCTACGCACCGGCGCCTATGGCCGCCGCCCCTGCCGCTGCGCCGGTTGCCGCTGCTGCGCCAGCCGCCGAAGCCACTGCTGCCGCCCCGGCCCTGAAAGGCACCGTGATCCGTTCGCCAATGGTAGGTACCTTCTACCGCAAGCCTTCGCCGACCTCGCCTAACTTCGCTGAAGTTGGCCAGTCCGTGAAGAAAGGCGACACCCTGTGCATCGTCGAAGCCATGAAGATGATGAACCACATCGAAGCCGATGTTGGCGGTGTCATCGACGCCATCCTGGTAGAAGACGGCCAGCCGGTTGAGTTCGACCAGCCGCTGTTCACCATCGTTTGAATCGCGGAGAGCCAACGATGTCTGGGAAGCTCGAAAAAGTCCTGATCGCCAACCGCGGGGAAATTGCCCTGCGGATCCTGCGTGCCTGCAAAGAGCTGGGTATCAAGACCGTCGCCGTGCACTCCACTGCCGACCGTGAACTGATGCACCTGGGCCTGGCAGACGAGTCGGTCTGCATCGGCCCTGCATCGTCGAAGGATTCCTACCTGCACATCCCGGCGATCATCGCTGCCGCCGAAGTGACTGGCGCCACCGCGATTCACCCGGGTTACGGCTTCTTGGCTGAAAACGCCGATTTCGCCGAGCAGGTGGAAAAATCCGGTTTCGCCTTCATCGGCCCGAAAGCCGACACCATTCGCCTGATGGGCGACAAGGTTTCGGCCAAGGACGCGATGATCAAGTCGGGCGTACCGACCGTACCGGGCTCCGATGGCCCACTGCCGGAAGATGAAGAAGTCGCCCTGGCGATTGCCCGTGACGTCGGCTATCCGGTGATCATCAAGGCCGCCGGTGGCGGTGGTGGTCGCGGCATGCGCGTGGTGCACAAGGAAGAGGACCTGATTTCCTCGGCCAAGCTCACCCGTACCGAAGCCGGTGCTGCCTTCGGCAACCCGATGGTTTACCTGGAGAAGTTCCTGACCAACCCACGTCACGTGGAAGTGCAGGTACTGTCCGACGGCCAGGGCAACGCCATTCACCTGGGCGACCGTGACTGCTCGCTGCAGCGCCGTCACCAGAAGGTCCTGGAAGAAGCACCAGCCCCGGGCATCGATGAGAAAGCCCGCCAGGAAGTGTTCAAACGCTGCGTCGATGCGTGCATCGAGATCGGCTACCGTGGTGCTGGTACTTTCGAGTTCCTGTACGAAAACGGCCGCTTCTACTTCATCGAGATGAACACCCGCGTGCAGGTTGAGCACCCGGTGTCGGAGATGGTCACTGGTATCGACATCGTCAAGGAGATGCTGAGCATCGCCGCTGGCAACAAGCTGTCGTTCCGCCAGGAAGACGTAGTGATCCGCGGCCACTCGCTGGAGTGCCGGATCAACGCCGAAGACCCGAAGAAGTTCATCCCGAGCCCAGGCAAGGTGAAGCACTTCCACGCCCCGGGCGGCAACGGCGTACGCGTCGATTCGCACCTGTACAGCGGTTATTCGGTTCCGCCGAACTACGACTCGCTGATCGGCAAGCTGATCACCTACGGCAAGGACCGCGACGAAGCCATGGCGCGCATGCGCAATGCCCTGGACGAGATCGTCGTCGACGGCATCAAGACCAACATCCCGCTGCACCGCGACCTGGTGCGTGATGAAGGCTTCTGCAAAGGCGGCGTCAACATTCACTACCTCGAGCACAAACTGGCCAACCAGGAGTGATCGTGTAGTGTGATGTACCAGAACCCCGGCCCTGTGCCGGGGTTTTTTATTGCCTGCCTGAAGCTGGGCCGCGTTGCGGCCCTATCGCGACACAAGGCCGCTCCCACAGGGATCGCGCCAGCTTTTAGAAATTGAGCAAGACAGCTGCTCCCACAGGTTGCGCGCATGCCTCAGGACTGACGCCGTCCTTGTGGGAGCGGCCTTGCGTCGCGAAAGGGGCGCAGCGCGCCCCCAGGGCTCTACCCCTTCATCCGCGGCATGTCGATGCGATGCTCATGCACTCGCCGATAAAGCGTCGCCCGCGAAATACCCAAAGCCCGCGCCGCATCAGCCGGCTTCCAGCGATGGCGAATCAGCGCGTCCAGCAACAGCTGCCGTGCCGGGCACGACACCCCGCTTTCAGCCGAGCCAACTGCTTCACCGCGCACCTCCTGCGGCAGATCCTGAAGCCGTACCTGCCCGCCTTCACTCACCGCACAGGCATACCGCAACACCTGCCGCAGTTGGCGCAAATTGCCCGGCCAGCGATAAACCAGCAGCGCCTGCAGCGCGTCATCCGCCAACACCACCTCCACCCCGCAGGCCGCAGCCTCTTCGGCCAGCAACTGGTGAATCAGCCCCAGCCGGTCATCACGCTCACGCAAGGGGGGTAGCTCAAAGCGGGCATTGGCCAGGCGGAAGTACAAGTCTTCACGAAATCGCCCGTCCTCCACCATCGCCGCCAGATCGCGATGGGTCGCACAGATCACCTGAATATCCACCCGCTCCCGCCGCGCCGCCCCCAGCGGCGCCACCTCGCCCTCCGCCAGCACCCGCAGCAGGCGGGTTTGCAGGTTCAGCGGCATGTCCCCGATCTCGTCGAGGAACAGCGTGCCGCCATCGGCCTGCTGCAACAGCCCTTGCATGCCTTTGCTGGAAGCCCCGGTGAAGGCCCCGGCCACATAGCCGAACAACTCGCTCTCGATCAAGGTTTCCGGAATGGCCGCGCAGTTCAGGGTAACGAACGGGCCATCACAGCGCTGGCTTTGCTGGTGCAGCTGGCGGGCGAATACCTCCTTGCCGGCCCCGGTCTCACCCAGTACCAGCACCGCCAGGTTGCAGTCCTTGACCCGCGTGGCCAACCGCAGGTGTTGCTCGATACGGGTGTCCTGGGCCTGGCGCAAAGGCTGCGCACGCTGGCGTTGCTGCGGTGCGCTGACCCGGCCATACAAACCGCCCAGACCAGGCAGGCGCTGGGCGGACGACGCGCTCACCCGGCGCAGTTGGTCGATGTCGAACAGTTCGCCAATATGCTCAGGCAAGCGCCCCAGGCGCTCCACCAGCCGTTGCCGCGCCAGGCTGTTGATTGCCTGCAAACGGCCATCGGCATCCCAGGCCAGCAGGTAATCGGGTTGGCTCTCCACATAGCCCGGCGTGCCATGCGCGCGCATCACCCAGTGGCCCTGGGCGCTGTGCATGAAGAAAGCGTTTTCGATCTCGCGGGCGGTCTGCTCGACCAGTTGGCGGATCAGGTGCTGGCTGCGCCGATCGTCCGGCGACTGCAAGGCCGACACATCGACCACGCCCAGCAGCTCGCCCAATGGGTCGAACACCGGCGCCGCTGTGCAGGTCAGGCCGATGAAGGCGGCGCGAAAGTGATCGCGCTTGTGCACCGTGACCGGGGCCTTGCTGGTCAGCACCGCCGCCACACCGCATGTGCCCTCCTCGCCCTCCGACCAGCAGGTCCCCAGATACAGCCCGGCCTTGCGACAGTCGTTGCGGATGGCCGACTCGACCCGGTAATCGATGGTGCGCCCCTGGGCATCGGTAAGCAGCACGCAGTAGTCAGCGCCGCGCACCCGTTCGTGCAAGCGCGCCACGGCATCGCTGGCGATGCGCAGGAACAGCTCGGCGCGTTCGCGGCATTCGTTGAGCAGGCTTTGGGAAAGGATACGCGGCCCCTGCTGGGAACCGGGGTCGAGGCGGTACACATCCATGGAGCGGCGCCATGAATCGAGGATCAGCGGTGGTACCGGCGCCTGCGGCAGGCGGTCGGCATTCTTCAACACCCTGCTGACGCAGTCCACATGGGCTCGGGAGTTCGCGGCAAGCATTCAGGCCCTCCGGTTCTCGTTACTGTTTTTATCGTTGTCCGGCCATTAAGCGCCTCTGGGCATGCCCCGACAAGCACTGTGTGATTACCGGCTGGCTTGAGACGCAGCGTCTCAGCGTCTCGGCAACACCGGCCCGGCGCTGGCACCCGGCGTCTCGCCGCCACACCCGTGAAGACCTGCCCGAACACGACCAGAACCCTCTAGCCCGGCCACTTCAGCCATCGCGAAGAAAGCTGGCACCCCGCTTGCTCCTCCCCTTGCAAACAAAAATATGAGGTGCGCCATGCCGCTACCCGCCCCGATTGTCGGGATCATTGCCAACCCTGCCTCTGGCCGCGACCTGCGCCGCCTGACCGCCAATGCCGGGCTCTATTCGAGCACCGACAAGGCCTCGGCTATCCAGCGCCTGCTGGCCGCTTTCGGCGCCACCGGCATTGGCCAGGTGTTGTTGCCCAGCGACATGACCGGCATCGCTGCTGCAGTGCTCAAGGCCAGCCAGGGCCCAGGGGCCCGTGACCAGCACTGGCCGGCCATCGAGATCCTCGACCTGCCACTGAGCCAGACCGTGGCCGATACCCGCCTGGCTACCCGGCGCATGGTCGAGCGCGGCGTGGCGATGATCGCCGTGCTGGGCGGTGATGGCACCCACAAGGCGGTCGCCGCCGAGGCCGGTGACGTGCCGCTGCTGACCCTGTCCACCGGCACCAACAACGCCTTCCCCGAACTTCGTGAAGCCACCAGCGCGGGCCTGGCCGGTGGCCTGCTTGCCAGTGGCCGGGTACCGGCCAGCATCGGCTTGCGCCGCAACAAACGCTTACTGGTGAACGTGCCTGAACAACAGCTGGCCGAATGGGCCTTGGTCGAGGTGGCCGTGTCGCCGCAGCGCTTCATCGGTGCCCGTGCGCTCAGCCGCAGCGAGGACCTCTGCGAAGTCTTCGCCTGCTTCGCCGAACCCCACGCCATCGGCCTGTCGGCCCTGTGCGGTCTGTGGTGCCCGGTGTCACGGCAAGACCCGCACGGCGCCTGGGTACGCCTGGCCCCCGACGCCGAACAGGCGCTGTTGGCGCCGTTGGCGCCCGGGCTGCTGCAAGCCTGCGGCATCACTGCCTGCGGTCCGCTGACACCCGGCGTCGCCCAGCGCCTGAGCCTGGCCAGCGGCACCCTGGCCCTGGACGGCGAACGCGAAATCGAATTTGCCGAGCATGACACCCCCACCATCACCCTCGACCACCAAGGCCCACTCAGTGTGGACGTCGAAGCCGTGCTGGCGCATGCCGCCCGCCACCACCTGCTGGCCGTCCCGCGCGGCCACCGGTTGCACCCTGCAAACCCGTGTTGAGACAACCCCGGAGAACAACAAGATGTCCAATCAACTCAGTACTGATCAACTGCTGCATGCCTATGAAGTCATGCGGACCATCCGCGCCTTCGAAGAACGCCTGCATGTGGAGTTCGCCACCGGCGAAATTCCCGGCTTCGTCCACCTGTATGCCGGCGAGGAAGCCTCTGCAGCCGGGGTCATGGCCCACCTGCGCGACAGCGACTGCATTGCCTCGACCCACCGCGGCCATGGCCACTGCATCGCCAAAGGCGTGGACGTGTACGGCATGATGGCCGAGATCTACGGCAAGAAAACCGGCGTGTGCGGCGGCAAGGGCGGCTCGATGCACATTGCCGACCTGGAAAAAGGCATGCTCGGTGCCAACGGTATCGTGGGCGCCGGCGCACCACTGGTGGCCGGGGCGGCGCTGGCGGCCAAGCTCAAGGGCCGCGATGACGTGTCGGTAGCCTTCTTCGGCGATGGGGCATCCAACGAGGGCGCCGTGTTCGAGGCCATGAACATGGCGTCGATCATGAACCTGCCCTGCATCTTCGTGGCCGAGAACAACGGCTACGCCGAGGCCACTGCCTCCAACTGGTCCGTAGCCTGCGACCACATTGCCGACCGCGCTGCCGGCTTCGGCATGCCAGGCGTCACCATCGACGGCTTTGACTTCTTTGCCGTCTACGAGGCCGCCGGCGCTGCCATCGAGCGCGCCCGCTCCGGGCAAGGGCCGTCGCTGATCGAGGTCAAGCTCAGCCGTTACTACGGCCATTTCGAAGGCGATGCGCAAACCTACCGCGCCCCTGATGAAGTGAAGAACCTGCGCGAATCCCGCGACTGCCTCATGCAATTTCGCAACAAGACCACCCGCGCCGGCCTGCTCACGGCCGAGCAACTGGACGCCATCGACGCCCGCGTCGAGGACCTGATCGAAGACGCCGTACGCCGCGCCAAATCCGATCCCAAGCCACAGCCCGCCGACCTGCTCACCGACGTCTACGTCGCCTACCCCTGAGCCGCGGATTACAAGAACAACAGGAGAACCACCATGGCAAGAAAGATCAGCTACCAGCAGGCCATCAACGAAGCCCTGGCCCAGGAAATGCGTCGCGACAGCACAGTGTTCATCATTGGCGAAGACGTCGCCGGTGGCGCCGGTGCGCCCGGCGAGGATGACGCCTGGGGTGGCGTGTTGGGCGTGACCAAAGGCCTGTATCACCAATTCCCCGGCCGCGTGCTTGACGCGCCGCTGTCGGAAATCGGCTACGTCGGCGCGGCCGTCGGTGCCGCCACCCAGGGCCTGCGCCCAGTGTGCGAACTGATGTTCGTCGACTTCGCCGGCTGCTGCCTGGACCAGATCCTCAACCAGGCCGCCAAGTTCCGCTACATGTTCGGCGGCAAGGCCGTGACCCCGCTGGTGATGCGCACCATGTATGGCGCCGGCCTGCGTGCGGCAGCCCAGCACTCGCAGATGCTCACTTCGCTATGGACGCACATCCCCGGTCTGAAGGTGGTGTGCCCATCCTCGCCTTACGATGCCAAGGGCCTGTTGATCCAGGCGATCCGCGACAACGACCCGGTGATCTTCTGCGAACACAAACTGCTGTACAGCATGCAGGGCGAGGTGCCGGAAGAGGTGTACACCGTACCGTTCGGCGAAGCCAACTTCTTGCGCGATGGCGACGACGTGACCCTCGTTACCTACGGGCGCATGGTGCATGTGGCGCTGGAGGCGGCCAACAACCTGGCCCGCCAGGGCATCGACTGCGAGGTACTGGACTTGCGCACTACCAGCCCGCTGGACGAGGACAGCATTCTGGAAAGTGTGGAGAAGACTGGCCGCCTGGTGGTGATCGATGAAGCCAACCCGCGCTGCTCGATGGCCACCGACATCAGCGCGCTGGTGGCACAGAAGGCTTTTGCCGCACTCAAGGGGCCGATCGAAATGGTCACCGCGCCACATACCCCGGTGCCGTTCTCCGACGCCCTGGAAGACCTGTACATCCCTGACGCGGCGAAGATCGAAGCCGCCGTGCGCAAGGTAATCGAAGCCGCAAGGAGTGCCGCATGAGCCAGATCCATACCCTGACCATGCCCAAGTGGGGCCTGTCGATGACCGAGGGCCGGGTGGACACCTGGCTCAAGCAGGAGGGTGACGAAATCAGCAAGGGCGACGAAGTGCTGGACGTCGAGACCGACAAGATCAGCAGCAGCGTCGAAGCGCCGTTCAGCGGCGTGCTGCGCCGCCAGGTGGCCAAGCCGGATGAAACCCTGCCCGTCGGCGCGCTGCTGGCGGTGGTGGTCGAAGGCGAAGCAGAAGAGGCCGAGATCGATGCCGTGGTACAGCGCTTCCAGGCCGAGTTCGTCGCCGAAGGCGGCGCCGACCAGAGCCAAGGGCCGGCCCCTCAGAAGGCGGAAGTCGGCGGGCGCCTGCTGCGCTGGTTCGAGCTGGGTGAAGGCGGCACACCGCTGGTGCTGGTGCACGGGTTTGGCGGTGACCTCAACAACTGGCTGTTCAACCACCCGGCGCTGGCTGCCGAGCGGCGGGTCATCGCCCTCGACCTGCCGGGCCACGGCGAGTCGGCCAAGGCCCTGCAGCGGGGCGACCTGGATGAGTTGAGCGAAACCGTGCTCACCCTGCTCGACCACCTGGACATCGCCAAGGCCCACCTGGCCGGCCATTCCATGGGCGGTGCCGTCAGCCTCAACGTGGCGCGCCTGGCCCCGCAGCGGGTGGCCAGCCTGAGCCTGGTGGCCAGCGCCGGTCTGGGCGAAGCGATCAACGGGCAGTACTTGCAAGGTTTCGTCACCGCGGCCAACCGCAATGCACTCAAACCGCAGATGGTGCAATTGTTTGCCGACCCGGCGCTGGTCACCCGGCAAATGCTGGAGGACATGCTCAAGTTCAAGCGCCTGGAAGGTGTGGACCAGGCCCTGCAGCAGCTGGCAAGGGCGCTCGCCGACGGCGACCGGCAGCGCCACGACTTGCGCGGGGTACTGGGCAATCACCCGGCACTGGTGGTGTGGGGTGGCAAGGATGCGATCATCCCGGCCAGCCATGCCGAGGGCCTGGAGGCCGAAGTACTGGTGCTGCCAGAGGCCGGCCACATGGTGCAGATGGAGGCGGCCGAACAGGTCAACCAGCAACTGCTCGCATTCCTGCGCAAGCACTAAGCCCTTTTCGTGAGCCTGGAGAACAACAATGAATGACCTGAGCCACACCCACATGCGCGCGGCCGTCTGGCATGGCCGCAACGATATTCGTGTCGAACAGGTACCTTTGCCGGCCGACCCAGCGCCGGGCTGGGTGCAGATCAAGGTGGACTGGTGCGGCATCTGCGGCTCCGACCTGCACGAATATGTTGCCGGCCCGGTGTTCATCCCGGTAGAGGCCCCGCACCCGCTGACCGGCATTCAGGGCCAGTGCATCCTCGGCCACGAATTCTGCGGCCACATCGCCAAGCTTGGCGAAGGCGTGGAAGGCTATGCCGTAGGCGACCCGGTGGCGGCAGACGCCTGCCAGCATTGTGGTACCTGCTATTACTGCACCCATGGCCTGTACAACATCTGCGAACGCCTGGCGTTCACCGGCCTGATGAACAACGGTGCCTTCGCCGAGCTGGTCAACGTGCCCGCCAACCTGCTCTACCGGCTGCCGCAGGGCTTCCCTGCCGAAGCCGGGGCACTGATCGAACCGCTGGCGGTGGGTATGCACGCGGTGAAAAAGGCCGGCAGCCTGCTTGGGCAAACCGTTGTAGTAGTGGGGGCCGGCACCATCGGCCTTTGCACCATCATGTGTGCCAAAGCCGCGGGCGCAGCGCAGGTTATCGCCCTGGAAATGTCCTCAGCACGCAAAGCCAAGGCCAAAGAGGTAGGCGCCAACGTGGTGCTGGACCCCAGCCAGTGCGATGCCCTGGCGGAAATCCGCGCACTGACTGCAGGGCTGGGCGCCGATGTGAGCTTTGAGTGCATTGGCAACAAACATACGGCCAAGCTGGCCATCGACACCATCCGCAAGGCGGGCAAATGCGTGCTGGTGGGTATTTTCGAAGAGCCCAGCGAGTTCAACTTCTTCGAACTGGTGTCCACCGAGAAGCAGGTGCTGGGGGCGTTGGCGTACAACGGCGAGTTTGCTGACGTGATTGCCTTCATTGCTGATGGTCGGCTGGATATTCGCCCGCTGGTAACCGGCCGGATCGGATTGGAGCAGATTGTCGAGCTGGGCTTCGAGGAACTGGTGAACAACAAAGAGGAGAACGTGAAGATCATCGTTTCACCAGGTGTGCGCTGATTGCACCTTGAAGGCAACGTGGCACCTGTGGGAGCGGGCGGGCCCGCGAAGAAGCAACACGGTCGAGGGCACCGGCTTCGCCGGTGTTCGCGGCTGAAGCCGCTCCTACAGGGCACGCGCAAGGTTCCAAGGCTGTGCGCCGACACAGGGGCTCGCTGTCTCAGGATCCCATTCTGCGTCATACTCGGCAGACCTATTGCCCGGTCATCGCCATGCGTCCATTGCTCCCCATTACCCTGGTCCTGCTGCTCGCCGCCTGTGGCGATGGCGAATCGCTGCTCCCGCCGGACGCACGGCTGCCTGACGGTGGGCGTTACCGGGGGCAGGTGGTCGATGGCCTGCTGCAGGGTGAGGGCCGGATCGACTACCCCAACGGCAGCTGGTACGCCGGCAGCTTCAAGGACGGCCAGTGGCACGGCCAGGGCGAATGGCATGGCCAGAACGGTGAGGTCTACCGCGGCCAGTTCGCCGAGGGGCTGTTTCAGGGCCTGGGTGACCTGATCACCCCAGGCAGCCACTATAGCGGCACCTTCCGCCACGGCCGCCGCGACGGCGAGGGCACCCTCAAGCAAGCCGACCAGACCTACCGCGGCCAGTTCAAGGACGACCTGTACGACGGCGCAGGCCAACTGGAGCTGGCCGACGGCAGTCGCTACCAAGGCCTGTTCGCCAAGGGCAAGCCCAACGGCGCCGGGGTGCGCAGCGATGCCAGCGGCAACCAGTTCAGCGGCCACTTCGTCAACGGCCAGCTACAAGGCGCCGGCACCTACGACAGCGTTGATGGCGAGCAGTACATCGGCGAGTTCAAGGACAACCGCCTGGAGGGCCGAGGCCGCTACGAAAATGCCGATGGCGACGTGTGGATCGGTGAATTCAAGGACGGCTCGCTGATCGGCGAAGGCGAGTTGCTGGGCAGCGATGGCAGCCACTACAAGGGTGAGTTTGCCGACTGGCGTCTGTCGGGCCAGGGCAGCCTGCAACTGGCCGACGGCAGCAAGTACATCGGCGGCTTCCTGAACGATGCCTACCATGGCCATGGGCGGCTGATTCTGCCCAGTGGCAAGGTCGAAAGCGGAACATGGGCCAACGGCGTGCGCGTGCGCGACCAGAATGGCAAGCTGCTGCCAGACCCACTGGACCTGGCGTTGCTCAACCAGGGCCGGCTGCTGGACGAGGCGCTGGCGCGGGTACCTCGCTCGGCGCCACCGATCCAGCTGTATAGCCTGGTAGTGGCCGGCGATGGCCAGCAAAGCGTATTCCTGCGCGAAGCCGACTACGTCAGCAACCTGCTAAAGGTGCGCTTTGGCGCCCGTGGCCAAGTGACCCTGGTCAACCACCGCGACCACATGGCCACACGCCCCATGGCCACCCGCGAAAACCTCTCCCGCGCTGCCGCCACCCTGGCAGAGCGCAGCGGCCCCGAAGACCTGGTGTTCATCTACCTCACCAGCCATGGCAGCCAGGACCACCAGCTGGTGCTCGACCAGCCCCGTCTGCAACTGGCCGACCTGGCCGCTGACGAGCTGGCCACTGCCTTGGCGCCGCTGAAGGATCGCGACAAGGTCATCGTCATCTCCGCCTGCTATTCAGGGGGCTATATCGCTCCGCTCAAAGACGAGCGCACGCTCATCATGACCGCTGCCCGGGCCGACCGCGTCTCCTTCGGTTGCTCGGAGGAAGCCGACTTCACCTACTTTGGCGATGCCCTGTTCGCTGAAGCGCTGAACCAGACCGACGACCTGAAACAGGCGTTTGAACTGGCACGTGCCAGCGTTGCCGAAAGAGAACAAAGGGAAGGCTTCGAGGCCTCCGAGCCGCAGCTGTGGGCACCGCCGGCCGTGCTTGAGCACTGGCATCACCTGCGCCAGCAACAAGCCGAAGAAGCATTGCGTAACACCACACAGGCCAACGTGAGGGAACAGGCAAAAATGCCCGGCACTCACTAGACTTGTGTGTAACAAGGGAGAGACATCATGTACTTGACGCCTCAGCATGTCCTGCTTGCCGGAGCCACCGGCCTGACCGGTGAACACCTGCTAGACCGCCTGCTCAACGAGCCCACCATCACCCGTGTCCTGGCGCCTACACGTCGGCCATTGGCCGAGCACCCGCACCTGGAAAACCCGGTGGGCGACCCGGCGGTATTCCTTCCGCAACTGGCCGGGCGGGTCGACATCGCGTACTGCTGCCTGGGCACCACGCTGAAGCAGGCGGGTTCCGAATCGGCTTTCCGCGCAGTGGATCTGGACATGGTGGTCGCCTTCAGCAAGCGTGCCCGAGAAATGGGCGCACGGCATCTGCTGGTGGTGAGTGCAGTGGGCGCCGACCCTAAGTCGTCAATTTTCTATAACCGGGTCAAGGGCGAGATGGAAGAAGCGCTCAAGGCTCAGGACTGGCCACAGTTGACCATCGTGCGGCCCTCGTTCCTGCTGGGCGAGCGGCTGGAGCCACGGCTCACTGAACAGCTTGTTGCGCCATTTTCCAGGTTGATCCCGGGGAAGTATCGGGGAATCGAGGCTTGTACCCTGGCGCGAGCACTGTGGCGGCTGGCGCTGGAGGAAGAAGACGGCGTGCGGGTTGTGGAGTCGGATGAGTTGCGCAGGTTGGGCAAGATCTAGGCTTCGCTTGTGCTGGCCTCTTCGCGGGCACGCCCGCTCCCACTGGTGAGTAGTCACCGGAAGATTACGGAGATCCTGTGGGAGAGGGCGTGCGCGCGAAGGGCCATCACAGGCCGCCGCTAGCCTGGAAGCCTATGCCGGCCGCTGTCAGCAAAGACAACGGCAGCAGCAGGGTATCGAGCAGCATGCTGCCGGGCAGATCCAGGCGCGGATACGCCGGAGCGTCCGCCCCGTAATGATCCCGCGGGCAACACCCGCCATTGATCACATACAAATCCAGCCGGGTACCGGCATACACCACCGGTGCGCCGGGCTTGTTGGCATCCAGCGTGCGCACCGTGGCGCACCCACCCAGCATCACCAGCGCCAGCAACCCCGCCAGTGCTCGCTTCAATCATCCACCCCAAAGTGATGCTCGCCCCAACGCGGCAACATGTCCTGGGGGATGTTCAGCAGGTTGAGGATACGCGCCACGACAAAGTCGACCAGGTCGTCGATGGTCTGCGGCTGGTGATAGAACCCCGGAGCCGCCGGCAAGATCACCGCGCCCATTTGCGACAGCTTGAGCATGTTTTCCAGGTGGATGGTGGAGAACGGCGCTTCGCGTGGCACCAGGATCAGCTGGCGACGCTCCTTGAGGGTGACGTCGGCAGCCCGCTCGATCAGGTTGTTGCAGGCGCCAGTGGCGATGGCCGACAAAGTGCCAGTGGAACAGGGGACCACCACCATTGCCGCCGGGGCGCCAGAACCCGAGGCTACCGGCGACATCCAGTCTTCCTTGCCATACACACGGATCTGCCCATCGGCCGCGCCGGTGTATTCGGTCAGGAAGGCCTGCATCGCCTGGGGCTTGGCCGGCAACACAACATCCGTCTCGGTGGCCATCACCAACTGTGCGGCCTTGGAGATCAGGAAGTGCACCTCGCGGTCTTCGCGTACCAGGCAATCGAGCAGGCGAAGGCCATACTGGGCACCCGAGGCGCCCGTCATGGCCAGGGTGATGCGTTCCGGCCCGTTCACTTCAGCGCCTCGGCCAGCTTGCCGTGCAGGCCGCCGAAGCCGCCGTTGCTCATGATCACCACATGGGTGCCTGGGCGAGCCTGGCCTTTGATCCGCTCGATGATCGCTTCGAGGCTGTCGGCCACCACACTGGGTACCTTGCACTGCGCAGCGGTGGCGGCCAGGTCCCAGCCGAGGTTGGCCGGCGCATACCAGATCACCTGGTCGGCGTCGTTGACGCTTTCTGGCAGGCCGTCACGGTGGGCACCGAGTTTCATCGAGTTGGAGCGTGGCTCGATCACCGCGATCACAGGTGCCTCCCCCACCCGCTTGCGCAGGCCGTCGAGCGTGGTGGCAATGGCGGTCGGATGGTGGGCGAAGTCATCGTAGATGGTCACACCTTGTACTTCGGCAACCTTCTCCATGCGCCGCTTGACGCTCTTGAACGCACTCAGGCCATCGATGCCCATGGCGGGCACCACGCCTACATGACGCGCTGCTGCCAGGGTAGCCAAGGCATTGGCGACGTTGTGCTGGCCGGTCAGCGCCCAGTCCACCACACCCTGCACTTCGCCCTCGAACAGGACTTCAAAGCGCGAGCCATCGGGGCTGAGCAGGCGGGCTTGCCACTGGCCGCCCTCCCCGGTGGTTTGCACAGGGGTCCAGCAGCCCATGCCGATCACACGCTCCAGCGCTTGCTCGGTGGTCGGGTGGATGACCAGGCCTTCGCTGGGGATAGTCCGCACCAGGTGGTGGAACTGCCGCTCGATCGAGGCCAGGTCCGGGAAGATGTCCGCGTGATCGAACTCAAGGTTGTTGAGGATTGCGGTACGCGGGTGATAGTGGACGAACTTCGAGCGCTTGTCGAAGAAGGCGCTGTCGTACTCGTCGGCTTCCACCACAAAGAACGGCGTGTCGCCCAAGCGGGCCGACACCGAGAAGTTCTGCGGCACGCCACCAATCAGGAAGCCCGGGCTCATGCCGGCGTGCTCCAGCACCCAGGCCAGCATGCTGCTGGTGGTGGTTTTGCCGTGAGTACCGGCAACGGCCAGCACCCAGCGGCCTTGCAGCACGTGGTCGGCCAGCCACTGCGGGCCGGAGACGTAGGGCAGGCCCTTGTTCAGCACGTATTCAACCGCTGGGTTGCCGCGCGACATGGCGTTGCCGATGACCACCAGGTCTGGCGCCGGATCCAGCTGGGCCGGGTCATAGCCTTGGGTCAGTTCGATACCCTGGGCTTCGAGTTGGGTGCTCATCGGGGGATAGACGTTGGCGTCGGAGCCAGTGACGCGGTGGCCAAGTTCCTTGGCCAGCACCGCCAGCGAACCCATGAAAGTGCCGCAAATACCGAGAATGTGAATATGCATGGTCGACCTCGCAAAACATCGAGGCAGGGTAGCCCAGGGCGCGACAAATCGCACCCGCTGTTTCGCTCAGTCGCCCCTGGTAATGCCGTGTTTGCGCAGTTTTCGATACAAGGTATTGCGGCTGATGCCCAAGTGCTCGGCAACGCGGGTGAGATGCCAGTGTTTTGCCTCCAGGACCTCCTTCAGCGCTTGCCGCTCCGCGTCGAGCAGAACCTCGGTCCCTCCAGATTCACCCTCGATCTCTGCGGCACTGCCGGACCTGTGGGAGCGGGCTTGCCCGCGAACGAGGGCAACGCCCTCGCCCTCTATTGCCTGGTCGGACATCTTCGCGGGCTCGCCCGCCCCCACGGGAGGTGGGCTGGTGCGGATGACTGCGGGGAGGTCCGTAAAGGTGATGCGGGCATCTTCGCAAAGCGCCACCAGGGTACGCAGCACATTGCGCATCTGCCGCACGTTCCCCGGCCAGTTAAATGCGAGCAGCGCCTGCCGCGCCCTGGGCTCGATGTCTATGCGTTGCCCCTGCGTCTCCTGGCGTAGCAGAAAGTCCAGCAACTGCGCCTTGTCACTGCGTTCGCGCACCGCCGGCAGCGCTACCTCCAGGCCATTGAGGCGGTAATACAGGTCCTCGCGGAAACTGCCCTGTTCAACCCGTTCCAGCAGGTCACGGTGCGTAGCGCTGACGATGCGCACGTCCACCGCCTGTGGCTCTCCCCCGATCGGCACCACCTGGCGCTCCTCCAGTACCCGCAGCAGTCGGGTTTGCAGGGCAAGCGGCATATCGCCGATTTCGTCCAGCAGCAAGGTGCCGCCATCGGCCTGCAACAGCTTGCCGCGCATGCCCTCCTTGCGCGCGCCGGTAAAACTGCCGCCGCGGTACCCGAACAGCTCACTCTCGATCAGGCTTTCCGGGATAGACGCGCAGTTGATGGCGACAAACGGCTTGCCGCGCCGCTCACTGGCCTGATGCACAGCCTGGGCGAAGGCCTCCTTGCCACAGCCGGTCTCGCCGCGCAGCAGCAATGGCACATCGCGCTCGAACACCCTCACGCTGCGGCGGAAATCATTTTGCAACGCAGGGTCCAGCAGACAGACCAGCGGCTCCACTTCACCTGCGGGCCGCGGCTGGGCGGCCGGCACCGACCACACCGGCGCCCGGGCCTGCCCCCGCAGGCTGGCGAACACCTGGCGACCGTCCAGGGTGCGCAGCGGCCAGGCAGTACTGCCGCCGGGCGTGGCACGGCTGAACATTTCGTCATGGCTGCACGCGAAAAAGCACGTCAACGGTTTGCCCAGCACGCCGCCCCGTACCGTGCCCAGCAGGTTCAGTGCGCTTTGGTTGGCAGCGCAAATGCGCCCATCGCCGTCGAACGCCAGCAAGCCTTCGCTGAACAGGCCGACCGACTCGGCTTGCAGGTGAAAACGCAATAACCATTGCTGCTCGAAATGGCGCAGGAAATAGCAGCTTTCGATCATCTTTGCCGACAGGTTGACCAACGCCATGGTGTGGAACTGGCTTTGCCGCGATACGTCGGGGCGCGCAGAGGACACGTCGAGTACCGCCAGCAGGTCGCCATGCGGGTCGAACACCGGGCTGGCCGAGCAGGTCAGCCCGGTGTGACGGCCACGAAAGTGCTCGTTTTGATGGATGGTCAGCGCCTGGCGCTCGACCAGGCAGGTGCCGATGCCATTGGTGCCCTCGCGCGCCTCGCTCCAGTCAGCGCCCAACCACAGTCCCGCACGCTCGAAGCTGCGCCGCTCGGTGGGGGCACTGACGCAATTGAGGATCACCCCACGGGCGTCGGTCAGCAGCACCGCGTGGCCTGCGCCGGAAAGCTGCTGGTGCAGGCTGTTCATTTCATGGTCGGCAATTTGCAGCACCTGATGCAGGCGCTCGCGGCTTTCCAGCAGGCGCCCATGCTCAAGCACCACCGGCGCTTCGATCACCGCCGGGTCGAGGTGGTAATCCTCCAGGCAGCGCAGCCAGGAGCGGGCGATGGACGGGTCACTGCCGCCCTCCCCGGCCCCACCATGGGCAACGCTATGCACCTGCCGGGCATGGCGCGTGAAGTGATTGCTCTGCATTGTTGTAATTCTCCGCAGATAGAGCGTCAGCCCAGCATCCTCCACCCGGGTAGGCTTTGCAATGCACACGCCTGTGATGTGTCGCAAACGGCACAAAATGTCACCCCAGGCGTACCGGCACCGGTACAGCGGCCCTTGATCAGCCCCGTAAAAATGACTCAAGTCATTGATTTGCCTGGCGTGGCCAACACTGGCCCGACCCTTGCTCTATGCTTTCCAACTCCCTAAAAAGCACAATACCAAGGAGACACACCATGCGTTATGCACATCCCGGTACCGAAGGCGCGAAGGTTTCCTTCAAGAGCCGCTACGGCAACTACATCGGTGGTGAGTTCGTTACTCCGGTAAAGGGGCAGTACTTCGAAAATACCTCCCCGGTGAATGGCAAGCTGATCGCTGAATTCCCCCGCTCTACTGCCGAAGACATCGAGAAGGCCCTGGATGCCGCTCATGCTGCGGCCGACGCCTGGGGCCGCACTTCAGTGCAGGATCGCTCCAACGTGCTGCTGAAGATCGCCGACCGTATCGAGCAGAACCTCGAATTGCTGGCCATCACCGAAACCTGGGACAACGGTAAGCCGATCCGCGAAACCCTCAACGCCGACATTCCGCTGGCGGTCGACCACTTCCGCTATTTCGCTGGCTGCATCCGCGCCCAGGAAGGCGGCGCTGCCGAAATCAATGAAGGCACCGTGGCCTACCACATCCACGAGCCACTGGGCGTGGTCGGGCAGATCATCCCCTGGAACTTCCCGATCCTGATGGCTGCCTGGAAGCTTGCCCCGGCACTGGCCGCTGGTAACTGCGTGGTGCTCAAGCCTGCCGAACAGACGCCGCTGGGCATCACCGTGCTGCTCGAAGTCATTGGCGACCTGCTGCCACCTGGCGTGCTCAACGTCGTGCAAGGCTATGGCCGCGAAGCCGGTGAAGCCCTGGCCACCAGCAAACGCATCGCCAAGATCGCCTTCACCGGCTCTACCCCGGTCGGCTCGCACATCATGAAATGCGCCGCCGAGAACATCATCCCGTCAACCGTCGAACTGGGTGGCAAGTCGCCGAACGTGTACTTCGAAGACATCATGCAGGCCGAGCCAAGCTTCATCGAGAAGGCGGCAGAAGGCATGGTGCTGGCGTTCTTCAACCAGGGCGAAGTGTGCACCTGCCCGTCGCGAGCCCTGGTGCAAGAGTCGATCTATCCGCAGTTCATGGAAGTGGTGATGAAGAAGGTGCTGCAGATCAAGCGCGGCGACCCGCTGGACACCGACACCATGGTCGGCGCCCAGGCCTCGCAGCAGCAGTTCGAAAAGATCCTCTCGTACCTGCAGATCGCCCAGGACGAAGGCGCCGAGTTGCTCACCGGCGGCAAGGTCGAGAAGCTGGAAGGTTCGCTGGCTACCGGTTACTACATCCAGCCGACCCTGCTCAAGGGCAACAACAAGATGCGCGTGTTCCAGGAAGAAATCTTCGGCCCGGTGGTCAGCGTCACCACCTTCAAAGACGAAGCCGAAGCACTGGCGATTGCCAACGACACCGAGTTCGGCCTGGGCGCCGGCGTGTGGACCCGCGACATCAACCGTGCCTACCGCATGGGCCGCGGCATCAAGGCTGGCCGTGTGTGGACCAACTGCTACCACCTGTACCCGGCGCATGCCGCGTTCGGCGGTTACAAGAAGTCGGGGGTTGGGCGTGAGACGCACAAGATGATGCTGGATCACTATCAGCAGACCAAGAACCTGCTGGTGAGCTACGACATCAATCCGTTGGGCTTCTTCTAGACCGCGTCGCCTTCTTCGCGGGTAAACCCGCTCCTACAGGTCCTGCGCGAGTCTTGAATGTTGCGCAATCCCTGTAGAAGCGGGTTCACCCGCGGAGCGGCCAGGCCGGCATACCTTAAACCCAGGGCGGTAACCGTGCACCAACCGCTCTGGCTCGCTTCCTGCAGCACCCATCACCATCGGCCCGGAACCCTTCCGGCCACCAAGAAAAAAAACAGGTGAATCTATGCCAAGCGAACATTCCGCCGGATCGCCGGCAGGCTCTTCCGTCGACTTCGAGAAAGTCGGCTCTGACTATTTCCAGCAACGTGAACTGAAAAAAGGCGCCGCCGGCTGGGTACTGCTGGTCGGCCTGGGCGTGGCGTACGTCATTTCCGGCGATTACGCCGGCTGGAACTTCGGCCTGGCGCAGGGCGGCTGGGGCGGCATGTTCCTGGCCACCTTGCTGATGGCAACCATGTACCTGTGCATGTGCTTCTCGCTGGCCGAACTGTCGTCGATGATCCCCACCGCTGGCGGCGGCTATGGCTTTGCCCGCAGTGCCTTCGGCCCCTGGGGCGGCTTTTTGACCGGCACGGCGATCCTGATCGAATACGCCATCGCCCCTGCCGCCATCGCGGTGTTCATCGGCGCCTACTGCCAATCGCTGTTCGGTATCGGCGGCTGGATGATCTACCTGGCGTTCTACATCGTGTTCATCAGCATCCACATTTTCGGCGTGGGTGAGGCACTGAAGCTGATGTTCATCATCACCGCCATCGCCGCCATTGCCCTGGCCGTATTCCTGATAGGCATGGTGCCCCATTTTGATGCAGCCAACCTGTTCGACATCGCCAAAACGGACGCCGTCGGCGCCAGCAGCTTCCTGCCGTTTGGCTATGTCGGCGTGTGGGCAGCCATCCCCTACGCCATCTGGTTCTTCCTTGCCGTCGAGGGCGTGCCGCTGGCCGCAGAAGAAACCAAGAACCCCAAGCGTGACCTGCCACGCGGCCTGATCGGCGCCATGCTGGTACTGCTGGCCTTCGCCTTGCTGATCCTGGTGGTCGGCCCAGGCGGCGCAGGCTCCGAGGCGCTGAAGGCCTCCGGTAACCCGCTGGTCGAAGCCCTGTCGAAGGCCTACGGCGGCTCCACCTGGATGGGCGGGTTCGTCAACCTGGTCGGTCTGGCCGGGCTGATCGCCAGCTTCTTCTCGATCATCTATGCCTATTCCCGGCAGATCTTCGCCCTGTCCCGCGCCGGTTACCTGCCGCGCAAACTGTCGGAAACCAACAAGAGCAAGGCCCCGGTACTGGCCTTGGTCATCCCTGGCATCATCGGGTTTGCCCTGTCGCTGACGGGCCAGGGTGACTTGCTGATCCTGGTGGCAGTGTTTGGCGCTACCCTGTCTTACGTGCTGATGATGGCTGCGCACATCACCCTGCGCATCCGCCGGCCAAAGATGGAACGCCCCTACCGCACCCCGGGTGGCATCTTCACATCCGGCCTGGCGCTGGTGCTGGCGTGCATCGCCGTGGTCGCCGGATTCCTGGTTGACCCGCGGGTAGTCATTGGCGCTGCAGTGATCTATGCGGTATTAATTGCCTACTTTGCTTTCTACAGCCGCCACCACCTGGTTGCGGGCACACCGGAAGAGGAATTCGCCGCGATCCAGAAGGCCGAAGAGGCCCTGCACTGATCGCCGCCACCCGCCGCGGGGCAACCCGCGGCTCTGGAGATTCTGTATGGCAAGTTTCGTACACACGGTCGGCCACTTGGTCTACCGCTTCGACAGCCTCAAGGACGTGATGGCCAAGGCCAGCCCGGCACGCTCCGGGGACTGCCTGGCAGGTGTCGCGGCCAGCAACGACGGTGAGCGCGTCGCCGCGCAGATGGCGTTGGCCAATATTCCGCTGACGCACTTTCTCAATGAAGCACTGATCCCTTACGAAGCAGATGAAGTGACCCGCCTGATCATCGACACCCACGATGCCCAGGCCTTCGCCCCGGTCAGCCACCTGACCGTGGGTGGCCTGCGCGACTGGCTGCTGAGCGAGGAAGCCAACGAAGACAGCCTGCGCGCCCTGGCGCCCGGGTTGACCCCGGAAATGGCCGCTGCCGTTTCGAAGATCATGCGCGTGCAGGACCTGGTGCTGGTGGCGCAGAAAATCCGCGTGGTCACCCGGTTCCGCGGCACCATGGGCCTGCGCGGGCGCCTGTCGACCCGGCTGCAACCCAACCACCCGACGGACGAACCGGCCGGTATTGCCGCCAGCATTCTCGACGGTTTGCTGTACGGCAACGGCGACGCCATGATCGGCATCAACCCGGCCACCGACAGCATCGCTTCGATCTGCGCCCTGCTGGAAATGCTCGACGCCATCATCCAGCGCTACGACATCCCCACCCAGTCCTGCGTGCTGACCCACGTCACCACCTCGATCGAAGCGATCAACCGCGGCGTGCCACTGGACCTGGTGTTCCAGTCCATCGCCGGAACCGAGGCGGCCAACGCCGGCTTCGGCATCAACCTGAACGTGTTGCAGGAAGGCTACGAAGCAGGGCTGTCGCTGAAACGTGGCACCCTCGGGCAGAACCTGATGTATTTCGAAACCGGCCAGGGCAGCGCGCTCTCGGCCAACGCCCACCACGGCGTCGACCAGCAGACCTGCGAAACCCGCGCCTATGCCGTGGCTCGCCACTTCAAGCCGTTCCTGGTCAACACCGTGGTCGGTTTCATTGGCCCGGAATACCTCTACAACGGCAAGCAGATCATCCGCGCTGGCCTCGAAGACCATTTCTGCGGCAAGCTGCTAGGCGTGCCGATGGGTTGCGATATCTGCTACACCAACCATGCCGAAGCCGATCAAGACGACATGGACACCTTGCTGACGCTGCTGGGTGTGGCCGGCATCAACTTCATCATGGGCATCCCCGGCTCCGACGACATCATGCTCAACTACCAGACCACCTCGTTCCACGACGCGTTGTACGCGCGCCAGACCCTGGGCCTGAAGCCCGGCCCGGAATTCGAGGCATGGCTGGCCCGCACCGGCATCTTCACCCAGGCCGATGGCCGGGTGCGCTTCGGTGACAACCTGCCGCCGGCGTTCCGCCAGGCCTTGGCACAGCTTGCATAGGGACGACCATGGACCATCGCACGCCTACCCCCGACAACCCTTGGCTGGCCCTGCGCAACCTGACCCCGGCGCGCATCGCCCTGGGCCGCACCGGCACCAGCCTGCCGACCGGGGCGCAGCTGGACTTCCAGTTCGCCCATGCCCAGGCACGAGATGCCGTGCACCTGGCTTTCGACCACGCCGGCCTGGCCAGCCAGCTGAGTGACCGCGGGCGCGAAAGCCTGGTGTTGCACAGCGCTGCCAGCGACCGCCACCAGTACCTGCAGCGCCCGGACCTTGGACGGCGGCTGAACGAAGACTCGATTACGACGCTTCGCCAGCACGCCCAGGCCAACCCCGGCGGCGTCGATCTGGCCATCGTGGTGGCTGACGGCCTCTCGGCACTGGCCGTGCATCGCCACACGCTACCGTTCCTGACCCGCTTCGACGAACAGGCTGCCGCCGACGGCTGGACCAGCGCCCCGGTGGTACTGGTGCAGCAGGGCCGCGTGGCAGTGGCCGACGAGGTCGGCGAGCTGCTGGGCGCCCGGATGACGGTGATGCTGATCGGCGAGCGCCCGGGGCTGAGCTCGCCCGACAGCCTTGGCCTGTATTTCACTTACGCACCCAAGGTTGGCCTGACCGATGCCTACCGCAACTGCATTTCCAATATCCGCCTGGAGGGGCTGAGCTATGGCATGGCGGCGCACCGCCTGTTGTACCTGATGCGCGAAGCCTGCCGGCGCCAGCTTTCCGGGGTGAATCTGAAGGACGAAGCCGAGGTCCATAGCCTGGAGAATGAAGACAGCGCCAGCCAGAAAGGTAACTTCCTGCTCGGCAAAGAGTAAAAAACCTGTCACGGAAGGCGGATTGCACTTGTGCCGTGCATTGGGCAGCATGCCCTTGAACGCTGCTGGCATTCCGCTGTTTCCCAAATGGACTCTGAGGGCCGCACATGCGCATCATCAAAGCAACCCTGGAACACCTCGACCTGCTCACCCCATTGTTCGTCAAATACCGTGAGTTCTACGGGCAACTGCCCTACCCCGACAGCTCGCGCAGCTTTTTGGAAAAGCGCCTGAAGCGGGACGAATCGGTGATTTACCTGGCACTTCCGGATGATGACGACGGCAAACTGCTGGGCTTTTGCCAGCTGTACCCAAGCTACTCGTCGCTGTCGTTGAAGCGGGTATGGATTCTCAACGATATCTATGTAGCCGAGGACTCCCGGCGCATGCTGGTCGCCGACCACCTGATTCGCGAAGCGAAGAAAATGGCCAAAGAGACCAATGCCGTGCGCATGCGCGTGTCAACCAGCGCGAACAATGAAGTGGCGCACAAGACTTACGAATCCATCGGGTTTCGTGAGGATACCGAGTTCAAGAGCTACATCCTGCCAATCAGCCAGGATTGACCGGCACCGCCCGCTTCCACAAGCAAGGTAGTGATCCTTGTGGGAGCGGGCATGCCCGCGAAGCGGTTGGCAAAGGAATACCCCTCTACCGTAACCCCCCGCTACAAACTCTCCGGGCATGTTCCTGACTTAGCCGTATAATGGCTCACCTGTCATGTGTGAAAATTTACCCTCCCCCCGGTAACCAAGCCTACGCCCAAGAACACAGGTGCTGTACATGGATTTCAACCCGCTGGACCTTATCCTGCATCTCGATGCCTACCTCGATCTGCTGGTCACCAATTACGGTCCCTGGATCTACGCCATCCTGTTCACCGTGATCTTCTGCGAAACCGGCCTGGTAGTGATGCCATTCCTGCCAGGCGACTCGCTGCTGTTCATCGCCGGCGCCGTGGCGGCGGGTGGCGGCATGGACCCGGTGCTGCTGGCCGGCCTGCTGATGGCCGCTGCAATCCTGGGCGACAGCACCAATTACGTGATAGGCCGAACAGCCGGCGAGCGTTTGTTCAACAACCCTAACTCCAAGATCTTCCGCCGCGACTACCTGCAGCGTACCCACGATTTCTATGAACGCCATGGCGGCAAGACCGTGACCATGGCGCGCTTCCTGCCCATCTTGCGCACCTTCGCACCGTTCGTCGCGGGCATCGCTCACATGCACTATCCACGCTTCCTCGGCTTCAGCGTTGCCGGTTCGCTGCTTTGGGTCGGCGGCCTGGTCACCTTGGGCTACTTCTTCGGCAACGTGCCGTTCATCAAGCAGCACCTGTCGCTGATGGTGGTGGGCATCATCATCCTGTCGCTGGTGCCGATGATTCTCGGCTTGCTGCGTGGGCGCCTGGGCCGTACGGCCAAGGCTCACTGAACAGGTAAAGAACAAACGGCATGTGGTCATTCAGCGCCTGGCGGCGCAAGCGTACTCTGGCGCGTTACCCGATCACGCCACAGCAATGGCAGGCCGTACGCGAGCGGCTGCCGATGCTGGACGGCATCAGCGACGCTGAAGACCGCTGGCTGCGCGAAGCCTGCATCCTGTTCCTGCTCGACAAACACCTCACCTGCCTGCCCGGTGTCGAGCTGGACGACGAGCAGCGCCTGATGCTGGCCGCCCAGGCACAGTTACCGCTGCTTCACCTGGGTGAGCTGAACTGGTACCAGGGTTTCCACGAAATCATCCTGTACCCCGACGACTTCAAGAGCCCCCAGCGCCACCGCGATGCCAGCGGCGTGGAGCATGTGTGGGACGGCGAACACAGCGGCGAGGCGTGGCAGCAGGGGCCGATCATCCTGGCCTGGAACGGCGTGCAGGCCAGTGGTGGCTGGGAGGCTTACAACCTGGTCATCCATGAGCTGGCGCACAAGCTCGACATGCTCAATGGCGATGCCAACGGCCTGCCACCGCTGCACAGCAGCATGCCCGTTGATGAGTGGGCAACAGCCATGCAGCAGGCCTACGACGACCTCAACCAGCAACTGGACGCCAACCCCGACGCCGAAACCGCCATCGACCCCTACGCTGCGGAAAACCCGGCAGAGTTCTTTGCCGTTACCAGCGAGTACTTCTTTAGTGCCCCCGACCTGCTTCATCAGGCTTATCCACAGGTCTACCGCCAGTTGTCGCTGTTCTACCGGCAAGACCCGCTGGCGCGCCTGTGCCAGCTGCAGGCGGAACACCCCGAGTACCGCGAAAGCCACGCCTGACGGGCCCGCACATCAGGCCAAGCGTGGCATGCCCCGGCAGAATGTGCCTATAATCGCCGCCACTTTTTGGTCAAACACGGGGGCACTGCCCAATGAGCTACAGCAAGATTCCGGCGGGCAAAGACCTGCCGAACGACATCTACGTCGCCATCGAGATCCCGGCCAACCACGCGCCGATCAAATACGAAATCGACAAGGACAGCGACACGCTGTTCGTCGACCGTTTCATGGCTACCCCAATGTTCTACCCAGCCAACTATGGCTTCATCCCGAACACCCTGGCTGACGACGGTGACCCGCTGGACGTGCTGGTGGTTACCCCTTACCCAGTGGCCCCAGGCTCGGTTATCCGCGCCCGTCCGGTTGGCGTGCTGAACATGACCGACGACGGTGGCGGCGACGCCAAGGTCATCGCTGTTCCTCACGACAAGCTGTCGCAGCTGTACGTTGACGTCAAGGACTACACCGACCTGCCAGCCCTGCTGATCCAGCAGATCGAGCACTTCTTTGCCAACTACAAAGATCTCGAGAAGGGCAAGTGGGTCAAGATCGAAGGCTGGGAAGGCGCCGACGCCGCCCGTGCCGCGATCACCAAATCGGTCGCTGCCTACAAGGGCTGATTCCGATTGCAGGAGAAACCCCGCTTAGGCGGGGTTTTTTTATGCAGGAATGGGCAATACGCACATTACTGGTAATAAATCCTACGCCGTCCTACACCAGAGCCTTACAAACAACCACTTTTCATACAAACCCCGTCAACATCCGGTTCATATCCTGTCTGGCAATTCGCCGCTACACTCGCCGCCATGAACACTTCCGGCGACCGCCTCAGGGCCCTGCTCCAAGAATGTGGCCTGACCCCTTCCGATTTCGCCGCCCAGCGCAGCGTCACAGCACAGCACGTCAACAACTGGTTCAAACGCGGTGTACCTTTGGCCCGGCTGGACGAACTGGCCGATCTGTTCTGTGTGCACCGACGTTGGCTGCGCACCGGTGAAGGCCCCAAACACCCCAATCCACTCCTGCGCAACGGCCTTCCACGGCCAGTGCCCGCCAACCCGCTTACCCCGCTGTCGGGCCATCGTGGCCGGTTATTGAAGGTGCCCTACTACGAAGTGAGCAACGGCTTGCTGTCGCCAGTGAGCAGCAAGCACTTGCGCTTGCCGGCAAAAGCCCTGAAGGGTTTGGGTGTGCAAGCCGGCAACGCAATCTGCCTGGCAATGCCGGCCAGCAACATGCTCCCGCTGATTCCCCTGGAAGCTACCCTGGCCATTGATCTGGGCATGACCCAGGTGGTCGAGGGCGAAACCTATGCCCTGCTGCAAAACGGCATGCTCAGGGTAAACAACCTCAGTCTTGGCCCGCACGACACCCTGTACCTGCACAGCCATGACCGGCGCAACTACACGGTCGAACGCTACACCGCTGCCCAGCGTCAGGCGCAGGGCCTGGAAATTCTTGGCTGGGTGTTCCACTGGTCACATTTCCGCCAGCAGCGGCCCAGTTGAAGCGCCCTGGGCAATTTTTTGCTGGGCATCCGCCGCCCGCCCTTGTATGCTACGCCGCACATTAAGCCCCGACCGGCGCGAGCCGCGTTCCAGAGGGCTCGGCGATATCCCACACGGGCATCTGCCATCTCTTTCAGGCCCTTGATGGCCACACAGTTAAGGCGATTGCGGCTTACCATAAATTAGTCGGAAGCGTCCCCGAGAAGCCGGCCACAAGCCGGCTTTTTAATTCCTAACCCTCTGAAGTAAAAGAGAATTTGTGCTAGGCCAAGGTCAGCCCATGCTCTGTCAAAGCACATCCCCCGCATCTATCTGTGCCAAGTCGGCATGAGAGTGAAGGCAAGCTATTTCTCACTTGGCCTGAAAATCTCGGGATAGCATCGTCGAAGCCATTGACGGCTCAATAGCTTGATCATCTCAGAACTGTCGAGCAGCGTGATACACGACGGAATCGCGTCAGCATTTCATCGTAGTTTGTGAGTGATTGCGTATTGAGTCGCAAGCGAAGTGCTGTTCCTTGGTACGAGGTTACCCGGTCTTCTTTACCCGTTGCGCCAAGGAGAAGCCCTGCCCATTACTCGCAATGAAGAAATTGCCCCCTGCTCTTGGCCCTTTCAGTTTGCAGCAAGTAACGCAACCAATGTGAAGCTGACAGAAAAGTAATGTCGGGCTCAGTTATCTGACAGCATCAGGTAGCTAGATTGTCCTTGAGCATAGCGCCATCAGGCCTGTCCGCTTGATTAGGAAGGCAAGCAAACCGGCACACGAGTTGCTGAGACGCGCTTCCAAAAATGTAATTACCCCAGCATCAAAACGATGGCAGCGTCGAGCTTCTTTCCCCCGTAAAGCTTGTGCTCTTTTGAACGTCGTCGAGGCTGATGGGAGCGCTATTGAAACCGTAGGTTGCTACATCCAGCAGCCTGGACACCAGCAATCCATATGAGTGGGCGCAACGGCATGCAAAGCAAAACCACCAGACGCTCCTTCGTCAAAGGCCTGGCTGCTACCGGAATACTCGGCGGGTTGGGCATGTGGCGCATGCCAGTGTGGGCGTTGACCAGTCCTGGCCAGCCGAATGTGCTGACGGGCACCGACTTTGATCTCTACATCGGTGAACTGCCGGTGAATATCACGGGTGCAAAACGGACAGCCATGGCAATCAATGGTTCTGTACCTGGCCCAACGCTTCGGTGGCGTGAAGGCGATATCGTTACGCTTCGTGTGCGCAACCGCTTGAAACAGGACACCTCGATCCACTGGCACGGCATCATCCTGCCGGCGAACATGGACGGTGTCCCAGGCCTGAGCTTCCATGGCATCGCACCAGATGGCATGTATGAGTACAAGTTCAAACTCCATCAAAACGGCACCTACTGGTACCACAGCCACTCTGGCTTCCAGGAGCAAGTCGGGGTGTATGGCGCACTGGTCATCGACGCGAAAGAACGCGAGCCTTTCGCCTATGACCGGGATTACGTGGTTATGCTCAGCGACTGGACGGATGAGGACCCTGCCCACGTTCTATCCAAGCTTAAGAAGCAGTCTGACTACTACAACTTCCACAAGCGGACCGTGGGTGACTTCGTCAACGACGTAAGCGAAATGGGCTGGTCTGCTGCGATGGCCGATCGCAAGATGTGGGCCGAGATGAAGATGAGCCCCACTGATCTCGCGGATGTGAGCGGGTATACCTACACCTACCTCATGAACGGCCAGGCTCCGGATGGAAATTGGACGGGTGTTTTCAAGCCTGGCGAGAGAATCCGGCTTCGGTTCATCAACGGCTCCGCCATGACGTATTTCGATGTACGCATTCCTGGCCTGAAAATGACAGTGGTTGCAGCGGATGGGCAGTATGTCCATCCGGTCTCGGTCGACGAGTTCCGTATCGCAGTAGCCGAAACCTACGATGTCATTGTTGAGCCAGAAGACGAACAGGCATACACCATCTTCGCTCAATCCATGGACCGTACGGGCTTTTCCAGGGGCACCCTGGCCATCCGTGAAGGCTTGCAAGCTGCTGTTCCAACCGTTGACCCACGCCCCCTCATTTCCATGAATGATATGGGCATGGACCACAGCAGCATGGCTGGCATGGACCACAGCAGCATGGCCGGCATGGATCACAGCAAGATGGCTGGCATGGACCACGGCAGCATGGCCGGCATGGATCACAGCAAGATGGCTGGCATGGACCACGGCAGCATGGCCGGCATGAGTAAGGAAATGCAGAGTCATCCAGACTCAGAGCTCAACAACCCATTGGTCGACATGCAGACGATGACCCCGACGGCAAAATTGGATGACCCGGGCATCGGGCTACGTAACAACGGCCGCCGCGTCCTGACCTATGCAGACCTGCGGAGCACCTTCATCGACCCAGATGGACGAGAGCCTAGCCGGAATATCGAGCTGCACCTGACGGGTCACATGGAGAAATTCGCCTGGTCCTTCGACGGCATCAAGTTTTCCGATGCCGCCCCCCTGCGCCTCAAGTACGGAGAGCGCCTTCGTATCACCTTGATTAACGACACCATGATGACTCACCCCATCCACCTTCATGGCATGTGGAGCGACCTGGAGGATGAGAACGGCAACTTCATGGTTCGAAAACACACCATCGACATGCCACCAGGCTCAAAACGAAGCTATCGCGTAACTGCGGATGCTTTGGGGCGTTGGGCCTATCACTGTCACCTCATGTTCCATATGGAAACGGGCATGTTCCGAGAAGTCCGTGTGGACGAATGAACGGGAGATCCGAGATGAGCAAACCAATGAAACGAAGCACGTTTTTCCTCTCCGCTGCGATGGCTGGCCTGTTTGCTATTTATGCCCCGTTGTCGTGGTCCAGCGATGACCATGAGCAGCACGCCCAGAAAACTGCCGATACTGCGAAAGGCAAAGGTTCCCAGGGCATGGATCATGGATCCATGATGGGTATGGATCATGACTCGATGAAGGGCATGGATCATGAATCCATGATGGGTATGGACCATGACTCGATGAAGGGCATGGACCACAAAAAAATGATGGAATCACATGGCAGCGACAAAGCTAAGGCAGGGAAAGATGGCCAATAGCTTGGCGCGACCATCGCTGCTGGCCTTGACCCTTTCAGCCGGCATGCTAGGCGCTGTGCCCAGCTTTGCCGCTGACGAAATGGACCATTCGGCAATGGGGCACGGGTCCATGAAAATGAGCAGGGCCCCGTCGCATGACTCGATGGCAGGCATGGACCATGGGGCGATGGATCACTCTACGATGAACCATGGCTCTGGCGAGCCTGCGACCAGCAGCCGTACCCCGATTCCCGAACTAACGGACACGGACCGCCAAGCGGCCTTCCCCCCACTGGGCGGGCATCAGATGCACGACAGCGCGATCAACAGCTTCTTCTTGCTGGATCAACTGGAGTATCAGGACGCAGACGACGGTAGTGCGCTGTCGTGGGACGCTTCTGGCTGGATAGGCGGCGATATCAACCGGCTCTGGCTCCGCTCCGAAGGTGAACGCACTAACGGCGTCACTGAAGATGCCGAGTTGCAAGTCCTCTATGGCCGTTCTATAAGCCCCTGGTGGGATGTGGTTGCCGGGGTGCGCCAGGACTTCAAACCCGAATCCCCCCAGACCTGGGCGGCGTTCGGTATTCAGGGTATGGCACTTTACGACTTCGAAGCCGAAGCCACTGCATTCATCGGTGAAAACGGTCAGACCGCCGCTCGCCTGGAAGGCGACTACGACATTCTCCTGACTAATCGCCTCGTCCTGCAGCCAACAGTTGAAGCCAATTTCTATGGCAAGAACGATCCCGCGCGCGACGTAGGTTCCGGCCTCGCGAATACCGAAGTCGGACTGCGGCTACGGTATGAAATCGTCCGTCAGTTCGCACCCTACATAGGCGTCACCTGGAGCCGCTCCTACGGCAAGACCGCAGACTTCATCCGCGATGAGGGTGGGGATGTGGATGAAGCGCGTTTCGTTGCCGGTATCCGCATGTGGTTTTGAGACCCTTACATGAAAAGAACAATTACAACGCTCGTAGTAGCGGGTGCCGCGGCCAGTGCAGGGGTATTGGGTGCAGCTTACCTTGGCCTGGTCAACGTCGGCGCTGACGATCCGCATTTCCCTGCAGTGCATGCATTTCTGGTCATGGCTCGGGATCGCTCCATTGAGGTACGCGCAAGAAACATCGAGGTACCGAACCTCAAGGATGAAAACCTGATTCGTGTCGGCGCCGGCAACTACAACGCCATGTGCATCGGTTGCCATCTTGCCCCTGGCGTCGAGAAAACAGAGCTCAGCCAGGCGCTTTATCCGTCTCCTCCCAACCTTGGCAAGCTTGGGGTCGGTGGTAAACCCGCCGTAGCATTCTGGACCATCAAGCACGGCATCAAAGCCTCTGGCATGCCTGCCTGGGGCAAGAGCATGGGCGATGAGTACATCTGGGGACTCGTTGCATTTCTGGATCAACTACCCCAGATGAACGCCCAACAGTACAACGCGATGGTAGCGATCAGTGGCGGTCACCAGCATGGTGGAGGTGAAAGTGAAATGCACAGCCATGAAGGCCAACACGGCGACAACGTGCCCAATCACCCTGCAGAGGCAGTCTCGGGGAGAGATCATCATGACAGGGGACATGCAGAGGCACACCATCCCGAATCACCATCACCAGAGCCCGCACCTGAACACCACGGCCATGACGAAACCGGCAGTGATCACCACTCAAAGCCGGCTCAGAAGAAGCCTATTCACCGTGATGGTGCGGAACATACCCATGAAGGCTGATTACGATCCGCCCATGAGTCAGCCGTCATAAGTCGCGGAAAAAGCCGGTCAAAAACGACCCAAAAGTGGCGGATCTCAACGCTTTAAAAAGGTTAAAACCAATACTAATCATATGGATAGTCTTTAAAAACCAACCATAAGCCGGCTTTTTAATTTAACAAGCCTTTAAAAACAGCCGTCACAATCCGCGGGTATCCAACCCCGACCTACGTGCATAGCACGCAGCCCCTTGCACCTCCTGCTGTGCTCAGCCCCCCCCCGCTGTTCAAGGACAGCACGCTAGCGATCCTGGTGTGTCTGCGTCTTCTTGCAATGCATATAGACATCAAATTGATATTTCGAAATCTTCCAAGGGGGCGGTTTTTTTGAAGGTGAGCGTTTCGCACTAGACTATAATTAAAGGATTAGATGTAGGCCGACACGTGCAGCTGTCCTTGGAGATTGCTTAATAATAATATTTAATCTGTAACGGCTTGGTGTAGTGATGAGGACTTAGCATGAACGCCTTGTTGAAAGAGCTGCACGCCTATCATCATGAGGTGGCTACCAAAATTACTCAGATCAAAGAATTACTGGAGAGGATAAGGCACGGATCCGCGGGTGCCGGTGACTGCAAGCTGTTGTTTAAGCAGCTGGAAGCCTTGCATGGTGATGCAGAGCGACACCACCATGAAAATGAAGAGCTTATTCGGCTGGCCTTGCTGGCAACCGACGCACCGATTCACCAACGGGTCATGGCTATCGAGCAAGATCATAAAGCCTTCAAGCGAATTGCCGGACAGCTCAAGATGTTGGAGCAGTCAACGCAAGAGGCGAGAGTAATCGCCGACACGATCGAAGACTTCATCAAGAAATATTATGACCATATGGATGCCGAGGAGAATATTTTCTTTCCGGTGGCAGACAAGTGGTTGTCAGACACCCAATGGCAGGAAATAAAGCATCAATGGCACCCCGCGTAGATTTAATTTTCTTGAATTAAAAGCACGCTACTTATTAACACGCGGCCTCACAACTTTATGGCCCTGAAACCCGAGGGTGCAGATACGCTCCCACGTTTCTCATCATTCAGCCTCAAGGCCGCGCCCTTTGCCGGCGCGGCCTTGTTTTACGGCGCACCTAGCAGCCACAGACTTCGTCAGAAGTCATACCGCGCCCCAACCATCATGCTGCGCGACGGCCCGTAGAAGTTGAACGTCGAGGTAGACCCCACCCGCGACAGGTAGTCCCGGTCGAACAGGTTATTGACGTTGAGGGTGGCCGTCAGCTTCGAAGTCACCGGGTAAGACAGCATCGCATCCACCGTGGCATAGCCCGGTGCATCGATACGCACGCCGCCACTCTCGGAATGGAAGTTGCTCATCGCCGATATACCGCCACCCACGGCCAAGCCGGTCAGCGGCCCTTGGCTGATGGTGTACTTGCTCCAAAGCGAAGCCTGGTTGCGCGGCATGATGAAGAACGTGGTTTCGGCGTCCCCCTTGACGGTTTCGGTCTCCATCCACGTGTAGCCAGCCAGCAGTTCCCAGTTTGGCGTCAGCTTGCCGCTCACTTCCACTTCCGCGCCCTTCACGCGGGTCTTGCCGGATGCAACGGAGTCGGTGGTGGCCACACCATCAGCATCGTACACGGTGGTAGCGCGGTTCTTGTCGGTCAGGCGGAATACCGAGAAGCGCGTATTCAAGTCGCCGCCAAAGTAGCTGCTCTTGAGGCCGAACTCGTACTGCTCGCCTTCACGCGGTTTCAGCACCCGACCATTGCTGTCGGTGTCGGACTGCGGCTTGAACACCTGCGAATAGCTGGCGTACAGCGCGTGGTTGTCGGTCAGGTCATAGACCAGGCCACCATAAGGGGTGAAGTGGCCGTCGACGCGTTTGCTGTCATTGGTGGTGGCGCCGCTGCTAAGGGTGGTGGTGTAGAAGTCACCGCGATACCAGCTGAAGCGGCCACCGGCAATCAGCGCCAGGCGTTCCACCGGGCGGAAGGTCACTTTGGAGTACAGGCCGTACTCCTCTTCCTGCATGCCGGTCTCGGTGCTGTAGTTGGGCGACGGCTTGGCGAACTGCTTCGGCGAGTAAGTATTCACGTTGATCGCGCCGAGATTGGTGGTGCCGTTGAGGTACTCGGTGTCGTAGTTCTTGTAGTCACTCCCGACCACAAACTCGCTTACCTGCCCGAAGGTCTCGAACGGCTGGCTGTAGCTGGCGTCCAGCGAATAAGTGTCTTGCGTGAAATCACGGGCGCTGGCGCGCTCGGAGTTGGCGCCTGTGGTGGCATTGGTTGCAGTGAAGGCGTACAGATAGTTGGTGTCGCGGTGCGAGCCACGGGCCGCGACACGGCCGTAACCGCCATTGTCGAAGCGGTGGGTCAGCTCGGCGACCAAGTCGGTGGTCTTGCCGTCGAAGTAGTTCCAGTCGGCCCCCAGGAAACGCGAATGGCTGAAGTCGGGCACCTCGCCGGACAACGTGGCCGGGTAGCCGTTGTGCGGGGTGATGTTCTTCACTTCATGCATCAGGCCGAACGACAGGGTGGTGGCGTCGTCCAGGTCGATGTCCAGCGCACCGTAGTAGGTGTTGCTGGTGTTGGCGTTGTAGTCCACTTCACCATTGGTGTCGTCACGGGATGCGATGAAGCGCCCGCGCACGCGACCGGCCTCGTCCAGCGGCCCGCTCAGGTCGATTTCCTCATGATTGGTGTCCCAGGTGCCGTAGCTGCCTTCGATATGCCCCTGAAACTCGGCGGTCGGGCGCTTGCGCACCATGTTGACGATGCCACCCAGCTCGCTGGTACTGCTAAACAGCCCGGCCGGCCCGCGCATGATTTCGACGCGGTCGAACGCCGCCAACGACGGGACAGTACCGAAGATGCTGGCCATGGGCGCCGGCAGGCCGTCGATATTGAACTCGCTGTACTCGTAGCCACGGGCGTAGATCGACGAGCGGCCGCTGTCATTGGTCAGGGTGCGCAGGCCAGCGGTGTACTTGGCCAGGTCATCCAGGTGCACGAACTGGCGATCCTTGACGTAGTCCTGGGTGTAGACGGTGATCGACTGCGGGATGTCCTTGAGCGCTGCCGGCGTCTTGGTGCCCACGGTAGCGGCATCGACGCTGTAACCGCCGGTTTCTTCCGAAGGCAGCATGTCGTACAGGCGGTTGCCTTCGATGGTCAATGCAGGCAGATCAAGCGAGTTGTCTTCGGCCGCCTGGGCCGCTACCGTTTCGGCCACTGCCGATAAAGAAAACGGCGCCAGCAACCCCAGCGCCAGCCATCCCCGAACCCGCTGTAAGCTGCCCACACTTTTGAAACCGGTCATGACACACCCTTCGCCCAAATGATATTGAATCGCAAACGAAACAAGTTGCTTTTTGCGAACGATACCGGAGCGAAAACCAGGGTGCAGCAGGATTAACCTTCTTAACACATCAAGGCGTTGCCCTTTCCCTGCAGCCAGTGGGATGATTCGCAACTGATAAAAGTTCTCATCAAGGCTCGCCGTGCCCACCTCACTTCTCCTTGCCGAAGACGACCCACGCCTGCTTCAGGACCTGGACCGTCATTTCCGCAACCGCGGTTTCCAGGTGCACGCCTGCGCCAGCGGCACCCAGGCCCTGAATGCCATACAGCAATCGCAGTTTGAACTGGTGCTGCTGGACATCATGCTGCCAGGCATCGACGGCCTCAGCCTGCTCGACGCCCTGCGCCGCCAGCAGGCCGTGCCGGTCATGCTGATGTCGGCACTAGGGGCCGAGCAGGATCGCATCAGCGGCTTCACCCGTGGTGCAGACGACTACCTGCCCAAGCCCTTCAGCCTGGCAGAGCTGGACGCACGGGTAGATGCCTTGCTGCGTCGCGTGGCATTCGATCGTGGTACGGCGCTGCGTCCCGACGTGGGGGAGGTGATGCTGGACCACGACCGCCAGGACGTTATCCACAACGGCAACGCCGCTGGCCTTACCGCTTCCGAATTCCGCTTGCTGGTCACGCTGCTGGCCCACCCCGACGAAGCGTTGAGCAAGCCCTTCCTGTACCAGACCGTGCTGCACAGGGCCTATACCCGACTGGACCGAGGCCTGGATGTGCATGTGTGCAACCTGCGCCGCAAACTGGCCGACATCAACGCCCAGCACCTGCAGATCCAGGCCGTGCGTGGCCAAGGGTACATCCTGGTCGACACGGAGCAGACCTGATGCGTCGCCACCCGTTGCTGTGGAAACTGGCCTTGCTGCAAGTCAGCTTCTGCCTGTTGCTGATCTGGCTCATCTGGACCTGGGGCCTTTCGGTGGAACGCAGTACCTATTTTCTGTCCCAGGCCGACCAGGACTACCTGGCGCGTTATGCTCAACAGGCCGAACAGGCGTGGGAGCAGGACGGCGCAGCCGGCACCGAAGCCTGGCGCAAGCAGGTGGCACTGGCCGAGGACACCTGGGTGGCCGTTATAGGCCCACACCTTCAGAGCCTTGGCACCACCCCGCTGAGCGCCGAGGAAGCCAGCCACCTGACATTCATGCGCAAGCTCGACTGGCCGATGAGCCGGCGCCTGCAGGATGAATTGCCCTACGTCAGCATCGAATTTCCGCAACACCCCGAGCATGGCCGCCTGGTGCTGCAACTGCCCGAACGGCTGCTACCCACAGGCCTGACACCCTGGACCCATGTGGTGACTCATGGCGTTGCCCCCGCGCTGCTGGCCCTGCTGCTGGGCCTTGCGCTATACCGGCACCTTGTCGTGCCGCTGAACCGCCTGCGCGACCGCGCCGACGCCCTGCGGGCCGATGACCTGGACAGCCCCGCCCTGCCCCTGCAGCAACGCCGTGATGAGCTGGGCGAACTGGCTCAGGCCTTCGAGCACATGGCCGGGCGCCTGCGCCAGAGCCTTGAGCAACAGCGCCTGCTGTTGCGCACGCTGTCTCACGAACTGCGCACGCCGCTGGCGCGGCTGCGCATCGCCCATGACAGCGACTTGCCACCGCCGCAGTTGCGCGAGCGCCTGGACCGTGAGGTGGCCGACATGCAGAAGTTGCTGGAAAACACCCTCGACCTGGCGTGGATGGACACCGAACAACCCAGCCTGTCGACCGAGCCGGTATTGGTGCTTTCCGTGTGGGAAGCCTTGTGCGAGGACGTCTGTTTCGAAAGCGGCTGGGACCGTGCGCGCCTGCCGTGTTCACTTGGCACTGACTGCCTGCTGCAGGCCCATCTGGACAGTCTGGCCCAGGCCCTGGAAAACCTGTTGCGCAATGCCATTCGCCACTCGCCGACCGAAGGCCGGGTCAGCCTTGATGGCTGGCGCGAGGGCGCATGCTGGCACCTGCGCCTGAGCGACCAAGGGCCAGGCGTACCGGATACCGACCTTGAGCGCATTTTCAAGCCCTACCAGCGCCTGGCCGACAGTGGCGCAGGCTTCGGCCTGGGCCTGGCTATCGCCCGCCGCGCCATCGAACTGCAAGGCGGGCGGTTGTGGGCCAGCAATGGGCACCCGGGCCTGTACCTGCACATGACCTTGCCTGCGGCCTGAGACTGTTTAGAAAGTTAATGCGCTTTACGCTCGATCGGGACTGGTTATCATCTGGGCGCTCAAGCCTTGCGCTCCTTGCAAAGCCCTGACGAGACGCCCGATGAGCAAGAAGACCCTGATGCTGGCCTTGGCACTTGCCCTGGCGGCCCCTCTTGTCCTGGCCCAGCCCGAGCATGACCAGAAGATGGACACGTCGGTGTTACAGCGCCAGGACCTGGCCTATCACTTCAGCCAGCTTGATCTGGACTCGGCCGATGGCCTGCGTCACTACCGCCTGTGGGTTGGCAAGCCGAATCGTCCAGCGCCAGCATCGGGGTACCCGGTGCTGTGGATGCTCGATGGGAATGCTGCGCTGGGGACGCTGGATCAGCAGCAACTGGACAGGCTCGCCGCGGGCCAGGCGCCCCTGCTGGTGGCGGTGGGTTACCGGACCGAACTGCGCATCGACAGGGCCGGCCGCACGCTGGACTACACCCCGGCGCTGCCGGAGCAGGGGCAGCAGCGTGATCCGCTGACCGGCCAGCCCAGCGGCGGGGTCGATGCGTTCCTGAAGCTTCTGACCGGGCGCATGCGCACGATGGTGTCGGCTGTGGCGCCGATCGATCCGCAACGACAGACGCTGTGGGGGCACTCCTATGGTGGCCTGGCCGTGCTTCACGCACTGTTTACCCGCCCCGGCGCATTCAGCCTTTACGCTGCTGCCAGCCCGTCACTGTGGTGGCGCGATGGTGTGATTGTCCGAGAGGCGCAAGGGCTTCCCTCACGCCTTGGCGAGGCGCGCCCGCACCTGTTGCTGATGCGCGGCGGGCAGGAGCCCGCCAGCCCGCATGGTTCGCCGCACGAGAACGACGAGTTGCCTGCGCGCCAACTGGCGGCAGATCTGGCCGCGATCAAAGGCCTTGACGTGCGCTATGAGCGCTTCGAGGGTCTGGGGCATGGGCCCATGCTGGCCGCCTCCCTGCGCAGGGTGATCGAAGGCATGTCTGGCCAGTGACCAGCCCTGCGCCTGTCCGACTCAAGGTTGCGCGTACTTGAGCACGTACAGGCACAGCTCGCGGTAGACATCGACAGGCAACTGCGACATCAGCCTCTGAGCCTGGCCGAGGGTTTTGCAATTGAGTTCGGCCATCGCCCGACGGTGTTCCGAACCCAGCAGGCCGGCATGCACCACCTGCGCATACTGAATATAGGAACAGGGGAAATCGGCCTGGGGACTGCGCTGGACCTTGAAGTTGATCTTCAGGTCTGCCCCGCGGAAGAATGCTCTGCCCTGGTAGGTCTGCTGGGGCACGAGGAGCCCTTTTTCAGGACAGGTGCTGTGACAGACCGGCAGGCTGTTCTTTTCCGTCTCCAGGCCACGTCGATAGATCACGATTTCGGAACCCGGTACCTCGATACAGGCGTTTTCGAAAGCATCGATGATGGACCTGCCATTGATTTGCGCCTCTTCGATCTGCGTCAGGCTGACCACACGCTCGATCTCATGATTGCCAACGCTGTTGACCACACGGTCCAGGGTCGACCAGTGGCTGAACTCTTTCTGACACGCAATCAGATGGACCTCGCTCTGATAGCCCTTCTGGGCGGCATCAAGTGGAAAATCAGCGAAATGAGGGCTGTCTAGCGCGGTCTCCATGATGATGTTGTATTTGTTTTCCATCGCATACGAGCAAATCATTGCCCCCAGGCGCCAGATGAACGGCTCGGTATGCTCGTAGACATGCAGCACGCCTTTGTCTTCCATCGCCCGATAATGAGGGTGCAGTTCTCGAAAATGGGTTTCGTAAAGGCGCACATAATTGTCGTAGCGCCCGCTCTTCAACAGCGTTTTTTCCAGCAAGTACGTTTTACCCGAGCCCTGTGCACCGGCAATGATGAGCATTTTGGGCTTGAGCACGCCGTCGACGTAGTCGCGTTTCTTGTCGAACAATGTGTCGACGACCTTTCTGAATGCGAGATGGAGATCGGTATCGGTAAAGGGATAGAGAGAGGACATGACGGTTCGTTTCCTAGTTTTGCCAAAGTGACCGTCACGAAGGTAGGCGCTGCGGCAAGTGCAAAGGGGTAGATGGTTACTGCTGCAAGTCTCGTCGAAGGTAGTAGAGCCGCGGGTTGCCACTGGGGTGGCCCTGTGCTGTATGCTGGGTCGGTCTTCAGGGCGGGGTGTAAGTCCCCACCGGCGGTAAATCGAAAGATGAGCCCGCGAGCGCCCCGACCATGTCGGGGGTCAGCAGATCTGGTGCAACTCCAGAGCCGACGGTCATAGTCCGGATGAAAGAAGGCGTCATGCAGGGGCCATCCGGGCGCCCTTGCGCGCGCATTTTGTTCGCCCCGAGACGTTCATCGATCATTCACGAGGAGCGTTTCATGTTCACCCAGCACCACACGCAATTTCCCACTGTTTCCGCCGCCATCGCCGCCTTCCAGGCCGGGCGCCCTGTACTGTTGCTCGACGATGACGACCGCGAGGACGAAGCGGACATCATTGCCGCCGCCGAGAACATTACGCTGCAGACCATGGCCATGATGATTCGCGATTGCAGCGGCATCGTCTGCCTGTGCCTGGACGAAGCCACCGTCGACGAACTGCAACTGGCACCCATGGTGCAGAACAACCAGGCCCGCCACGGCACCGGTTTCACCGTCACCATCGAGGCGGCCGAAGGTATCACCACCGGGGTTAGCGCCCAGGACCGCATCACCACCATTGACGCAGCACTGCGTTCCAGCGCCGAACAGCGCCATATCGTCAGCCCGGGGCATGTTTTTCCGCTGCGCGCCCGCAATGGCGGTGTGCTGACCCGCCGTGGGCACACCGAAGGTTCGGTAGACCTGGCACGCCTGGCCGGCCTGCGCCCGGCGGCGGTGCTGTGCGAGTTGATGAACCCCGATGGCAGCATGGCCCGTGGTGAGCAGGTGGCAGTGTATGCGCGGCAGTACAACCTGCCAGTGCTGACCATCGAGGAACTGGCGCGGTACCGTGAAGCCATGATGGAACGGGAAGCTGCTACGGCTTGATGGTTTCCTGCGCCTGACTTGAGGTAGATGGCGGCGCTGAAATCGAGCGCCGCCCGCGCGGCGCATCGCGAGCAAGCCCGCTCCTACATTTTTCTCGGGTAAGTAACACCTTTGCCTGCGCGTGCGATCGCCTTGTTTGTTCCATACCGTATCGAGGTTCGCGCCAGAGGCGTGCTCCACACAAGTTTGCTCCCCCCGCCCCGCTCTGCTAGTGTCGCGCCGTTCTGAATGCCACCGAGACAGTCGCCATGGCCCGCAAAAAAGCCTCCCTCGATTTCGAGCAATCCCTCGCAGACCTGCAAGCACTGGTCGAGCGCCTGGAGAACGGCGAGTTGTCGCTGGAAGAGTCGCTGGCCGCCTTTGAACAAGGCATCGCCCTGACCCGTGACTGCCAGGGCGCCCTGGCCCAGGCCGAACAGAAGGTGCAAATTCTGCTGGAGCGCGACGGTGAACTGGCTGCCCAGCCCTTCGACGCGGAGCCGGAAGCATGATTGGCACCTACCAGGCCAGTTGCCAGGCTCGAGTCGACGCAGCCCTCGAACCGCTGTTCATCGCCCCGAGCAAAGAGCTGCAACGCCTCTACGCCGCCATGCGCTACAGCGTGATGAACGGCGGCAAACGCGTGCGCCCGCTGTTGGCCTATGCGGCCTGCGAAGCCTTGGGCGCCCCGGCCGAACAGGCCAACGGCGCAGCCTGCGCGGTAGAGCTGATCCATGCTTACTCGCTGGTGCATGACGACCTCCCGGCCATGGACGACGACGACCTGCGTCGCGGCCAGCCGACCACCCACAAGGCGTTTGACGAAGCGTGCGCAATCCTCGCGGGCGACGGTTTGCAGAGCCTGGCTTTCAGTGCCCTGCTCGACCCATGCCTGAGCCCTCAGATCGACAGCATTCGTCTGGCCATGGTTCAGGTACTGGCCAAAGCTGCCGGCCCGGCCGGCATGGTTGGCGGCCAGGCGATCGATCTCGGTTCGGTGGGCCAGAAGCTGGATCAGCAGGCGCTGGAGTTCATGCACCGGCACAAGACCGGCGCGCTGATCGAAGCCAGCGTACGCCTCGGCGCCCTGGCCAGTGCCCGTGCCGAACAGGCGCAGCTGGATGCCCTGCAGACTTATGCACAGGCCATTGGCCTTGCATTCCAGGTGCAGGACGACATCCTCGACGTGGAAAGCGACACTGCTACCTTGGGCAAACGCCAAGGTGCAGACATAGCGCGTGACAAACCGACGTACCCGGCCCTGCTGGGCCTGGAAGCCGCCAAAGTCTATGCAATCGAACTGCGCGACCAGGCGCTGGCTGCACTGCAAGGGTTCGGCGAAACGGCCGAACCGCTGCGGGCCTTGGCGCGTTACATCGTCGAACGCCGTAACTAAACAGCTTCACCGATCCCTGTAGGAGCGGGTTACCCGCGAATGCGATCTTGAATTTGCCGACGCATTCGCGGGTAAACCCGCCCCCACAGGGGACCGCGTAACCTGTGGTCGAATGGGCACTTTTCCCACAATGGGGTAAACTGCCGCGTCTTCACACACCTATAACGACTCGCCTGATGCCCACGACGTTTCAAGAGATCCCCCGCGAACGCCCGGTCACGCCGTTGCTCGACCGCGCTGACACGCCTGCCGGCCTGCGCCGGTTGGCCGAAGCCGACCTGGAGACGCTGGCCGACGAACTGCGCCAGGAACTGCTCTACACCGTCGGGCAGACCGGTGGGCACTTTGGTGCCGGTCTGGGCGTGATCGAGCTGACCATCGCCCTGCACTACGTGTTCGACACCCCGGACGACCGGCTGGTGTGGGACGTAGGGCACCAGGCCTACCCGCACAAGATCCTCACCGGGCGTCGTAACCGCATGCTCAGCCTGCGCCAGAAGGACGGCATCGCGGCCTTCCCGCGCCGCAGCGAAAGCGAGTACGACACCTTTGGCGTTGGCCACTCCAGCACCTCGATCAGCGCCGCGCTGGGCATGGCCATTGCTGCCCGTCTGCAGAACAGCGCACGCAAGTCGATCGCGGTGATCGGTGATGGCGCGCTGACCGCCGGCATGGCGTTCGAGGCGTTGAACCACGCCCAGGAAGTCAATGCCGACATGCTGGTGATCCTCAACGACAACGACATGTCGATTTCGCGCAACGTCGGCGGCCTGTCCAACTACCTGGCCAAGATCCTCTCCAGCCGCACCTACGCGAGCATGCGCGAAGGCAGCAAGAAAGTGCTGTCGCGACTGCCAGGCGCCTGGGAAATTGCCCGTCGCACCGAGGAATACGCCAAGGGCATGCTGGTGCCAGGCACGCTGTTCGAAGAACTGGGCTGGAACTATATCGGCCCGATCGACGGCCACGACCTGCCCACCATGATCGCCACCCTGCGCAACATGCGTGACCTGAAAGGTCCGCAGTTCCTGCATGTGGTGACCAAGAAGGGCAAAGGCTTCGCCCCTGCCGAGATTGACCCGATCGGCTACCACGCCATCACCAAGCTGGAGCCGGCCGACAAGCCAGCTGCGCCGAAGAAAGCCAGCGGTCCGAAATACTCCGCAGTGTTCGGCCAGTGGCTGTGCGACATGGCCGCCGCCGACAACCGCCTGGTGGGCATTACCCCGGCAATGAAGGAAGGCTCGGACCTGGTCGACTTCAGCGAGCGCTACCCTGAGCGCTACTTCGACGTTGCGATCGCAGAGCAGCATGCCGTGACCCTGGCGGCCGGCATGGCCTGCGAGGGCAGCAAGCCGGTGGTGGCGATCTACTCCACCTTCCTGCAGCGCGCCTACGACCAGCTGATCCACGACGTGGCGGTGCAGAACCTCGACGTGCTGTTCGCCATCGACCGCGCCGGCCTGGTCGGCGAGGACGGCCCGACCCACGCCGGCAGCTACGACCTGTCGTACCTGCGCTGCATCCCGGGCATGCTGGTGATGACCCCTAGCGACGAGAACGAACTGCGCAAGATGCTCAGCACCGGCCACCTGTACAACGGTCCGGCCGCTGTACGGTACCCGCGTGGTACCGGCCCGAATGCGCCGATCAGCGGTGACCTGCAACCACTGGAGATCGGCAAGGGTGTGGTCCGCCGCCAAGGCGAGAAAGTGGCCTTGCTGGTGTTCGGCGTACAACTGGCCGAGGCCATGCAAGTGGCCGAACAGATCAACGCCACGGTGGTCGACATGCGCTTCGTCAAGCCGCTGGACGAGGCGCTGGTGCTGGAGCTGGCAGGCAGCCATGAACTGCTGGTAACCATTGAAGAAAACGCCATCATGGGTGGCGCGGGCGCTGCGGTGGGTGAGTTCCTTGCCAGCCAGGCAGTGCTCAAGCCGCTTCTGCACCTGGGGCTGCCGGATATCTATGTCGAGCATGCCAAGCCTGCGCAAATGCTGGCTGAGTGTGGGCTGGATGCGGCCGGCATCGAGGCTTCGGTGAAGGCCCGCATGGTCAAGCTCGGGCTCTAGGGCGCTTTCGCGGGTGAACCCGCTCCTACGACGGCCTGCGCCGAATCACCGGTGCGTTTTCCACCACCGTGGTAGGAGCGGGTTTACCCGCGAATACGGTAGCGGCGGCAACGCTGAACGGCGGTGGAAATTGGCCAGCAGGCCCGGCCCTTTCGCGGGTGAACCCGCTCCTACCTGCGCCCGATCACCGATGTGTGCTCACTGTAGGAGCGGGTTTACCCGCGAATACGGTAGCGCCGGCAACGGTGAACGGCGGGTGGAGATTGGCCAGCAGGCCCTTTCGCGGGTAAACCCGCTCCTACGGGGACAGCACAGTGCTGTGGAAACCCTTTGGAACTGCCCATGAAAAAGTTTGCCTGTGCCACGATTCTCTGTACCCCTACATTCCTTCTGGCCGCTGAGCGCGACGACGCCCTCAAACTCCCCGACGTGCTGATCAGCGCCAGCCGCCAGGTCGAATCGCGTACCGCCACCAGCGCTGCCAACACGGTCTTCACCCGCACCGACATCGACCGCCTGCAACCCACCAGCGTTACCGACCTGCTCTCCCGCGTGCCGGGCGTGCAAGTGGCACCTACCGGTGGCCGTGGCAGCCTGCCGGGCATCTTTATCCGTGGCACCAAGGCCGCGCAAAGCCTGGTGCTGGTCGATGGCGTGCGCATCGCCAATGCCACCTCGGGCGACAGCGGCCTGCAGTTTCTGGACATCGACCAGATCGAGCGCATCGAAGTACTGCGCGGCTCGCGCTCAGCGGTGTACGGCAGCGATGCCATTGGCGGGGTGATCCAGATCTTCACCCGACGCAGCAGTGGCCCCGGTCTGCAGCCACGCCTGCGCATGGCCGCCGGCAGCAACCAGACATTCCAACGCAGCCTGGGGCTTTCTGGCGGCAACGACACGACCCGCTTCAACCTTGGCGCCAGCCTGGACGAAACTGCCGGCATCGACTCGACCGGGCCATCCTTCGCCAGCGATGGTGACCACGACGCCTACCGCAACAAGGCCCTGAACCTGAGCCTGAGCCACACCTTCGGTGAGCGCTTCGAGGCCGGCTTGAACCTGCTCGACAGCCGTGGGCGCAGCGAGTACGACAACCCGTTCGGCGGCTTCGACCCCGTTACCTTCGAGAGCTTCGGTCAACAACCCTACACCGACTTCAGCGTCAGCAGCCTGGGCAGTTACGTTGACGTTCAGGTCACCGAAACCTGGCATTCACGCCTTGAACTGGCCCATGGCGAGAACCGAGACGACAAACGCGACAAGCTCAGCGCTGAGCGCTTCGTTTTCAACACCTACCGCGATCAGGCTACCTGGCAGAACGACCTGGCCCTCGGCGAACAGAACACCATACTGATCGGTGGCGACTGGTACGAAGACCGCGTACACGGCAGTACCGACTTCACTGAGGACAGCCGCTGGAACCGTGCCGTGTTCGCCCAGCACCGCTACCAGGGCGAGCAGATTTCCACTGAGCTGGGGGTGCGCCATGACCGCAACCAACAGTTTGGTGGCCAGACCACCTGGAGCGGCAGCCTGACCGTACCGCTGAACGCGCACAACGATGTGCTGCTGTCCTACAGCGAAGGCTTCCGCGCGCCAACATTCAACGACCTGTATTACCCACAGTTCAGCAACCCGAACCTGGACCCAGAGCACTCCAGAAGCTACGAGCTGCAATGGCGCAGCCAGCCGACTGCAGAGAGCCGGCTGGAGGCTTCGCTGTACCGCACCGACCTGCGCGACGCGATCATCTTTGGCCAGGACTCGATACCCCGCAACGTCGCCTCGGCACGAATCAATGGCGTGGAAATGGCGCTGGCGCAGCAATGGGGCGCCTGGCACAGCCAGCTTGGCCTGGCGCTGATCGACCCACGCGACCGCGACACTGGCCACACCCTCGCCCGCCGCGCCCGCCGCACCTTGAGCCTGGATCTGGACCGTGAGTTCGGGCGTTTCAGCGTGGGTGCCAGCTGGCAGGCGGTCAGCAGCAGTTATGACGATGAGGCCAACCGTAACCGCATCGGTGGCTATGGCCTGCTAGGTTTGCGCGGCAGTTGGGCGGCTAGCGACGAACTGAAACTCGAAGCCAAGCTGGATAACCTGCTGGACCGCAGCTACAGCCGCGCCCTTTACAGCTACGAGGGTGCGTATCACCCTTACCGCGAAGAGGGCCGCACTGTGCTCTTCAGCGTTACCTGGACACCGGCGCTTTAGCGTCCAGCAACGCACACAAGCGAGCGGTGGCTTCGATCATCTGTCCGCTGGGGCGCTCCAGCCCTTTGTCCGGCACCACCAGCAGGCGCCCATCAGCCACCGCTCGAATTTGCGGCCAGGCCTTCCAGCTGGCCAGTTGCGCCTCATCAGTTGCCAGGATGACCTGCGGATTACGCAGCAGCACGGACTCCACATTCACCTGTGGCGCCGGCTGGCCAAGGTCGGCGAACACATTGCGCGCCCCGCACACGGCCAGGGCGTCGGTCACGACCTGCCGGCCACCGAGCGTGTACAACGGCCGATCCCAGACTTGATAAAACACCTGCAAGGGTTCGTCACGCCGATACTGCTGCTGCAGCTGCTGCAGCCGCTCACGCAGGGCTCGCGCGTATGAATGGCCTTGCTCGGCACGCCCGATACGCCCGGCAATGGCCTCTATCTGCTCGATCAGCTGGCTGATGTCGTGGGGTTCGGCGCTGAAGGTGGCGATACCCAGGCGCTTGAGTTGGTCGCGCTGGGCCGGTGGCACACTGCCTGGCCACAGCAGCAACAGGTCGGGGCGCAGGCTGAGCAGGCGCTCCATGTCCAGTTGCCCTTGGCGCCCGACCGAAGGCAAATGGCGCAGCGCAGCCGGCCGTTCGCCACCGTCGAGCACGCCCACCAGCAGGTCGCCTGCCTGCAGCTCAAGCATGATCTCGCTCATCGAGGGGGCCAGACTGACGACACGCAGCGGTTCTGCAGCCAGTACAGTGCAGGCGAACAACGCCAGCAGGCCAGGTAGCAGTCGCATCAGCCCAGCTGGCGCGGAATGCGATAGAGGTACAGCACTACAACGGTAGACAATGCGAGGAGGATCTGCGGCACTGCCTCCAGACCGACCAGCACCGACAGTGCGGCGACCCAAGCCGGGAAGCAGGCATACAGCATGGCCATGCGCCGCACCCGCGCCAGTTCGATCCAGGCAGCGGCTTCTTCGCCCGTGCCGAGCACCTTTGAGGTGGCAATAAGTGCGCGCTTGTAGGCACCGAAGCGTGGCAGGCTGAGGAACATGGTGGCCGCACCGGCGATGAACAGTGGCATGGCCAACACCGGGATCAGTGCATCACCGCCCCCAAAGGCCCAAGCCATGACTGGCAGCGGCACCAGGCCCACCGCCAGGTACTGCCACCAGGCCAGCGCCAGGCGCCGCTTGACCTCGGCGCGAGTCACGCCTGGGGCACCTCGCCCTGGTGTTCGTTGCCCAGCATGTGGCCCAACTTTCCGGCCTTGGTCGCCAGGTAGTAGCGGTTGTGCGGGTTATGCCCGGTGTGCAGCGGCACACGCTCGGCAACCACGATGTTCATGTCGGTCAGGGCTTTGACCTTGCGCGGATTGTTGGTCATCAGACGCAGCGACTTCACGCCCAGGTGCTCGAGCATCGGCAGGCATATGGCGTAGTCACGCTGGTCGGCAGCGAAGCCCAGGCGTTCGTTGGCTTCGACGGTGTCGGCGCCACCATCCTGCAGCTCGTAGGCGCGGATCTTGTTCAGCAGGCCGATACCACGGCCTTCCTGACGCAGGTACAACAGCACCCCACGGCCTTCGCGGGCGATGGCCTGCAGCGCGGCTTCCAGCTGCGAACCGCAGTCGCAGCGCTGGCTGAACAGTGCATCGCCAGTCAGACACTCGGAATGCAGGCGCCCCAGTACCGGCTGGCCGTCCGCGATATCACCCAGGCTGAGCACCACATGCTCACGGCCTGTGGCTTCGTCGAGAAAGCCATGCATGGTGAAGGTCGCGAAGGGCGTCGGGAGTTTAGAGGCGGCAACAAAGACGACGGGCACGTTGTGCTCCTGGCATAAGTAGGAAATTTCTCGTGGGCCGATTGTATCAGCAGGTTGGGGGATGTGGGCTGGCTGTATACGGTGGCTTAAGATCGAAAAGTTCGATACTTATTAAAAAGCCATCGCTCAATCACAAGCCCGCTGCCACAGGGGGCCGCGATGTACCTTGGTGTATTCAGTCTCAGTGCGGGTGACTACCCGCGTTGAACGGATAGGGCTGTTTCCAGTGCTCGAAAATCGGTTTCAGTTCGCCGCTACGCACCAGCTCCTTCATGCGCTTGTCGAACAGGTCGCAGAGGGCCTTGGCCTGGTCGTTACGGGCAAAAGCCAGGTACAACGGCAACTCGGCCACGTGGGTACGGCGGAAGCGCTCAGGCTGGGAGGCTTGCCCTAGCACGTAGTCGACCTCGGTCAGTGCGTCGATGTAGTAGTCCACCCGGTCATGCTCGAGCATCGGCAAAATGCCCTCGCGACGCTGGATTTCGCGGAATTCACGCACATTAGGCAAGTAGCTGCCGTAATCATAACCACGCACCCAAGCCAACCGGTACTTGCCGATGGTATCCAGGGTAGGCGCAGGTTTGCTGGCCAGCCCCAGGGCATAGATGTGGTCCATGTCGAAGTGCCAGCGCGGGTACAGGTTGTCGTCGTTCTCTTCCTTGTACGAGCCAACCCAGGCATCAGCCTCGCCGCGCTTGACCAGGCCAACCGCCCGGCTGTAGGGCGCGCTCTGGGTAACCACTTCGACGCCGGCCGGCTCGAACACTTTGCGCAGCACATCCCAGGCCACCCCGGTACCGTCGGCATTGGTGTAGTCGAGCCACTCCTCGCTAACCAGATGGATCTGTTTCGGGATGCCCTCGGCAGCTGTTACCCACGGGGCAATACTCAGCAGCATTGCCAGCAGTACAGTCCTTACGGCCATTCACGCACTCCCTGTTTCAGGCAACCGCCCACACCAGAACCTGCATGCCCAGCCAGGCAAACACGCCGGCCAGGATATCGTCGAGCATGATGCCGACGCCCCCGTGCACATGGCGATCGATCCAGCGGATCGGCCACGGCTTGAGGATGTCGAAGAAGCGGAACATCAGGAACCCTGCCAACAGCCACTGCCAGCCCTCCGGCACCAGCCAGAGGGTGATCCACATGCCGACAATCTCGTCCCAGACAATGCCTTCATGGTCGTGTACACGCAAGTCATTGGCAACTTTGCCGCACAACCAGAAGCCAAACAGCATGCTCACGCCGAGCAACAGCCAGTATCCCCAGTCGGGCAACATCTGCCAAAGCGGGATGAACGGTATGGCCACCAGCGAGCCCCAGGTACCTGGCGCCTTGGGCAAGGTGCCAGAACCGAAGCCAAAAGCGATGAAGTGCCACGGGTTGCGCCAGACCGAAGGCGGAACGAACTCCGCAGGCACCTGGTTGGGGTGATCGGTCACGGTCTCTCCCTAAAGTGTTGATAGCCCCGCTGGACGGGGGTTATGTCCTGGCCCTGCGCGTCGCGCAAGGTCACGCCTTGCCCTTCGAGCACACGACCGACGGTATGCACTTCGATAAAATCGAAGGCTGCCAAGGGCGCCAGCGCCTCGGGTGGCAAGGTGAAGGCCAGTACGTAATCGTCGCCACCGGTAAGCGCCGCCTGCACGGCTGCTTCACGGCCGAGGAAGGCCTCCAGAGCAGGAGACACTGGCACTTGCGCCAGGTTCACCTCCAACGCGACACCGGATGCCTTGGCAATATGCCCACAGTCGGCGAGCAGCCCGTCGGAGATGTCCAGCGCCGCCGTGGCCCGGCCACGCAGCAGGGCACCGAGGGTGAGCTGCGGCATCGGTGACCAGTAATGGGCCAGCAGCGGCTCGGCCTGCGCGGCAGGCGCCTCGCGCTCGCCCAGCACCAAGGGCAAGGCACCGGCGGCCTTGCCCAGCGAACCGCCGACACACAACAGGTCACCCGGCCTTGCACCGCTGCGGCGCAAGGCCTGGCCAGCCGGCACGCGGCCGAACACGGTGACGGTGATACTCAAGGGGCCGCGCGTCGTGTCACCACCGATCAGGCTCATGCGGCAACGGTGGGCCATGCGACCAAGGCCGTCGGCATAGGCCGCCAACCAGTCAGGGCCAACGTCAGGGAGGGTCAGTGCGAGGGTAAAGCCGATTGCAGTCGCGCCCATGGCTGCCAAGTCACTGGCCGCCACAGCCAACGATCGCTGGCCAAGCAGCAACGGATCGCAAACAGCAGGAAAGTGCACCCCGGCGACCAGGGTGTCGGTCGACACCGCCAGTTGCTCACCGGGGGGAAGGTCCAGCAGGGCACAGTCGTCGCCGATACCCAGCGCCACGCCCTCGCCACCCTGCGCACAGGGCGCAGCGGCGAAGTAATGGTTGATCAGCTCGAACTCACCCATGACCAGGCAGCGCCAGGATCAGCGCTTGTTCGCCTTGACTTCTGCTTCACGCAGCGCCGGGGCTAGCTTGTCGAGCACGCCGTTGACGAACTTGTGGCCGTCAGTGGCACCGAAGACCTTGGCCAGCTCCACGCCTTCGTTGATCACGACGCGGTACGGCACGTCGACGCGTTTGATCAGTTCCCAGGTGGACAGACGCAGCACGGCCAGCTCGACCGGGTCGAGCTCTTCCAGTGCGATGGTCATGCAAGGCACCAGCGCTTTGTCGATTTCGCCCTTGATTGCCGGGACCCCATGCAGGATCTCGCGGAAATAGGCACCGTCGACATCGGTGAAATCGTTATCCACCCGGAACTGCGCTTCGATCTCGTTCAGCGAATGCTGGGCCATGTGCCACTGGTAGAGGGCCTGGGTCGCGAGCTTGCGGGCTTCGCGGCGCTTGGCGCTCTTCGAGGGCTTGCCGGCATCCGCAGGTTTTGGATCGCGCGGGTTGAAACGATCGCTTTCGTCGCTAATCACTTGGCCTCCAACTGCGCCAGCAGGCTGACCATTTCCAGTGCGGACAGGGCAGCTTCAGCACCTTTGTTGCCGGCCTTGGTGCCAGAACGCTCGATGGCTTGCTCGATGGAGTCGACGGTCAGTACGCCGAAGGCCACCGGAACACCGAACTCCATGGACACCTGGGCCAGGCCCTTGGTGCACTCGCCCGCCACGTATTCGAAGTGCGGGGTACCGCCACGGATCACGGCGCCCAGGGCGATGATCGCGTCGTAGGCGCCTTGCTGGGCGACCTTCTGTGCCACCAGCGGGATCTCGAATGCACCCGGGGCACGGATGATGGTGATGTCGCTTTCGCTGACACCGTGGCGTACCAGGGCATCAACGGCACCGCTTACCAGGCTTTCGACAACGAAGCTGTTGAAGCGGCCAACCACCAAAGCATAGCGACCTTTGGGGGCGATGAAGGTACCTTCGATGGTCTTCAGGGTCATTCCGATATTCTCATCTTCAAGAGCGAGGCCGCATACAAGCGGCCTCGACAGGGGTCTGGACTCGAGCAGAGGGCGTCAATGCCGCCTCAAGTCACTCGGAGGGCACGTATTCTACAACTTCCAGATCGAATCCGGATATCGCGTTGAACTTCATCGGCGAACTCATCAGGCGCATCTTGCGCACACCGAGGTCGCGCAGGATCTGCGAACCGGCCCCCACAGTGCTGTAGGTAGTCGGTGCCTTGGCCGGTGCATCGCCCGCGCTTTCGCGGATGTGCGCCAGCAGCACGTCGCCGTCCAGCGGGTGCCCCAGCAGCAGCACCACGCCACTGCCGGCTTCGGCCACTGCGGCCATGGCCGCGCGCAGGCTCCAGCGGCCTGGCTGCTTGACCAGCAGCAGGTCACGCAGTGGGTCCATATTGTGTACCCGTACCAAGGTCGGCTCTTCGGCGCAGATCTTGCCCAGGGTCAAGGCCATGTGCACGTCGCCTTCGACCGCGTCACGGTAGGTGACCAGGTTGAACTCACCCAGCTCGCTCTCCACCGATTGCTCGGAAACTCGCTGCACGGTGCGCTCGTGGATCATGCGGTAGTGGATCAGGTCGGCAATGGTGCCGATCTTCAGGCCGTGCTCGGCGGCGAACACTTCCAGTTCGGCGCGGCGCGACATGGTGCCGTCGTCGTTCATCACTTCGCAGATCACGCCGCTTGGCTCGAAACCGGCCATGCGCGCCAGGTCACAGGCGGCTTCGGTGTGGCCGGCACGCGCCAGCGTACCGCCTGGCTGGGCCATCAGCGGGAAGATGTGACCAGGACTGACAATGTCTTCGGCCTTGGCGTCCTTGGCAGCGGCAGCCTGCACAGTGCGTGCGCGGTCGGCGGCGGAAATACCGGTGGTGACGCCCTCGGCGGCCTCGATCGACACAGTGAACTTGGTGCCGAAGCCCGAGCCGTTGCGCGGCGCCATCAACGGCAGCTTCAGCGTTTCACAACGCTCGCGGGTCATCGGCATGCAGATCAGGCCACGGGCATGCTTGGCCATGAAGTTGATGTGCTCCGGCTGGCAGCATTCGGCCGCCATGATGATGTCGCCTTCGTTCTCGCGGTCTTCGTCATCCATCAGGATGACCATTTTGCCCTGGCGGATGTCTTCGACCAGTTCTTCGATGCTGTTGAGCGCCACGCGGCACCCCCTTCTCAATCAGGATTTCAAGAAGCCATTGGCGGCCAGGAAGCTTTCGGTAATGCCACTGCCCTTGCTCGGTTCGGCGGCCTTGTCACCCAGCAGCAAGCGCTCCAGGTAACGGGCCAGCAGGTCGACCTCAAGGTTTACCCGACGCCCTGCACGGTAATCGGCCATGATGGTTTCGGACAGAGTGTGCGGGACAATGGTCAGCTCGAACTCGGCGCCATTGACCTCATTGACCGTCAGGCTGGTGCCGTCGACGGTGATCGAACCCTTGTGGGCGATGTACTTGGCCAGTTCCTTCGGTGCACGCACGCGGAACTGGATGGCGCGGGCGTTATCGCTGCGCGAAATGATTTCGCCAACCCCGTCGACGTGGCCGCTGACCAGGTGCCCGCCCAGGCGGGTGGTGGGGGTCAGGGCTTTTTCCAGGTTGACCTTGCTGCCGCTCTTGAGGTCGATGAAGGCGGTGCGCTTGAGGGTTTCGACGCTGACATCGGCCCAAAAGCCGTCGCCCGGCAGTTCTACGGCCGTGAGGCATACACCGTTGACGGCGATGCTGTCGCCGAGCTTGACGTCCCCCAGGTCGAGCTTGCCGGTTTCTACGTAGACGCGCACGTCACCACCCTTGGGGGTCAGGCTGCGGATGGTGCCGATGGATTCGATGATGCCGGTGAACATGGGGTCTTCCTCAAAAACGGTTTGCGCGGGGCAAGCCCGGCATTATACGCCGGGTGCTGGCAGGGGGATGGCCGTGACCCGCCAGTCATCGCCCACTGCGCGCATTTCGGTAATTTTCAGCCGTGGTGCTTCGCTCATCTTGTCCATCGGCCAGTCCAGCAGCGGCCGGGCCTGAGAGCCGAGGAAGGTGCCAGCGACGAACAGCTGGTACTCGTCGACCAGGCCTTGCCGTGCAAAGGCACCGACCAGGCCGGCACCGGCTTCCAGCAGGACTTCGTTGACGCCGCGGGCGGCCAGGGCATGAAGCAGCGCCCCCAGGTCGACCTGGCCATTGTCGCCCGGCAAGCTGAGCAATTCGTGGCCGGCAGCGGCATAGCGCGGGTCATCTGCGACAGCAGTCACCACCAGCGTTGGGCCCGCCTGGAAGAACGGCGCCGCCAGTGGCAGGCGCAGGCGGCCATCGACCAGCACCCGCAAGGGTGTGCGGCTGAGTGCCAGGGCGGCTGTTTCGGCATCCAGGCCCAGCTCGGCGCCACGCACGGTCATGCGTGCGTTGTCTGCCAGCACGCTGGCGGCGCTGGTCAGCACCACGCTGGAGCGGGCGCGCAAGCGCTGAACGGCTGAGCGCGCGGCCGGGCCGGTGATCCACTGGCTTTCACCACTGGCCATGGCAGTGCGGCCATCCAGGCTCATGGCCAGTTTGGCGCGAACGAACGGCAGGCCGTGCTCCATACGCTTGAGGAAGCCTGGGTTGAGGGCGCGGGCCTCGGCTTCGAGCACCCCGCTGGCCACTTCGATTCCAGCTTCGGCCAGGCGCCGCAGGCCCTGCCCCGCCACTTGTGGGTTAGGGTCCTGCATGGCGGCTACGACACGGGCCACGCCGGCCTTGACCAGTGCCTCGGCACACGGTGGCGTACGGCCATGATGGCTGCATGGTTCCAGGGTGACGTAGGCACAAGCACCGCGGGCAAGTTCACCGGCCTGACGCAGGGCATGCACTTCGGCATGGGGCTCGCCGGCGCGCACGTGCCAGCCTTCACCGACCACTTCGCCATCGCGCACGATCACGCAGCCTACGCGCGGGTTCGGGTGGGTGGTGTACAGGCCTTTACGCGCCAGCTCCAGCGCGCGGGCCATGTAGTGGGCGTCGAGAATGGCAGCTTGGCTGGGCATGTTCACTCTTTAGCTGGCTCACGGGCCAGGCGGTCGATTTCTTCGCGGAACTCGTCGAGGTCCTGGAAGCGCCGGTACACCGAAGCAAAGCGGATATAGGCCACTTCATCGAGTTTGCGCAACTCGGCCATGACCATTTCACCGACCACCAACGATTTGACTTCGCGCTCGCCTGTGGCACGCAGCCGGCTCTTGATGTGCGCCAGCGCAGCTTCCAGGCGCTCGACGCTGACCGGACGCTTTTCCAGGGCCCGTTGCATACCAGCGCGCAGTTTTTCTTCGTCGAAGGGCTGACGCGTGCCGTCCTGCTTGATCAGCCGGGGCAGCACCAGCTCGGCGGTTTCGAAGGTGGTGAAGCGCTCGCCGCAGGCCACGCATTCACGGCGGCGGCGCACCTGCTCGCCCTCGGCGACGAGGCGAGAGTCGATGACCTTGGTGTCGTTGGCACCGCAAAAGGGACAGTGCATGGTGGCAGGCAACAAAAAAAGGGAGGGCCATGGTAGCGCATTGCACTGGCAAGACAAGCCAAAGGGGTTAACATCCATGGGAAATATGCCCGTGAAGGACTCCCCCATGCACTACCGAGCGCTCGTCGTGCTGTGCTGCGCCGCTCTGCTTGCCGCCTGCGGCAGCGACAGGCCAAAGACCGACAACCCAGTGCCCGCGCCAGCCCCTTCGGCCAAGGCCGAAGTACTGGGCCCGCTGCCGGCCTACCAGCGCGAGCTGAGCGGCACCTTGCTGGAAATTCCGGCGGGTGCCGAGGTGGAACTGGCCTTGCTGGTGATCGACGAACGCGACCGCCCGCAGCGCCTGCTGGCCAGCAGTAATCTGACCGGTACCGGCCAGGCACTGCCCTACCACCTGCGCTTCAACCCCGAAGCCTTCCCGCCCGGTGCCCGGGTCGAACTGCGTGGCCGCGCCAGCAACTCCGGCCAGCTGATCATGCACCTGCCCCCGGTGCGCATTACCCAAGCACAAACCCAGGCCACCGGCCCGCTGCGTTTCGAGAAGGCGCCTTAAGTGATGCCGCTGGCTCTGCAACGGGCCCTCAGCGGCCTGATCGGCGAAGCACGCCTGATCGTCAGCGAACTGCCCGACTGTGACCTGAAGCTATGGCTGATCGACGACCAGAACATGGATCGCGCCTTCAGCAGCGAAGAAACCCGGCGCATTCTTGAAGAACCTCCCTATTGGAGCTTCTGCTGGGCCAGCGGGCTGGCAATGGCCCGCTACCTGGCCGAACGCCCGGAGTGGGTGGCGGGCAAGCGCGTGCTGGACTTTGGTGCCGGCTCTGGTATCGCCGGCATTGCTGCTGCACGCGCCGGAGCACGGGAAGTGGTGGCCTGCGACCTCGACCCGCTGGCCCTCGATGCCTGCCGTGCGAATGCAGCACTGAACGGGGTGACATTACGCTACAGCAGCGATTTTTTTGCCGAGGAAGACCGCTTCGACCTGATCCTGGTTGCCGATGTGCTGTACGACCGCGCCAACCTGCCGCTGCTGGATGCCTTCCTGAGCCGCGGCCGGGAGGCCTTGGTGGCCGACTCGCGGGTACGTGACTTTCACCACCCGTTGTACCAGCAATTGGGCGTGCTCGAAGCACTGACCCTGCCGGACCTGGCCGAGCCACACGAATTCCGCCGGGTCAGCCTGTACCACGCCAGCCGCGACACCTTATAGTGGTGCCATACACGAGTTTGCGAGAGTCGCGATGACCCAAGACACGCCTTACATTTTCGACGCCACCGATACCACCTTCCAACAGCTGGTGATCGAAAACTCCTTCCACAAGCCGGTGCTGGTGGACTTCTGGGCCGAGTGGTGCGCGCCGTGCAAGGCGCTGATGCCATTGCTGGCAAAGATTGCCGAGGGTTACCAGGGCGAACTGCTGCTGGCCAAGATCAACTGCGACGTGGAGCAACAGGTGGTTGCCCAGTTCGGCATCCGTAGCCTGCCGACAGTGGTGCTGTTCAAGGACGGTCAGCCGGTGGACGGTTTTGCCGGGGCGCAACCGGAGTCGGCGATCCGCGCCATGCTCGAGCCGCATGTACAACTGCCAGCCGCGCCCACCGCCTCGCCACTGGAGCAGGCAAAGGCGCTGTTTGCCGAAAGCCGTTTTGCCGAAACCGAAGCGCTGTTGCAGGCGCTGCTGGGTGAGGACAACAGCAATGTCGAGGCGCTGATCCTGTATGCCCGCTGCCTGGCCGAGCGTGGCGAGCTGGGCGAAGCGCAAGTGGTGCTGGATGCGGTCAAGACTGACGAACACAAAGCTGCACTGGCCGGTGCCAAGGCCCAGCTGACCTTCCTGCGCCAGGCTGCCAGCCTGCCGGAAGTGGCAGACCTTAAAAGCCGTCTGGCGCAGAACCCGCAAGACGACGAGGCGGCTTATCAGCTGAGCATTCAGCAACTGGCGCGCCAGCAGTATGAGGCGGCGCTGGAGGGGCTGCTGAAGCTGTTCCAGCGTAACCGTGGCTACGAGAACGGGCTGCCGCAGAAGGCGCTGTTGCAGGTGTTCGAATTGCTGGGTGGCGATCACCCGCTGGTTGGTGTTTATCGTCGCAAGCTGTCGGCGGCGATGTTCTGAGTGACCTTGAAGCCTGCGCTGGACCTGTGAGAGCGGGCATGCCCGCGAAGAAACCGACACAGTGGATGGCACCGGCTCTGCCGGTGTTCGCGGGTAAACCCGCTCCTACGGGTGACAGCGCAGGCGTTTCAATTTTCAAGCAAGACAGCGCTCACCCTACCCAGTGATAAACAGGCGCATCCACGCCGCTCTCCACCTTTACCTCACTGCTGTGCCGCAAGCGCACCAGCAACCGTTTACCCGCCGCCGTACTCCCCGCCAACCCTTCCAGCCGGTCCAGCAATTCCGGCCCGCTCATCTGTCCTGCCAGACGCAACACATTACGCGCCGCAGCCCACTGACCGTCATCTTGGCGCGGTGCGACCACCGCAGCTGTCGCGGCCGCCTGGGCTACCATCGGCACCTCGGTCTGCCGCCCCAGTTGCGCCCACTCTTCAGGCGTCAGCTCGATGGTCAGGTCCACCGGCCAATCACCAATCTGTCCACGAATTCTCATGATGCATTCCTTGAGCCCAAATCAATGCAGCCATGCTACCGCAACATGAAACATGCGCCACACAGGCTGGCGGCACGCCGAGAAGTTGTTATAACATAACTCGATCTTTCAGCCCGCTCCGGAGTCGTCCATGCGTCGCCTGCTGCTCGCCCTGCCCTTCGCTTTGCTGCCACTGGCCGTGGCCCATGCTCACGATGACCATGATCATGACCATGCCCACGGCTCCCTCGGCGCCCACGAGCATGGCGTAGCCAAGCTAAACGCAGTGCTCGATGGCAATACCTTGGAACTGGAACTGGACAGCCCGGCAATGAACCTGGTCGGCTTCGAGCATGCCGCCAGCAGCGATGCCGACAAGGCCAAAGTCGCCGCCGTGCGCCAGCAACTTGAACAACCACTAAAGCTGTTCGGCCTTTCCGCCGCCGCAGGCTGCAAGGAAGACCAGCAGGCACTGGAAAGCCCTCTCTTCGGTGACGCCTCCAAGGCCGACGACGAGGGTGACGAGCACGAGCACGGCCATCAGCACAGCGACATCGGCGCCCATTATCAGCTGACTTGCGCCAACCCCGACAAACTGACAGAGCTGGACCTGGCGCCGCTGTTCAAGGCCTTCCCCGCCACCCAGAAAATCAACGTGCAACTGATCGGCCCCAATGGCCAGAAAGGCGTGGAAACCACGCCGGCCAAGGCAACGGTCGCCTTCTGAATGAACCAGCCGTTGATCGATCTGCATGACCTGATGTTCGCCTGGCCAGGTCACCCGCCGCTGCTGGATATTCCGTCATTACGCCTGGACGCTGGTGAAGCGCTGTTTCTCAAGGGCCCCAGCGGCAGTGGCAAGACGACCTTGCTGGGCCTGCTGGGCGGGGTGAACGTGCCGGTCCAGGGCCGCATCCAGTTGCTCGGTCAGGACCTTGGCAGCCTGAGCCAGGGCGCCCGCGACCGCTTTCGGGTCGATCACACCGGGTATATCTTCCAGCAGTTCAACCTGCTGCCGTTCCTCTCGGTACGTGAAAACGTCGAGCTGCCCTGCCGCTTCTCGCGCAGCCGCAAGGCCCGCGCCGAGCAGCGCCATGGCAGTGTTGACCAGGCGGCCAGCACGCTGCTGACCCACCTGGGCCTGGGTGACCCTGCCATGCTCGCCCGCCGCGCCGACAGCCTGTCGATCGGCCAGCAGCAACGGGTCGCCGCCGCCCGCGCACTGATCGGCCAGCCTGAGCTGGTGATTGCCGACGAACCGACCTCGGCACTGGATGCAGACACCCGTGAAGCGTTCATCCGCCTGCTGTTCGATGAGTGCCGTGCCGCCGGTGCCAGCTTGCTGTTCGTCAGCCACGACCAGAGCCTGGCACCGCTGTTCGACCGCCACCTGTCGCTTGCCGAACTGAACCGCGCCGCCAAGCCCCGGGAGGCCTGATGTACCTGCTCCGCCTTGCCTTGGCCAGCCTGGCCAACCGCCGCTTCACCGCGTTTCTGACCGCCTTTGCCATTGCCCTGTCGGTGTGCCTGCTGCTGGCTGTTGAGCGGGTCCGTACCGAAGCCCGTGCCAGCTTCGCCAGCACCATCAGCGGCACCGACCTGATTGTCGGTGCACGCTCCGGCTCGGTGAACCTGCTGCTGTATTCGGTGTTCCGCATTGGCAACGCGACCAACAACATCCGCTGGGACAGCTTCCAGCACTATGCACAGGACCCACGGGTGAAGTGGGCAATCCCGATCTCGCTGGGCGACTCGCACCGCGGTTACAGAGTGATGGGTACCACCACGGATTACTTCAGCCATTACCAGTACGGCCGCCGCCAGCACCTGGAACTGAGCCAGGGGCGTACGTTCGCCAACGACCCGTTCGAAGTGGTGCTCGGCGCCGAAGTGGCCGAGGCATTGCACTACAAGCTGGGTGACAAGCTGGTGCTGGCCCACGGTGTGGCCGCAATCAGCCTGGTCAAGCACGACGACAAGCCGTTTACCGTGGTCGGCGTACTCAAGCGCACCGGCACACCCGTCGACCGCACCCTGCATATCAGCCTGGGCGGCATGGAAGCGATCCATATCGACTGGCACAACGGCGTACCCGCCCGTGGCGCCGGCCGCATCAGCGCCGAGCAGGCCCGTACCATGGACCTGCAACCTGCCGCCATCACTGCGTTCATGCTTGGCCTTAACAGCAAGATCGCAACCTTCAGTTTGCAGCGAGAGATCAACGAGTACCGCAGCGAGCCGCTGCTGGCGATCCTGCCAGGGGTCGCCCTGCAGGAGCTGTGGAGCCTGATGGGCACTGCAGAACAGGCATTGTTCGTGGTGTCACTGTTCGTGGTGCTGACCGGTTTGATCGGCATGCTCACGGCGATTCTCACCAGCCTCAACGAACGCCGCCGAGAGATGGCGATACTGCGTTCGGTCGGGGCCCGGCCTTGGCATATTGCGGGGTTGCTGGTACTGGAAGCACTGTCACTGGCCTCAGTCGGGATCGTGGCCGGGCTTGGCTTGCTATATGCGGGTATCGCCCTGGCACAGGGGTATGTGCAGGCCAACTATGGTTTGTACTTGCCACTGGCTATGCCGAGTACCCATGAATGGACCTTGCTGGCTATCATCCTGGGGGCCGCGTTGCTGATGGGCAGCGTGCCGGCGTGGCGGGCTTACCGGCAATCGCTGGCCGACGGCCTGTCCATACACCTCTGAGTGCGCGTAATGATCAAACACCTCACCGCCTGCTTCGCGGGCACGCCCGCTCCCACAGGGAGCCCCGCAGGCTTCGGAGCGTGTGCAGTACCTGTGGGAGCGGGCATGCCCGCGAAGAGGCCGGCAATGCACATGCTGCTGGCCTTGCTGTTGCTGGTAGCGATGCCTCTATGGGCCGCCGAACCCAAGGAGCTGGACTGGCCCGCCCTGATCCCCGAAGGCGCCCCGGTCATCCCGCCGCAACTCACCCCGCTGCACGACATGTCACAGCTCAGCAACGCCCTGTCTGCCGAATCCGCCCCACCCGCGCGCCAACAGGCGCCCGACGCGCCAGTGGTAAAAAGCCTCGACGGCCAACAGGTCAAACTTCCCGGCTACATCGTGCCACTGGAGGTCAGCGAAGAAGGCCGCACCACCGAATTCCTGCTGGTCCCTTACTATGGCGCGTGCATCCACGTGCCGCCGCCACCGCCGAACCAGATCGTGCACATTTTCAGCGAGATGGGCGTGCGCGTCGAAGACCTCTACCAGCCCTACTGGATCGAGGGAAAGATGCAGGTTAGAGCTTCCAGCAGCGAGTTGGCCGACGCCGGCTACCAGATGGAAGCCGAGAAAATCTACGCTTATGAGCTGAGATGAGAACTGTTTCGAATTCGTGAAGACGCTTCTTTGAGCTGGGTCAAACTTTCCGTTTAACCAGCTCCGTACCATTGGACCACTCGATTAATAACGTCCTTTGGGAGCTTCCATGAACAAGTCCTTGCTGGGTGCCTCGCTTGTGGCCCTTGCGCTCGCCGCCCCTGCCGCCCACGCCTATCAGGCGGGGGACATGATCCTGCGCGCAGGCGCCATCACCACCGCCCCGAACGAGAGCAGCGGCGACCTCAAGTTTGACGGTAACAAGGTGTCAGGCACCAAGGCGACCCTGGACAGCGATACCCAGTTGGGCCTGACCTTTGCCTACATGCTCACCGACCACATCGGCCTGGAGCTGCTGGCAGCTACCCCGTTCAAGCACACCGTCGCCGTAAAAGGCCTGGGCGGCGGGCTGGACGGCAAGCTGGCAGACATCAAGCAACTGCCACCGACGCTGTCGCTGCAGTACTACCCAATGGAACCGAATTCGCGCTTCCAGCCGTACGCTGGCGTCGGTATCAACTACACCCTGTTCTTTGACGAAGACTTGAGCAGCGCACGCAAGCAACAAGGCTTCAGCAACCTCAAGCTGCAGGATTCGGTAGGTATCGCCGGCCAACTGGGCATGGACTACTTGCTGACCGACAACCTGCTGGTAAACGCCTCGGTCTGGTACGTCGACATCGACACCAAGGCCAGCGTCAACGGCCCGACCGCCCTTGGCTACAGCAAGACCAAGGTCAACGTCGACGTCGACCCATGGGTATACATGGTCGGCCTTGGCTACAAGTTCTGACCTGAACATTGCAGGGCGGCTTCGGCCGCCCTCGCGCGTTGCAGCCATAGCCAGTAGCACAGTGCGACGGCACTGATGCCCATGCCAAGCCCACACACGGCAACCCAGCCCCAGTGTGCATACACCCAGCTCGCCAACACCGCCCCCAAACCGCTGCCCAGCGAATAGCAACACATGTAGGCGCCGATCAAACGGCTAGCCATCGCACCACGTCCGGCCAGCAACAGGCTCTGGTTGGTGACATGCACTGCCTGCACGGCAAAGTCCAGCATCAGCACACCCAGCACGAAGGCCAGCAATGAATGCTCGACGAACGCTGTTGGCAGCCACGACAGCGTCAGCAGGGCCAACGACACCCCGGTCGTACGCTCACCCCTTCCAAGGTCGGCCAGACGACCGGCATGCGAAGCCGCCAGCGTACCCGCGACACCTGCCAGGCCAAACAGGCCGATCTCGGTATGGCTCAGCGCCAGCGGCGCAGCACTGAGCGGCATGACCATGGCACTCCACAGCACGCTGAATGCGGCGAAGATCAACACACCGAACACGCCGCGCTGGCGCAGCAACCGGTCGTGCCGATACAGGCTGAACTGAGCCATGATCAGCGCCCGGTAACCCGGCCGACTCCTCATCGGCTGCCCGCCGGGCAGACTGCGCCACAGCACCAGCGCCAACACCATCAAGAGCCCTGCGGCGACCAGGTACACACTTCGCCAACCGGCCAGGTCAGCGAGCCCGCCCGAAGCCAGCCGTGCCAGCAGAATACCCAGCACCACACCACTGGTGACGGTGCCTACCGCCTGCCCTTGCTGGCCAGGTGAGGCCAGGCTCGCGGCATGAGCCACCATCACCTGCACCATGACTGCCATCAACCCGGCGATAGCCAAAGCCAGCAGCAATATTGCCCAGTTCGGCGCCATGCCAACGCCGACCAGCGCAAGCGCCGAGAACAGCAACTGGCCAAGCAACAGACGTTTACGGTCGACCAAGTCCCCGAGGGGAACAATCAGTAGCAGCCCCAGGGCGTAACCCCCCTGGGTCGCGCCAACGACCCAGCCAATCTGCTGCTGCGCCACCCCCAACTCAGCAGCCATCGACTCAAGCAGCGGTTGAGCGAAGTACACCGTCGCCACAGCCATCGCACTGGTGGTGGCAAGCAACAGGGTTATCCAGCGTGTCAGCGAAGGTGTCATCCGGCAAAGCCTCTGGAATCTGGTTTCAATTTGAAACCACATGCTGGCTATTTAGCAAATGTGGTTTTAATCTGCAACCAGGTAATCAAGGCAGGCTTGCCCCATGCTCGATGAAAACAATGCGCAGTGCCCCGTGGCCCGGGCTCTGGAGGTGCTGGGTGACCGTTGGGCGCTGATGATCCTGCGCGATGCCTTTGACGGCCTACGGCGTTTCAGTGAATTTCAGAAGAACCTGGGGCTGGCGAAGAACATCCTCACCTCGCGGCTAAAGCTGTTGGTGGGAAGTGGGTTGCTGATGACACAGCCGGCGTCGGATGGCAGTGCCTATAAAGAATATGTGCTGACCGACAAAGGGCGGTCGGTGTTTCCAGTGGTGGTTGGTTTGAGGCAGTGGGGGGAGCGGTTTCTGTTCGAGGCGGGAGAAGCGCGTTCGGAACTGGTGGACGGCGTGACGGGGCAGGCGCTTGAGATATTGCAGGTCCGCGCCCAGGATGGGCGGGTCTTACATCCCGAAGATTGCCAGCGCAGAAGGGTGCGGCATGGGTGATGTCAGGGCTGCTGAGCAGCCCCGCGGGGCTCAGCCTTTACCGAGAAGCTTTGCCAGGCCTTCAACCATCGGCGTTACCTGCGCAAATTTGAACCGCGCCAACAACCGCTGGTTATCCGCTCGCGAATGGCGGATATCACCCGATCGCGCCGCCGCATAGCTGATCGCTGGCAAGCTCCCAACAACCTTCTCCAGCGCAGCCAGCAACTGGTTCAGTGAGGTCGCCTGGTTCAGCCCGATGTTCACCGCCCCCTCCTCGACCTGCGGCTGCTCCAGTGCCTGCACCATCACCTGCACCAGGTCGCCCACGTAAAGGAAGTCACGGGTCTGCTCGCCGTCACCGAACACTGTAATCGGCAAGCCCTGCACAGCGCGCTCGCAGAAGATGCTGATCACCCCGGAATACGGTGAGGAAGGGTCCTGCCGTGGCCCGAAGATATTGAAGAAGCGAAACACCACCGGCTCCAGACCATGCTGGCGACGGTAGAAGTCCAGGTACTGCTCACTGGCCAGCTTGTCCACGGCATAAGGGGTCAACGGCGCCTTGGGCGTGTCTTCGGAAATCGACTCCCCTTCACCATTGTTGCCGTACACCGCTGCGCTGGAGGCGAAGAGCACCCGGCGCACGCCATGCACGCGCATGGCTTCGCAAACGTTGAGGGTACCGATGAAGTTACTCTGGTGGGTACGCACCGGGTCTTCGACCGAGGCCTGAACCGACGCTACCGCCGCCAGATGCACCACAGCACGGCAGCCAGCCGCAGCCTGAGTGACCAGCCCTGCATCGGCAACATCACCTTCGATCAGTTCCAGCCGTGGGTGGTCGACCTGCAGATTGCTTCGCCGGCCCGTGGAGAAGTCGTCGAGAATGCGTACGGCGTAGCCTTTGTCCAACAACGCATCGCACAGGTGGGAGCCAATGAAGCCGGCACCGCCGGTGATCAGGATGGGGGCGTCAGCCATGGCGGTAGAACCGGTCCAGTAGAGGTGGCAAACCAGCGCGCCAGGCACGCGGCTTGATACCGAAGGTATGAAGGATTTTCTTGCAGGCCAGTACCGCGTGCTGTGGCTCTTCGCTGGCATCCGGGCGCGCGGCATGGGCCTGCGGCGTGGGGGCCTGAACGGCCAGCTGGCGGTATTGACCGGCCTCGGCGAGGATCGCCTGGCCCAGCGCCAGCGGCGTGGTCGCCTCATTGCCGGCGTAATGGTAGGTGCCCCACAGCGGCGCATTGCAATCCAGTTGCTTGAGCACCGACAGGATCACTCGGGCGGCATCATCAACCGGCGTCGGGTTGCCACGTCGATCATCGGCCAGCAGCAGTTCCTGTGGTTGCTCGGCACGGGTCAGGAAGCGGCCCAACGCGCCATCGATGCTCTCGTCCAGCATCCAGCCAAAGCGCAGCAACACATGCTGCGGGCAGGCCGCACGCACGCTCTGCTCTATGCGCCATAGGGCCTGGCCACGCAAGCCCAGCGGCACTGGCTCGTCCTTTTCGCTATAGGCCGTGGCCCGCGAACCATCGAACACACGGTAGCTGGAGGGCTGCACCAAGGTGATCTGATGGTGCTGGCACAGCTCTGCCAACCGCTCCACCGCCCGCTCCTGTTGAGCCAGGCGCTGCTCGCTGACCGACTCGGCCTGGAACCAGTCGAAGTAATAGGCCAGGTTGACCAGCGCGTCGGGGCGATGGTCATCGAGCAGCTGAGTGAGGCTTGAGGGCGCCCAGCCGTTCTCGGGCGGGCGCGGTGCCAGGAATGCGATGTCCTCCTCGGCCCCAAGACGAATCAGCGCTTGCCCGAGGGCATTGCCACCACCCAACAGCATTAGGCGCATACGCATAGAGTCAGCAGATCCGGAGAGGTTGATGAGAAAAAAGAGTCATTTTGCGGTTTCCTGCCCGGGAAGTCCAACACCGGACCCGTTCGATGCCACAGGGGGTGATTCCACCGTTTCACTGCTCAATACCGCCACAGACAGAAATCTCCTACGACATACGAGGAATGGGCTGACTACCACGTCTCGGCATAACTGCATTGAATAGTCGACTCCCCACTTGCCAGCCAGGGAGTTTCACCTAAAAACGACAAGGAACGTTCAATGCTTCATTCGGAAGCTGCCTACCTGGATTTCTACCCAGAGGGCAACCGGCGCCTGCTTATCCGTCAGTTCGGATACTCCCCCTTCGCCGTACCGTTGGTGCTCGCTGAAGACCCGCTGCTGGTACGTGGTTGAGCACAGGAAAATACTCCATGATCGAAATCGACTTGACGTTTGTTCTGCTACTCGCACTGGTTGCACTGATGGCCGGCTTTTTTGATGCTATCGCCGGCGGCGGTGGCCTTATCACGCTCCCGGTGTTGTTTATTGCCGGTGTAGAACCCTTGGCAGCTATTGCCACTAACAAGTTCCAGGCAGCTTCGGCTACGGTTTCGGCTACGTGCGCCTTCGCCCGCAAAGGCATGATCGACTGGAGACAAGGCAGTCCCATGGCTGTCATGGCGTTTATCGGCGGGGCGCTGGGGGCCTTGTCGATAACTTACGTCCCCAAAAGCGTTCTGCAGGCGTGCGTCCCACCACTGCTGATCCTGATCGCCGCCTACTTTGCCTTCAGTCCAAAGCCGAATGAACAAGCGCGCAAGGCAAAGGTATCGACTAGCCTATTCTGCGTGACGGCTGCACCCATCATTGGCTTTTATGACGGCATCTTCGGCCCCGGAGTCGGCTCGTTCTTCATGCTGGCCTGCGTGGTCCTCTTGGGCCAGCACCTCATTCAAGCCGTATGCACCAGCAAGCTTTTGAACGCGGCCTGTAACCTGGGCGCATTGTCAGTTTTTTCTCTCAGCGGGGCGATCATCTGGCCGCTGGCGCTGGCAATGGCGCTCGCCGCCTTTCTGGGCGCACAATTGGGGGCTCGCTGCGCAGTTCGCTTCGGCTCGCGCCTCATAAAACCGCTGCTGGTCAGCGTCTGCTGCATCATGGCACTCAAACTGCTGCTCGATACCGGCAACCCGCTCGGCGAATGGCTCAACCAGTTCCTCTAGAGAGCACCATGCACATTGATATGGCTTCCCCGCAGCGCGTGAAGTGGCAGTTTGACGAGCCCGCCCCGGGCAAAGAGCTGTTCATCAATGAAGTCTTTGAAAACTACCAGCAACAGGCGCGATTGCTGGTACCTGATATCGAGCGCGCAGCCCCCGCATTCGTTTTGGGGGGCGCGCGTTCCGACTTTACCCGGCTCAACCCTCTGCTTTATCGCCTGCAAACCGCAGGCATTGGTTCACTCACTGGCAATCTGTCAGGTCATAGCCTCGCCAGCGAGCCAGGCGCGATGTCGCCGTCACTGGCTACGAACCTTGATGAAGCAAAGCGTTTCCACGCGCATATCGCGCCTCGATGCCGAACGCTCATTGGCCACAGCCTTGGCGCGGCAATTACGCTTAAGCTTGCAGCACAGTTGCCACAAGTGGACAGCATCGTATTGATCTGCCCTGCAGTTTATCCAGACGATGCCCACCAGGCGCCGTTCGGCCCGGCATTCACTGCCGCCATCAACAAGCCTTTCGGTTTTCTGGAGAGCGATAGCTACACCTTCCTCAACCAGTTTCGAGGAAGAGTATTGATGGTGATCGGCGAGTACGACGGGCTCAACTCCCAGCGATTCGGCAAAGGCCCCGGCACCAGCGCTGGCAACCTGTGGCTTGCTGGCACTGAACGCTATAGCCCGATTCCTGAAGAAGTTACCCTCGCCTTGATGCGAGCAGTTTCAGCGTCACGTTTGCAATGCCTGTTTCTTACCGACTGCGACCATGGCATCACAGCTCATTTGCGCAGTACTCCGGCAATAGCGGACCAGGTTGCCGACACGGTCGCAACGTTCATCCTCGACAATGCTAAAGGCGTTTAGCATTACTCGATCTCGAACAGACCATTGCGCAATGGCGCCACGCTCAATCGCTCGCGCACATCGTCATCTATGCGCGGATCATCCGGCCGGTACAGTTTCACCTGCCGATACGCATTGATGCGATTGATCTCCTCGCCCAGGTATTCCCACACCACCCGGGTACAGGCCGGGTTTCGCCGGTCACCGCTGGATACGCCGGCCTTCAAGCCATTCAGCCGGGTAATGCGGCTTTTGAAGCTGGGGATGAGGATGGTCTGGCTCATTTCGTTGAACGTCAGCGACTCGTAGTCGATGAGGAACATCCGGTCCTGCAGCTGGAACGCCGCCCCCAGGTAGCGGCAGCGTACCTCGGCATGCTGATCGGTGGCACTGGAGCGCTCCTGCCGTTCCTGGCGCTCGAACAGAAAACGGCCGCGTTCTTCCCACAGGTGCACCAGCGACACGAGGGTCGTGCCCGGCACCGACATGCAGTTGGAGTACTCGAAGTAGTAACCGCAATAGCGCGAAAGGTTGCCGCCATGTTCGTGCAACGGGCGGAACAACTCGCTGATCGGGTCACTGGGCTGCTGGGCCTGGGGCGATACCCGCGCACCGATCAGACGGGCGAACTGCTCGGCGGGCAGGTTCAGTTCGTAATCCTCGACACCGAAGAAGTCGCCGATACGCTTCAGGTTGAAAGCCGTCGGACGGCTTTGCCCGCTCAGGTACTTGTTGAACTGCGCGCGGTTGATCGACAGCTGGCGGCAAACTTCGGAAATAGAGCGGTAGTGACTGCAGGCAAGTTTGAGGTTTGTAGCGAAGTGATCGCTCATATGCGGAATCCAGGTGACGCGAATGACGCCATTGTAGCATCAAGTCGCATCAAGTCAGAGCAATCCGCGAAATTGTAACCACTCTTGTCATAGCCAACCATGCGCCCCAACGAATAGCGGTGCGCCTGCCGTCCGCTGGTCTTTCCACACGAAGAATAAGAATCGAGGTCATTTTCCAATGCTCGAAGTAATCAACGATTTCCTTTCGGGGAAACTCCTCATCGTGCTGATCGTCGGGCTGGGTAGCTACTTCACCATCCGCTCCCGGTTCGTCCAGTTCCGCCACTTCACCCATATGTTCAGCGTGTTCAAGGAATCGCTGCGTGGCCAGGCAGGCCAGCTGAGCTCCTTCCAGGCCCTGATGCTGAGCCTGGCCGGCCGCGTGGGCGCCGGCAACATCGCCGGTGTCGGTATCGCAGTGACCCTGGGTGGCCCTGGTGCCGTGTTCTGGATGTGGGTTACCGCACTGGTGGGCATGTCCAGCAGCTTCTTCGAATGCACCCTGGCCCAGGTGTACAAGCGCGCTGATGGCGACGGCCTGTACCGTGGCGGCCCGGCCTACTACATCCAGCACGGGCTGAAGCGCAAGAGCATGGCCATCGTGTTCTCGATCTTGCTGCTGGTCACCTACGGCTTCGCCTTCATCGGCCTGCAGTCGTACACCGTCACCCACTCGCTGCAGAATGCCTTTGCCTTCGACCCAAGCCACACCGGTATTGTGCTGGCCGTACTGCTGGCCATCACCTTCATCGGCGGCATCAAGCGCATCGCGGCGGTGTCGGACCTGCTGGTACCCGTCAAGACCCTGGCCTACATCGGCGTGACCCTGTACGTGATCGGCACCCAGATCGAACACGTGCCAGCCATGCTGGAAACCATCTTCAAGAGCGCCTTCGGCCTCGACCCGGCGTTTGCCGGCCTGCTCGGCAGCGCCATCGTCATGGGCGTGAAACGTGGCGTGTTCGCCAACGAAGCAGGCCTGGGCAGCGCGCCGAACGTCGCCGCCGTGGCCGCGGTGAAACACCCGGGCGCACAGGGCGTGGTCCAGGCCTTCAGCGTGTTCCTCGACACCTTCGTGATCTGCACCTGCACCGCCTTGCTGATCTTGCTGTCGGGCTTCTACACCCCGGGCTTCGAAGGTGACGGCATCGTCCTGACCCAGAACTCGCTGGCCGCCGTAGTCGGTGACTGGGGGCGCGTGTTCGTCAGCGTGGCGCTGTCGCTGTTCGTCTTCACCTGCATCCTCTACAACTACTACCTCGGCGAGAACAGCCTGCAATTCCTCAGCCGTAACCGCGCAGTGTTGATGGTGTTCCGTGGCCTGGTGCTGGCACTGGTCGTGTGGGGTTCGATGCAAGACCTGTCGACCGTGTTCGCCTTCGCCGACATCACCATGACCTGCCTGGCCTTCGTCAACCTGGTGGCCCTGGCCCTGCTGTTCAAGGTCGGCCTGCGGGTCATGCGCGACTACGACGACCAGCGCAAGGCCGGTGTAAAGCAGCCTGTGTTCGACTCGTCCAAGTTTGCCGACCTGGACCTGGACCGCAATGCCTGGCCTGCCAATCCGCAGGTGGAAACAGCCACTGACAAAGCAGTCGGCCAAGTTCAGACGCAGCGCTGATATCCTCCCCTGCCCAGCCGCCCCTTCCGCGGGCGGCTTTTCTTTGTCCGCTCACCGCTACGGATGCTTTCCATGCGCGCAGTAAAGAATCTTCTCGTTCTCTATACCGGTGGCACCATCGGCATGCTCGAAACACCCGAAGGCCTGGCACCGGCCGGTGGTTTTGACGCGCGGATGCGTGAACACTTTGCCCAGATGGCCAATGCACCCCAGGTGCAATGGACACTGCACGAGCTGAACCCGCTGCTCGACAGCGCCAATATGCAACAGCACAACTGGCTGGCGATGCGCGATGCCATCGTCGCGGCGGTGGATGTCGCGGGCCACGATGGCGTGTTGGTGCTGCACGGTACCGACAGCATGGCCTACAGCGCTGCTGCGTTGTCGTTCCTGTTGCTGGGCCTGCCAGCACCAGTAGTGCTGACCGGCTCGATGCTGCCGGCAGGTGCCCCGGACAGCGATGCCTGGGACAACCTGTGCGGCGCATTGCGCCAGTTCGAACACGGCCTGGAAGATGGCGTGCAGCTGTACTTCCACGGTCAGCTGCTGCATGGCTGTCGGGCGTCGAAGCTACGCAGCGAAGCGTTCGATGCCTTTGCTGCGCTGCCACGCCACCGTGACGCTGAGCGGGCCGATACGATCCCTGCCGAGCTGGGCTACAAGCAACCGCGCAAACCGGTCAACCTGGCGGTTGTGCCGGTGTTCCCGGGGCTTCAGGCCGGGCATTTGCAGGCCTTGATCGACAGTGGTGTGCAGGGTTTGCTGCTGGAGTGCTACGGCAGCGGGACCGGGCCATCGGATGACCAGGCGCTGCTGAATGTGCTGAGCGCAGCGCGCCAGCGCGGCGTGATGCTGGCGGCTATCAGCCAGTGCCCGGAAGGCTCGGTGGTGTTCGACACCTATGCAGCGGGCAACCGCTTGCGCGGGGCCGGGCTGGTCAGTGGCGGTGGCATGACCCGTGAAGCAGCGCTGGGCAAGATGGTGGCGCTACTGGGCGCAGGGTTGGATGCTGACGCAGCAGACCGCTGGTTTGTCCTGGATCTGTGTGGCGAACGGGCTTGATCAGCGCCTTTTAGGGCCTCTTCGCGGATAAACCCGCGCCTACGACGATTGCGTTTCCTGTGTAGGAGCGGGTTCACCCGCGAAGAGGCCCTGAAGGGTGAAAAAATGGCGGAAGGCAGCGGGAGTCGAACCTGCCCGGGAACGGCTGCCGTCCCCAACCGGGTTTGAAGCCCGGCCGCGCCACCGGGCGCGATTGCCTTCCTTGAACTCAGTGCCTGGCCTGCTGTTGGGCCAGGGCGCTGTCGGCGCGGATGTGACGCTGGTCGGCCACCCTCCGGGTCAGACCGATGCGGTCGAAGTATTCCAGAATCTGCACACTGCGCTTTCGACCGATGCCCAACATATCGCGAAACGCGGCAACCTGCACTATCTGCGTTTCGCTGGCCTGCCCCAGCATCAACGCTGCCATGCGCTGCAGCGTAGCCTCTGGATAGAACAGGTCGCGCACCACCTGATGCACCAGGCCCAACCGGGCCAACTTGCGCAGTAACAGGCGCACATCGGCTTCGGCACGGTTCTCCTCACCCGCCAGCGTCCTGACCCAAGGTGGGTCGTATTGCCCTGCGATCAACTTCGGCTGCAGACGTGCCCACAATGCACTGTCGGCTTCGCTCAACTGCACCTTGTGATCGGGCAGATGCAGCCATGGCCCGCTGCTGGCGATGGCGCTGTCGTCGAGCAGTTCATCCAGCAGGCTGACGAAAGCCGGCCGTTCCAGGGGCAAGGCTACAAAGCGCCGCAGGCGATCGCGGTCCGGGCCGAGCTGGTCGGGCTCTTGCTCGTGAAAGCGCGCCAGCTGTTCCAGAACCTGCTGCTTGAGCGCCTGCCATTGGGCGTTGGCGAACAGCAGTTGGCCCTGCCGGGTGGCCACCACCCGCACATCATCCGGTAACTGCCAGGTTTCCCGCAGGCGGTTGAACTGCCGCTCGAGTCGCTGCGGGCTAATGCCGCCCGGTGCACTGGCGAGCAGTGCTGGCAGTGCCTGCTCCAGATCCGCTGCATCGCGCAGCACCTGCAACTGCTGCAGACGGGCATCGCTGCGGCGTTGGCGGCTTGGTGCGAACGGGTCGAGCACCTTGCCGCCGCCCAGTGTGCGTTGGGCGCGCTGATCGCGCAGCACCAGGCGGTCGCCGTGCACGGCCTGCAACGGCGCGTTGAGCAACAACTGGGCAAACATGCGTTGGCCGGCAGCCAGGCTTTCGCCTTCGAGCAAGGCGACCCGGGCCGTTACATCCTGGGTGCCGAGGTGCACATGCACAGCACTGAAATGTTCGAAAGCACGCTTCTCGCCAGGTAACAGGTTCAGCTCGATATCCACCCGAACACTGGGCGCATGCAACCATTCGGGCACCAGCCAGTCGCCCCGGTGCACCTGCTCCACGGCCAGGCGCTCGGCAGCGATGTTCAGCGCCACCCGTTGGCCTGCTTCTGCCACCAACGCGGCCTGGTTCTGTGCATGCAGGCCACGCACGCGTACCACCTTGCCGGCCTTGCCCAGCAACAACGTATCACCCGCACTGACCCGCCCGGCCAGTGCCGTGCCGGTGACCACCACACCGGCGCCGGTAACCGCAAAGGCACGGTCGACGGCCAGGCGAAAACCACCGAAGACACTACGCTGCCGTGTACCTGCTTCGGCCTCCAGCAGGGCCTGACGCAACGCGTCCACGCCCTCCCCGCTGATGCTCGACAGCGGAAACTGCCGCGCACCGGCATATGGCCCAGGCGCCAGCAATTCACTGACTTGCATCTGCACCTCGGCCAGACGCGACGGCTCGACCCGGTCGCATTTGCTGATCGCCACCAAGGCCTGGGGAATGCCCAGCAGCTCGATGATCGCCAGGTGCTCACGGGTCTGCGGCATGACCCCGTCGTCGGCCGCCACTACCAACAGCACCAGGTCGATGCCATGGGCGCCGGCCAGCATGTTGTGGATAAAACGCTCGTGGCCCGGCACATCGATGAAGCCGGTCAGCGGCGCGCCTTCGCTCAGCGCCGCATAGCGGTAGCCAAGGTCGATGGTCATGCCGCGGGCGCGCTCTTCTTGCCGCTGATCGCCGGCCTGGCCGGTCAGCGCCAGCAGCAGTGCGGTCTTGCCGTGGTCGATGTGGCCAGCGGTACCAACGATCACTGCACCGGCCCCAGCTGCAGGGCTGGCAACTGGGCCAGCCACTGGGCTTCGTCATCCAGCTGGCGCAGGTCCAGCCACAGGGCATCGTCATCAATGCGGCCCAGCACCGGCACCGGTAGGTCACGCAGGGCTCGCTCCAGCACATGCAGGCTGCGCCCGCGCAACTTCTTCGACACTTGCGGGCGCAGGCACAGCGCGGCACTGGGCAAGCGTGCAACCGGCTGGCTGCCACTGCCGATCATGCCCAACGCGGGCTCTACACGGATGGCCCATTGCTCGCCGAGGCGCGCCTGGAGCTCAGGCGCCAGGCGCTCGGCCTGGGCCTGAATCTCGGCCTGGCTGCGAGTCAGCAAGCGCAGGCTGGGCAGGCGCTCGGCCAGGCGATCGGGGTTACGGTACAGCGCCAGCACCGCTTCGAGTGCAGCGAGGGTGATCTTGTCGACGCGCAACGCACGCTTGAGCGGATTTTTCTTGATCCTGGTGATCAAGTCCTTGTGGCCGACGATGATCCCGGCTTGCGGCCCCCCCAGCAGTTTGTCGCCACTGAAGGTGACGATATCGGCACCATCGGCCAGGGCCTGGCGTACCGTGGGTTCGGCGGGCAGGCCCCAGCGGGTAAGGTCGAGCAGGCTGCCGCTGCCCAGGTCTTCAAGCAGTGGCAGTTGATGTTGGTGGGCGATACGTGCCAGCTCGACAGTAGGCACCTGGGTGGTGAAGCCCTGGATGCTGTAATTGCTGCAATGCACCCGCATCAGCAGGCCAGTGCGCGGGCCGATGGCCGCCTCGTAGTCGCGGGCGTGAGTACGGTTGGTGGTGCCAACCTCGTGCAGCTTCACACCGGCACGGGCCATGATGTCGGGAATGCGGAAGGCACCACCGATCTCGATCAGTTCACCGCGAGAGATGATGCCTTCCTTGCGCGCGCCCAGGCTGTTGAGCGCTAGCAGCACGGCGGCGGCATTGTTGTTGACCACAGTGACGGCTTCGGCGCCGGTCAGCTCGCGGATCAGGCCTTCGATCAGGTCATCACGGTCGCCACGTTTGCCGGTGGCCAGGTCGAATTCCAGGTTGAGCGGGTAACGAGCCGCGGTCTGCATGGCCTCGATGGCTTCTTCCGGTAGCAAGGCGCGGCCCAGGTTGGTGTGCAGCACGGTCCCGGTGAGATTGAACACGCGGCGAACCTGGCTGCGTTGCTGGAGGGCGAGGCGTTCGCCGCTGCGGCCAAGGAGGATTTCCGGAGCCAGTTCGGCGCTGCCGAGTTCGCCATTACGGGCGGGTTCGCGCAGGTCGTCGAGCAGCTGGCGCAGGGTATTCAGCACGGCGTCGCGGCCGTGGCGATCGATCAGTGGGAGGCAAGCCGGGTGGCGAAGGAGAGTATCGATGGACGGCAGGCGTGGGGTGTCGCTGGCTAGGCTGTTGGACATGCGGTACTACCTTGGACTGATCCGTTGTCTGTGCTGGCCCATTCGCGGGTGAACCCGCTCCTACAAGTACAGCGTGATCCGGAAGGTTGGCGCAATTACCTGTAGGTACGAAGGCAAGTCGGTGATTCAGTGTAGACCCTCAGCCACTACCCGGGGCGAGCATCAGGTTGGGCGCCAGGCGATGGAAGCCCTCCCCGTCCAGGCGTATATCCAGGGCCAGGCTGGCCAGATCATCGGCCAGCGGCTCGGCCGCCGCATCGTTCTCCAGGTAGTTCTGCTTCAGGTAGCTGTCGCACCCGGGGCAGCATTCCGCGCGCAGCGGCGCTTTGCCTGGCGCATGGCGATCATCCTCAAGGCTGGTGTAACGCAAATCCTTGCTCGACTCGCAGTACACACACTTGACCCGCACCACATGCCACTCACAGGCACACAACGAACAGGCCAGGTAACGCAAGCCGTTGTGCTTTCCACGGTTGCGCACCACCCCGGCCATCGCCGGCGAACCACAAGCCGGGCATTGGGCCAGGCTGCCGGCAGGCTTGAGCTGGTGTGCGGGCAGCGCCAGCAACCAGCTGGACCAGGCCGCCTGCAACGCGGCACCGAGAAACGGCACCAGTGCTGCAGGCACACCATCGTACTGGCCTGCCAGCAAAGCAATGCCCCAGCCCTTGCGCTGATTGTCATCACTGCGTCGTAGCACCTGCAGCGCCTCACCCATCGGGCCACGGGTTTCGCCGCTGAGGTGCTCTAGCAGTGCCTGCAACCAGACCAGCCATGGCCCTTCACGCACCAGGCTGTCAGCCGCCAGCGGCGGCAAACCATGATCCATGCACAGGCGCTGACGCGCCTCGGCCACGGGCAAGCCGCTGGGCGGGTTATCCACAAGCTGCTGCTGGATGCGGCATAAACGGGCAATCAGCCTCAGGTAATCGCCAAGCGCGTTGCCCTCAGCCAGTTGCTCCAGGCGCGCGGCGCGCAGTTCAAACAGGTTGGCGACAGGCAGGTGCAGAAATGGCGGCGTGACTGCCGACGCTTCGATCTGCCCGGGTTCGAGTAGGGTGCTCAAGCGCTTATCCTTCTTTTCGTCCGTGATCACCCGGCGTCTTGTCGCCGGTCACTTCGCGGTACCACAACTCATGATGCTTGCGGGCCCAGGCGCGGCTGACCCAGCCATGCAGCATGGCGCCGATCGAGCCCTTGATCCAGATGCCGGCGTAGATGTGCACGATGATGCTGAGAATCAGCACGAAGGCCGCCAGCGCATGCAGCAGCGCAGACAAGCGAATGGCATCGATGCCAAACCAATGGCTGAAGTATGCGCGCCAGATCACCACACCACTGACCAGCAGCACCAGCATGCACACCAGCAGGGTCCAGAACAGCAGCTTCTGCCCGGCATTGTACTTGCCGATCGGCGGTACGCCCTCCTCCTCGTTGCGCATTACCCGGTCCACCCGGCGCAGCCACAGGCGGTCATTGGCGGTGATGAAGTTGGCCCGCCAGAAGCGCAATACCAGGCCGAGGAAAAACACGAACATCGCCACCCCGATGAAGGGATGCAGAATGCGCGTCCACGGCCCGCCGCCGAACAGGTTGCTGAGCCAGAATAGCGCCGGATGGAACAGCGCAAGCCCCGACAGCCCAGCCAGGATGAACAGGATCGCCACCACCCAGTGGTTGCTACGCTCGTTGGCGTTGTAGCGCAGGATGGGTTTGTTGTCGTTCATGGCCGCTGCTCCCCTTGCCCACCGGGCTGCTTCGGATCATAGACATGGACCGACGGGTCCACTTGATGCACGCTTTCGTCCGGCGGTGTCGGGTGTTCATCCTCCTCGACACGCTGTGGGCCGATCCGCACATAGTGGAAGAACCCCGCCAGCACCGCCGCGCCCATGGCCAACAGCGCCAGCGGCTTGGTGAAGCCCTTCCACAACCCCACCAACGGGCTGATCACCGGCTGGTCCGGCAGGCCGGCATACAGCTTCGGCGTGTCGGCATGGTGCAGCACGTACATCACGTGGGTACCACCGACGCCATCCGGGTCGTACAACCCGGCCTTGTCGTAGCCCCGCGACTTCAGATCGACGATGCGCTCGGCCGCATGCACTTTCATCTCGTCCTTGCTGCCGAACACGATCGCTCCGGTCGGGCAGGTTTTCACACACGCCGGCTCCAGCCCCACGCTGACGCGATCGGAACACAGGGTGCACTTGTACGCCTTGTGGTCTTTCTGCGAGATACGCGGGATGTTGAACGGGCAGCCGGTGATGCAGTAGCCGCAGCCGATGCAGTGGTCCTGGTTGAAGTCGACGATACCGTTGGCGTGCTTGATGATCGCGCCCGGGCTCGGGCATGCCTTCAGGCAACCTGGGTCGGCACAGTGCATGCAGCCGTCCTTGCGGATCAGCCACTCCAGGTTGCCGTCGTCGCGCTCATGCTCGGTAAAGCGCATCAGTGTCCAGGTCTCGGCAGTGAGGTCCTGGGGGTTGTCGTAGGTGCCGTGGTTGTGGCCAACCTCGTCACGCAGTTCATTCCACTCCGAGCACGCCACCTGGCAGGCCTTGCAGCCGATGCACTTGGTAGTGTCGATCAGCTTGGCGACCTGCTCCTGCTGACGCACCGAGGGCGGCACGGTAGTGGTGGCCGAGCGGGCGATGATGTCTTGGCTGGCCATCAGAGTTTCTCCACTTTCACGAGGAACGACTTGGACTCTGGCGTCTGGGTATTGCCGTCACCGAGGAACGGCACCAAGGTATTGGTCAGGTAGCCATGCCGGGTAGCGCCGGTGAAGCCCCAGTGCAGCGGAATGCCGATTTGGTGCACGGTCTGATTTTTGACCTGCAGCGGGCGAATCCGCTTGGTCACCACCGCCACCGCATCGATATGCCCACGCTTGCTCGACACCCGTACCCGGTCGCCGGCCTTGATGCCTTTCTCGTTGGCCAGCACCTCGCCTATCTCGACGAACTGCTCGGGCTGGGCAATGGCGTTGAGCCGGCAATGCTTGCTCCAGAAGTGGAAATGCTCGGTTAGCCGGTAGGTGGTCGCCGCATAAGGGAACTCATCGTGCGTGCCGAGGGTGTCCCACACAGAATCGAAGATGCGCCCGGCCGGGTTGCTGGTGGCCTTCTTGTTCTGCGGGTGCAGCGGGTTGATGCCGATCGGTGTTTCGAAGGGCTCATAGTGCTCGGGGAACGGGCCTTCGGCCATTTTGTCGATGGCGAAGAAACGCGCCACGCCTTCGGGGTTCATGATGAAGGGGTTCATCCCCGCCTCGGGCGGCGAGTCGACCTTGAAGTCCGGCACGTCGGTGCCGGTCCAGGCCTTGCCGTTCCACCATACCAGGCGCTTTTTCTCCGGGTCCCACGGCTTGCCTTGCGGGTCGCTGGAGGCACGGTTGTAAAGGATGCGGCGGTTGGCCGGCCAGGCCCAGGCCCAGTTCTGCACCTGGTGCATGCCATACGGGTCGCTGTTGTCGCGGCGAGCCATCTGGTTGCCCTGTTCGGTCCAGCTACCGGCAAAGATCCAGCAGCCAGACGCGGTGCTACCGTCGTCCTTGAGCTGACCGAAGCCCGCCAGTTGCTGGCCCGCCTTGATCACCGCGCCAGTCGGGTCGGTGACATCGGCCACCGCCCAGCCGTTCATCTCCTTGGCCAGCTCCTCCGGGGAGGGCTCTTCAGGGATCTTGTACGGCCAGCTGATATTCATTATCGCGTCAGGGTAGGCGCCCCCTTCGGCCTGGTAACGTTGGCGCAGGCGCAGGAACAGCTCGCTCATGATCTGCACGTCGGTGCGCGTCTCGCCCGGGCCGTCTGCGCCCTTCCAGTGCCATTGCAGCCAGCGGCTGCTGTTGACCAGCGAGCCGTCTTCCTCGGCGAAGCAGGTAGTGGGCAAGCGGATCACTTCGGTCTGGATAGAGGCCGTGTCGACATCGTTGAACGGCCCGACGTTACGCCAGAATTCCGAGGTCTCGGTGGCCAAGGGGTCCATGATCACCAGCCACTTGAGCTTGCCCAGTGCCGCAGTGACGCGGTTTTTGTCCGGCAGCGCGGCGATCGGGTTGAAGCCCTGGCACATATAACCGTTGACTTTGCCCTGGCCCATCATCTCGAACATGCGCAGCACGTCGTAGGCCGGTACATCGAGTTTGGGCAGCCAGTCATAACCCCAGTTGTTTTCCGCCGTGGCATTGGCGCCGTACCAGGCCTTCATCAGGCTGACGTGGAACTTGCCGTAGTTCTGCCAGTACGACAACTGCCCAGGCCGCAGCGGCTTGGAAGCGCGCTTGTCGATGTAGGCGGCGTAGTCCTGCTCGGCGTCACCGGCCAGGGTCAGGTAGCCCGGCAGCGAATTGGACAGCAGGCCGAGGTCGGTCAGGCCCTGGATGTTGGAGTGCCCGCGCAGGGCATTGACCCCGCCACCGGGCATGCCGACGTTGCCGAGCAGCAGCTGGACCATGGCCGCACTGCGGATAATCTGCGCACCGATCGAATGCTGCGTCCAACCTAGCGCATAAAGGATCGTCATGGTCTTGCCCGGAACCGAGCAGGAGGCGATCTCTTCCCAGACCTTCATCATGGCGTCCTGTGGCATGCCACAGGTCATGCTCGCCAGTTCCGGGGTATAGCGGCTGTAATGCTGCTTCATCAGCTGGAACACGCAGCGAGGATGCTGCAGTGTCGGGTCGACCTTGGCATAGCCGTCCTCACCCAGCTCGTAACCCCAGCCGGACTTGTCGGCGTACACACGCTTGGCCTCGTCGTAGCCGCTGAACAAGCCATCCTCGAAGCCATAGTTCTCTTTGACGATGAACGACACGTCAGTGTAGTTGCGCACGTACTCGTGCTGGATCTTGTCGTTGCTGAGCAGGTAGTTGATCAGCCCGCCCATGAAGGCGATATCGGTGCCGGTCCGGATCGGCGCGTAGTAGTCCGCCACCGAAGCGGTACGGGTAAACCGCGGGTCGACCACAATAAGCCGCGCCTTGTTGTGCGCTTTGGCCTCGGTCACCCACTTGAAGCCGCACGGATGCGCTTCTGCTGCGTTGCCACCCATCACCAGGACCAGATTCGCGTTGGCGATATCGGACCAGTGGTTGGTCATGGCGCCACGGCCGTACGTCGGGGCAAGACTTGCCACCGTCGGGCCATGTCAGACACGTGCCTGGTTATCGAACCCCAGCATGCCTGTTGCGCGGATGACCTTGTGGGTCAGGTAGCCAGCCTCGCTGGAAGCAGCGGAAGCGGCAAGAAAACCGGTGGTGAGCCAGCGGTTGACCGTTTGGCCTTGGGCATTCTTCTCGATGAAGTTGGCATCGCGGTCCTGCTTCATCAGGTCGGCGACGCGGTCCAGCGCCTCGTCCCAGCTGACCCGCACCCACTCTTTGCTGCCCGGCTTGCGAACCTCGGGGTACTGCAGGCGGCTCGGGCTGTGGATAAAGTCCAGCAAGCCGGCGCCTTTCGGGCAAAGTGTGCCGCGGTTGACCGGGTGGTCGGCGTCCCCTTCGATATGGATGATGTTCTGTTTGACGTTCTTCCCCGCATCACCCTGGCTGTACAGGATCAGGCCGCAGCCGACCGAACAGTAGGGGCAGGTGTTACGGGTTTCTTTGGTATGCGCCAGCTTGAAGTGACGCACCTGCTCGGCGAATGCCGGCGTTGGGGCCATGCCCAACGCCGCAAGGCTCGAGCCTCCAAGGCCGACGGCGGCGACCTTGAAGAACTGCCGACGGTTCAGGTCCATCGTGCACTCCTGATCAGGTGGTGGACGCGCGGAACATTGCCGGCGCCTCTTGGTAGTCACGGTGGCGGCCAATTGATGGCCGCCAAAGGATAAGACTAGTCAAGAATCCAGAAGGTGCGATGACCTGGGTCAGTGGTGCGGCCCCGATCAGGCACGTGGCAAGTTGCGCACCACATTCAGCGCCGCACTGCTCTGCGCCACAGGCATGATCTCGATGGTATTGATATTCACATGCGCCGGCTGCTCGGCAACCCAGGCTACCGTTGCTGCGATGTCCTCCGGCAGGAGGGCCTCTACATCCCGATACAAGGCCTGCACGGCGTCCAGGTCGCCATTGAGGCGCACCACCGAGAAGTCAGTGCCTGAGCACAGCCCCGGCTCGATATTGCTCACCCGCACGCGGGTGCCAGCCAGGTCGGCACGCAGGTTGAGGCTGAACTGGCGGACGAACGCCTTGCTGGCGCCATACACGTTACCGCCCGGGTAGGGGTAAGTGCCGGCGATCGAGCCGATGTTGATGATCATGCCGCTATCGGCTTCCACCATTTGCGGCAGGATCTTGTGGGTGACCATGGCCAAGCCGGTGATGTTGGTGTCGATCATCTGCTGCCAGTTTGCGGCACTGCTGGTTTGGGCTCGATCCACGCCCAGCGCCAGCCCCGCGTTGTTGACCAGCAGATCGATCTGCAGCGACGCCTCACGCAGCTGCTCGACCGCCTTCTCGAGCGATTCGGGGTCAGTGACATCCAGCGCCAGCGGAATGAAATTTACGCCCAGTTCGTCCTCAAGTGCTTTCAGTTTGTCCATGCGCCTGGCGCCACCGACCACACGGTAGCCTTTGCCGATCAGGGTGCAGCAGATGGCGCGGCCAAAGCCTGAGGAAGCACCGGTTACAAATGCGGTTTTCATTCGTTATCTCCTATCAATGGGTCAGGTCAGGTACTTCACGCCCAGGCTGGTGAACAGGCAGAGCATCGAGAACACCAACGCCTTGCGCACCACATCGTTGCCTTTACGCAAGGCCAGGGAACTGCCCAGGTGGTTACCGAGGATGTTGCAGGCCACAAGTGGCAATGCCAGCAGGTAGACGACCTTGCCTGCGCTGACGAACGCCACCAAAGCACCGATGTTGGAAGCGAAGTTGAAGGTTTTGGAGTTGGCTGAACTGGAGACCAGGTCCATGCGCAGCAGGTAATGGAAAGCGATGATGAACATGCTGCCGGTACCGGGGCCGAAGAAGCCGTCATAGAAGCCGATGACCAGGCAAGTCAACGGCACTACGGTGTACAGCATTCGCGAAGACAGCTCGCGCTCCTCGACCGGACGATCCTTGGGGGTAAGGAAAATGAGAATGCCGAGCGGGATCAGTGCCAGGATGATCTTGCCCACCGTTTCCTGCGAGATCGATACGATCAGGTGTGCCCCCAGGTAGGCGCCTAATAGCGAAAACGGCACCCCGACCAACGCTACCTGCCAGACCATCTTGCTGTTGGCCAGGAAGTTGCGGATAGCCGCCAGCGTGCCGAGGGTACTGACCAGTTTTTCCTGGCCCAGTGCCACTTGGGGCGGCAGGCCAACCAGCAGAAAACCCGGCACCAGAAACAAACCACCACCACCGGCAATGCTGTCGACGAAGCCCGCAACGAAGGCGATCGCGCCAAGTATGAGGACTGCCAGCAACCAGTGCTCCGCCCAGTAAGAACCCAACATTTCCATAGCGATGTCCATCCAGTGGAGCGTTATGCCAGGCGCAGCCCGAGTGTGGCCGGTCTGATCGGTGCGATGATTGTAATTTCAAAAATTGAATCGATTCAATCTAAAATAAATTCAACTCAATTTAACCAATTACCATCATTACCTGCATCCGAGCTTTCATGCTAGGCTTTCGCGCTCTTGCAGAGCCTGGTGCCATCTCCCATGTGGGTTCCCCAATACAGCCATCAAACACAGCCGGTTTACCTGATGATCGCTGATGCCCTTGAACAGGACATCGAACGTGGTCGGCTTGCAGAAGGTGATCGCTTACCCACGCTCAAGGACCTGGCCGAGGCGCTGAATGTAACCCCCGGCACGGTTGGCAGGGCCTACGACGAAGCAGCCAAGCGTGGTTTGGTGGCTGGCGAGGTAGGCCGAGGCACATTTGTCAGGCAACTGCGGCAGCCATTACCCGCCCCGTCGGTGCCCACACCCGTTGCCGGCGAAAGTAGCCAGATCGACCTCTCGATCATCAAGCCCAACGACGCTCACATGAGCGAGTGGCTAGGCACGGCTATCCGCGAACTGGCCGCCTCCTCGGACTTGGGGCAGGTACTCGACTATGTGACAGAAGGTGGCCACACGTCCCACAAACAAGCCGGTGCGACCTGGATACAGCGCTGGCTGCCTGATGCTCGCTGGCAGCAGGTGGTACTGACCGCTGGCGCCCAGCATGGGCTGCTGGTGGCCATCAGCAGCCTGTCGAAGAGTGACGATGTGGTGCTGTGCGAGTCGCTCTGCTACCCGGGCATCATATCCCTGGCCCACAGCCTGGGCCGGCGCCTGCGCGGCGTCGCCATGGACGAACACGGGCTCATCCCGGAGGCATTGCGCGCGGCCTGCCTGGAACACCGCCCTTCCCTGCTGGTGTGCGTCACCACGCACCAGAACCCGACCAACTCGATCATGCCCCCAGCAAGGCGTCAGGCTATCGCCGAGATCGCCCGTGAGTTCGACCTGTTCATCGTGGATGACGATATCTACGGTTTTCTCGAGCCCGACCCGGGCTACAAGCCGCTTGCAGCGTATGCGCCTGAACGCTCGGTGTACCTCACCAGCCTGTCCAAAAGCGTGCTGCCGGCACTGCGCATCGGCTACCTGTACGCCCCGCCGCAAACCCTGTCGCGGTTATCATCGATGGTACGCAGCAGCGTGTGGATGCCATCGCCACTGATGGCGCAACTGGCCAGCAACCTGATCAACAGCGGCAAGGCCGACCAGCTGGTGCGTATGCAGCAACAGGAGGCGGCCGCGCGCCAGCACATGGCCCGGGAGATTCTTGGCCAATACAAGATCCGCACCCAGCCTCACAGCTTCCATATCTGGCTGGAGCTGCCAGAACCGTGGACCAGCGACGAGTTTGCCAACCTGGCGCGTGATAACGGCGTAACGGTGGTCAGCGGCAGCCAGTTCCTGCCAGAACGCAGCCACCCCACCAGCGGTGTGCGCATCGCCCTGATGGCACCCAGCCGCCAGGCACTGGGCTTTGCCCTGACCAAGCTGGCAAGCCTGCTGGATTCGGCGGAGCCGCGGTTGTTCTACTGAAAGCGATGCCAGATACGCGGTGCTGCCCATAAAAAACCCAGGGCAACTGCCCTGGGTTTCTGGTCTTGCTGAACGCCTTACCGCTCTGATCAGAACGGAATATCGTCATCGAAGCTGTCGAAGTCAGCAGCCGGCTGCGGCGCAGGCTGTTGCGGCGCTGGGCGCTGAGGGGCCTGTTGCGGGCGCTGGGCCTGCTGGCGTGGCGGTGCCTGGTTGTACTGTTGCTGCTGGCCGCCACCGTAATTGCCGCCACCCTGGTTGTATGGGTCGCCGCCCTGCTGCTGGCCTTGCGGACGACCGCCGAGCAGCTGCATGGTGCCGTTGATGTCGACGATGATCTCGGTGGTGTAGCGCTTGATGCCGTCTTTTTCCCACTCGCGGGTCTGCAGCTTGCCTTCGATGTAGCACTGCGAACCCTTGCGCAGGTACTCGCCAGCGATTTCGGCAACCTTGCCGAACAGCGACACACGGTGCCACTCGGTACGCTCGACCTTCTGGCCCGACTGCTTGTCAGTCCACTGCTCGCTGGTGGCCAGGCTCAGGTTGGTCACGGCGTTACCGTTGGGCAGGTAGCGGACTTCGGGATCCTGGCCACAGGTACCGACCAGAATGACTTTGTTAACCCCACGGGCCATAACGTTCTCCTAGGCTTCGCACGCCGAAGAGGCTGGATTCACCAGTCGCTCGAGGGTCGCACGGTCCAAAATTTTCGTATCCAGTTTGATATAGATGGCGGCTTCTTCTGCCACCACCACAGCGTCGGTCACACCCGGCACGGCCATCAGGCGCTCGGTCAGGCCGGCTTCCCGGACCGCCTCAGGCGTCAGGGGCATGCGCAGGCTGGTCACATATGGCGGCTCGTTCATGCGCAAGGCGACGATCAGCCAGATAGCACACAGCACCGCGCTACCGAGGAACACCGTGTTCAGCCCACCGTGCTGGAACAGCCAGCCGCCAAGGATCCCGCCTAACGCTGCACCGAGGAACTGGCTGGTGGAATACACCCCCATTGCCGTCCCCTTGCCACCGGCAGGCGATACCTTGCTCACCAGAGAAGGCAGCGAAGCCTCCAGCAGGTTGAATGCGGTAAAGAATACCACGGTGCCAATCACCAGTCCGCGCAAACCGTCAGCCCACTCCCAGAAGTATATCTCTGTGAGCAGCAAGACGCTGACTGCGCCGGCCAACACACGTTTCATCTTGCGCTTTTTTTCGCCGTAGATGATGAACGGGACCATTGCAAAAAATGAGATGAACAGCGCAGTCAGGTACACCCACCAGTGCTGCTCCTTGGGCAGGCCGCCACGCTCGACGAACGCCAGTGGCAGCGCAACGAAGCTGGCCATGAGGACGGCGTGCAGGATGAAAATGCTTATGTCCAGGCGCAGAAGGTCCGGATGACGCAGTGTCGGGCCGATGGCTTGGCGCGCCACCCCCGACTCGCGGTGCTGCAAAATGCTGTGGGTGTTGGGTACGACAAACGCGATCAACAGGATGCCGACCAAGGCAAGCCCGGCCGTAACCAGGAACAAACCTGACAAACCAAAGGCACTTGTCAGCAATGGACCAACGACCATGGCGACAGCAAACGACAGCCCGATGCTCATGCCGATCATGGCCATGGCCTTGGTCCGGTGTTGTTCGCGGGTGAGGTCCGACAGCAGTGCCATCACCGCGGCAGAAATTGCCCCCGCGCCCTGCAGGATGCGCCCGGCAATCACGCCCCAGATAGAGTCAGCCTGGGCCGCCAGCACACTGCCCAGGGCAAAGATCACCAGCCCCAGATAAATCACCGGCCGGCGACCGATGCGGTCGGAAACCATCCCGAACGGGATCTGCAATACCGCCTGAGTCAGGCCATAGGCACCAATGGCCAGGCCGATCAGGGCAGGCGTGGCACCAGCCAGGTCCATGCCGTAGGTGGCCAGTACCGGCAAGACCATGAACATGCCCAGCATACGAAAGGCAAAGACCAGGGCAAGGCCGCCAGCGGCGCGGGTTTCGCCGCCACTCATACGCTCGTTGTGGGTGTCGTGCATGGATTAACCTCGTGTGAACCGGCGGCGATTCTATCAGTCCGACAGCTTGACGGCATCAACGCGACGCTTTGCCGCGTCATACTGGCGCGCCGTATACTTCCTTGTTTATGCCCGCCAAGCGAGGCCGCAGTGGACAAGATCCTGATTCGTGGGGCACGTACCCACAACCTGAAGAACATCGACCTGACCCTGCCCCGGGACAAGTTGATCGTGATCACCGGCCTGTCCGGTTCCGGCAAGTCGTCCCTGGCGTTCGATACCTTGTACGCCGAAGGCCAGCGCCGCTACGTGGAATCGCTGTCGGCCTACGCCCGGCAGTTCCTGTCGATGATGGAAAAGCCCGACGTCGACACCATCGAAGGCCTGTCGCCGGCGATTTCCATCGAGCAGAAGTCGACCTCGCACAACCCGCGCTCCACGGTCGGCACCATCACCGAAATCTACGACTATCTGCGCCTGTTGTACGCCCGCGTCGGTACTCCACGCTGCCCGGACCACGATATCCCGCTGGAGGCGCAAACGATCAGCCAGATGGTCGACCTGGTGCTGGAGCGCCCGGAAGGCAGCAAGCTGATGCTGCTCGCGCCGGTGGTGCGCGAGCGCAAGGGCGAGCACCTGGCGGTGTTTGACGAGCTTCGCGCCCAGGGCTTCGTGCGGGCCAGGGTCAACGGCAAGCTCTACGAACTCGATGAATTGCCCAAGCTGGACAAACAGAAGAAGCACAGCATCGATGTGGTGGTGGACCGCTTCAAAGTCCGCGCCGACCTGCAACAGCGCCTGGCCGAATCGTTCGAAACCGCGTTGAAGCTGGCCGACGGTATTGCCCTGGTGGCACCGATGGACGACGAACAAGGCGAAGAGACGATCTTCTCCGCGCGCTTCGCCTGTCCGGTGTGCGGCCACGCAATCAGCGAGCTGGAACCGAAGCTGTTTTCCTTCAACAACCCGGCGGGCGCTTGCCCGACTTGCGACGGCCTGGGGGTCAAGCAGTTCTTCGACACCAAACGCTTGGTCAACACGGAACTGACCTTGGCCGAAGGCGCGATCCGCGGCTGGGACCGGCGTAACGTGTACTACTTCCAGATGCTCGGTTCGTTGGCTGCGCACTATGGCTTCAGCCTGGAGGAGCCTTTCGGCGAGCTGTCAGCCGAACACCAGAAAGTGATCCTGCAGGGCAGCGGCAAGCAGAGTGTCGATTTCAAGTACCTCAACGACCGAGGCGATATCGTCAAGCGATCGCACCCGTTCGAAGGCATTGTGCCGAACCTTGAGCGCCGCTACCGTGAAACCGAATCGGCCACAGTGCGTGAAGAACTGGCCAAATTCCTTGGTACGCAACCGTGCCCGGATTGCCGGGGTACGCGCCTGCGCCGCGAGGCGCGCCATGTGTGGGTGGGCGAGAAAACCCTGCCGGCGGTAACCAATTTGCCGATTGGTGAAGCCAGCAACTACTTTGGTCAACTGACCCTCACCGGCCGCCGTGGCGAAATCGCGGCAAAAATCCTCAAGGAAATCTGCGAACGACTTCAGTTCCTGGTCAATGTCGGCCTCGACTACCTGACCCTGGATCGTAGCGCCGACACCCTGTCCGGCGGTGAAGCGCAACGTATCCGACTCGCCAGCCAGATCGGCGCCGGTCTGGTGGGGGTGATGTACATCCTCGATGAACCGTCCATCGGCCTTCATCAACGCGACAACGACCGCCTGTTGGCCACCCTCAACCATTTGCGCGACCTGGGCAACACGGTGATCGTGGTGGAACACGACGAGGACGCCATTCGGCTGGCCGACTACGTGGTCGATATCGGCCCAGGCGCCGGTGTTCACGGTGGGCAGATCGTCGCCGAGGGCTCGCCCCAGGAGGTCATGAACCATCCCGATTCGCTGACTGGCAAGTACCTGTCCGGGCGCAAGAAGATCGTCGTGCCGGCCAAGCGCACGCCGCGCAACAAGAAGCTGCAGCTCAAGCTCAAAGGCGCGCGTGGCAACAACCTGCAGAACGTCGACCTGGAAGTACCGATCGGCCTGCTGACCTGCGTGACTGGTGTATCCGGCTCGGGCAAATCGACGCTGATCAACAACACCCTTTTCCCCTTGGCCGCCACGGCACTCAATGGCGCAAGCAGTCTGGAAGCCGCACCGCACAGCAGCATGGACGGCCTGCAGCACCTGGACAAGGTGGTGGATATCGACCAGAGCCCGATCGGCCGCACACCACGCTCCAACCCGGCGACCTACACCGGCATCTTCACGCCGATCCGCGAGCTGTTCTCCGGTGTACCGGAGTCACGCTCGCGGGGTTATGGTCCGGGGCGTTTCTCATTCAACGTCAAGGGGGGCCGTTGCGAGGCCTGCCAGGGCGATGGCCTGATCAAGGTGGAAATGCACTTCCTGCCGGACATCTACGTGCCGTGTGACGTGTGCAAGAGCAAGCGCTACAACCGCGAAACCTTGGAGATCAAGTACAAGGGCAAGAACATCCACGAGGTGCTGGAAATGACCATCGAGGATGCCCGAGAGTTCTTCGATGCGGTGCCGGCGCTGGCGCGCAAGCTGCAAACGTTGATGGATGTGGGCCTGTCGTACATCAAACTGGGGCAATCAGCGACCACGTTGTCCGGCGGTGAGGCGCAGCGGGTGAAGCTGTCGCGCGAATTGTCCAAGCGCGATACCGGCAAGACCTTGTACATCCTCGACGAACCTACTACCGGTCTGCACTTTGCCGATATCCAGCAACTGCTGGATGTGTTGCATCGCCTGCGCGACCACGGCAATACCGTGGTGGTGATCGAGCATAACCTGGATGTGATCAAGACTGCCGACTGGCTGGTTGACCTGGGGCCTGAGGGCGGCTCCAAGGGTGGGCAGATCATTGCCTGCGGTACGCCAGAAGAGCTGAGCGAGATGAAGCAGTCATATACCGGCCATTACCTGAAACCATTGCTGGAGCGGGATCGGGCCTAAGTGTTGCCAGCGCAATGAAAAAGCCCCTGGTACCGAGGGTGCCAGGGGCTTTTACTTGAGCCTGTGGGTAACTTACATCTGCGACTGCAGGTAGTTTTCCAGCCCAATGGCCTTGATCAGGCCCTGCTGCTTCTCAAGCCAGTAGGTGTGATCTTCTTCGGTGTCGGCCAGCTGCGCACGCAGGATGTCACGACTGACGTAGTCCTTGTGCAGTTCGCATAGCTCGATGCCTTTACAAAGCGCACCGCGCACCTTGTATTCGAGCTTGAGGTCTGCCTCGATCATTTCCGGCACGGTGCTACCGACCTCCAGGTCATCCGCACGCATGTCAGGGGTCCCTTCGAGCATGAGGATACGACGCATCAGGGCATCGGCGTGCTGCGTCTCTTCCTCCATCTCGTGGTTGATGCGCTCGTAGAGCTTGGACAGGCCCCAGTCTTCGTACATGCGCGAATGAATGAAGTACTGGTCGCGTGCCGCCAGTTCGCCCTTCAGCAGCGTGACGAGATAGTTGATTACATCCGGGTGGCCTTGCATCGCCCTGATTCTCCATGTGAAAACGTCTATGCCACATAGTGTGAACCAGCTTTTGCCTATGGTCACTGAAAAACGCGCAATCAGACGCAAAAAATCGGTTAACCAGTAGTGATATTCATTGAAAAACCGCCCAAATGAGGGCGGTTCTTCTTATCACTTCGACTTAGGCGAGATTGATGCCCAAAGCCTTCGCAATCCCTTCGCCATAGGCCGGATCCGCCTTGAAGAAGTACTGTAGCTGACGCTGAATCACGTCTTCGCTGACACCCGCCATGGCACCGGCGATGTTGCTGATCAGCAGGGCTTTCTGCTCATCGCTCATCAAACGGAACAACGCGCCGGCATGACTGAAGTAGTCAGTGTCCTCACGGTGATCGTAGCGATCAGCCGAACCATTCAGGGCCAATGCTGGCTCAGCATGACGTGGCGACTGTTTCGGGGCATCGCTGTAGCTGTTTGGCTCGTAGTTCGGTGCACTACCGTAACTGCCGGTGGCCATCGAGCCGTCGCGCTGATAGCTGTTGACCGGGCAACGTGGCGCGTTGACTGGCAATTGCTGGTGGTTGGTGCCCACGCGATAGCGGTGCGCGTCGGCGTAGGCGAATACACGGCCTTGCAGCATGCGGTCCGGTGAAAGACCGACGCCGGGCACCATATTGCTCGGGCCGAACGCGGCCTGCTCGACCTCTGCAAAATAGTTGAGTGGGTTACGGTTGAGCTCCAGCACACCCACCTCGATGAGCGGATAATCCTTCTGCGACCAGGTTTTGGTCACGTCGAATGGGTTCTCGTCGCGGCTGGCAGCCTCGGCTTCGCTCATCACCTGAATGCAGACAGTCCAGCGCGGGTAGTCGCCACGCCCAATGGCCTCGAAGAGGTCGCGCTGAGCGTAATCCGGGTCGGTACCTGCCAGGCGTGCAGCGTCTGCCGGGGTGAGGTTCTTGATGCCTTGTTGGGTCTTGAAGTGCCACTTGACCCAAGTGCGTTCGCCCTTTGCATTGATCAGGCTGTAGGTGTGGCTGCCGAAGCCATGCATGTGACGGTAGCCGTCCGGAATGCCACGGTCGGAAAACAGGATGGTGACCTGATGCAGCGCTTCTGGGGAGTGCGACCAGAAATCCCACATCATCTGAGCGTTCTTCAGGTTGGACTGCGGGTGGCGTTTCTGGGTGTGGATAAAGTCCGGGAATTTCAGTGGATCGCGAATGAAGAACACTGGCGTGTTGTTACCGACGATGTCCCAGTTGCCTTCCTCGGTGTAGAACTTCACCGCGAAGCCACGCGGGTCACGCTCGGTATCTGCAGAGCCGCGCTCGCCACCAACGGTGGAGAAACGCAAGAAAGTCTCGGTTTGTTTACCGACCTCTTCGAACAGCTTGGCGCTGGTATAGCCGGTGATATCGTGAGTAACGGTAAAGGTACCGTAGGCGCCCGAGCCTTTGGCATGGACGCGGCGCTCAGGAATGTTCTCGCGATTGAAATGGGCGAGCTTCTCGATCAGGTGGAAGTCGTCGAGCAACAGCGGACCGCGCGGGCCGGCGGAGCGGGAGTTCTGGTTGTCGGCTACAGGTGCACCGCTGGCGGTGGTGAGAATCTTGCTCATGGGCTCTCCTTTTCGGTCTTCAAGGGCCGGCTAATCGGCTGTAGAGAGAGTATTGACGAGCAAGATTACAGGGACAAATTCATTACATGACTTACATCAATAGAAATAAACAATAGATGTAAAAACAAAAAACCGGGCACTAGGCCCGGTTTTCTGTAGCAGACAGAACGTCTTACTCAGCAGCTTCTACAGCACCGCCGACCGGACGATCAACCAGCTCGACGTACGCCATAGGCGCGTTGTCGCCAGCGCGGAAACCGCACTTCAGGATGCGCAGGTAGCCGCCCTGACGGGTGGCGTAACGCTTGCCCAGATCGTTGAACAGTTTGCCAACAGCGGACTTCGAACGGGTACGGTCGAAGGCCAGACGACGGTTAGCAACGCTGTCTTCCTTGGCCAGGGTGATCAGCGGCTCGGCAACGCGGCGCAGTTCCTTGGCTTTCGGCAGGGTGGTTTTGATCAGCTCGTGCTCGATCAGCGACACTGCCATGTTCTGGAACATAGCCTTGCGGTGAGAGCTGGTGCGGCTCAGGTGACGTCCACTTTTACGATGACGCATGATTCATTCCTTACCAAACACTACGTTCGGTGATTACGACGATCAGGCGGTCGCCTTGTCGTCTTTCTTAAGACTTGCAGGCGGCCAGTTGTCGAGGCGCATGCCGAGAGACAGACCACGAGAGGCCAGAACGTCCTTGATTTCAGTCAGGGACTTCTTACCCAGGTTAGGAGTCTTCAACAGCTCTACTTCGGTACGCTGAATCAGGTCGCCGATGTAGTAGATGTTCTCCGCCTTGAGGCAGTTGGCCGAACGTACAGTCAGTTCCAGGTCGTCAACCGGACGCAGCAGGATCGGATCGATCTCGTCTTCCTGCTCGACTACGACAGGCTCGCTGTCACCTTTGAGGTCGACGAACGCGGCCAACTGCTGTTGCAGAATGGTCGCAGCGCGGCGGATAGCCTCTTCAGGATCCAGGGTGCCGTTGGTTTCCAGATCAATGACCAGTTTGTCCAGGTTGGTACGCTGTTCAACACGGGCGTTCTCGACCACATAGGCGATACGACGCACCGGGCTGAAGGAGGCGTCCAACTGCAGACGGCCAATGCTACGGCTTTCGTCTTCGTCGGTTTGACGGGAGTCGGCCGGCTCGTAACCACGACCACGAGCTACAGTGAGCTTCATGTTCAGAGCGCCGTTCGACGCCAGGTTCGCGATTACGTGATCGGGGTTGACGATCTCGACATCGTGATCCAGCTGAATATCGGCAGCGGTAACCACCCCCGAACCCTTTTTCGACAAGGTCAGCGTAACTTCGTCACGACCATGCAGTTTGATAGCGAGACCTTTCAGGTTCAACAGGATTTCAATTACGTCTTCCTGAACACCTTCGATCGCGGAGTACTCATGGAGTACGCCATCGATCTCGGCCTCGACTACTGCACAGCCAGGCATGGAGGACAACAGGATGCGGCGCAGCGCGTTGCCCAGGGTATGGCCGAAACCACGCTCGAGAGGCTCGAGCGTAATTTTGGCGCGGGTCGGACTGACTACCTGCACATCAATGTGGCGGGGAGTCAGGAACTCATTTACCGAAATCTGCATGGATGCACCTATTTTCTAGCCCTTACTTGGAGTAGAGCTCGACAATCAGGTTTTCGTTGATGTCGGCAGACAGGTCGCTGCGAGCAGGAACGTTCTTGAAAACGCCCGACTTTTTAGCAGCATCCACATCAACCCACTCAACGCGGCCACGCTGGGCGCACAGTTCAAGGGCTTGAACAATGCGCAACTGGCCCAGCGATTTCTCGCGGACTGCGACCACGTCACCCGGACGAACTTGGTAGGATGGAATGTTTACAGTCTTACCGTTGACGCTGATCGCTTTGTGCGAAACCAGCTGACGGGACTCGGAACGAGTCGAGCCGAAGCCCATACGGTAAACGACGTTATCCAGACGGCACTCGAGCAGTTGCAGCAGGTTCTCACCGGTTGCGCCTTTTTTCGAGGCAGCAGCTTGGTAGTAACCGCGGAACTGACGCTCCAGAACACCGTAGATACGACGGACTTTTTGTTTCTCACGCAGCTGGGTGCCGTAGTCGGACTGACGGCCACGGCGCTGGCCGTGGATACCTGGGGCTGCTTCGATATTGCACTTCGATTCCAGAGCGCGAACGCCGCTCTTCAGGAACAGATCGGTGCCTTCACGACGAGACAGTTTGCATTTTGGACCAATGTAACGTGCCATTCTTCTGTCTCCTGATTACACGCGACGCTTCTTCGGCGGACGGCACCCGTTGTGCGGGATTGGCGTCACGTCGGTGATGCTGGCGATCTTGTAGCCGCAGCTGTTCAATGCACGAACGGCGGACTCACGACCTGGACCTGGACCCTTGACGTTAACGTCGAGGTTCTTCAGACCGTATTCCAGCGCAGCTTGACCAGCACGCTCAGCAGCGATCTGAGCTGCGAACGGGGTGGATTTGCGCGAACCACGGAAACCCGAACCACCGGAGGTCGCCCAGGACAAAGCATTGCCCTGACGGTCGGTGATGGTCACGATGGTGTTGTTGAAAGAAGCATGGATGTGGGCGATGCCATCAACCACTGTCTTTTTGACTTTCTTACGAGGACGAGCAGCAGGTTTTGCCATGTCTATATTCCTGGGCGATTACTTGCGGATCGGCTTACGCGGGCCCTTACGGGTGCGTGCGTTGGTCTTGGTGCGCTGACCGCGAACCGGCAGACCTTTACGATGACGCAGGCCGCGGTAGCAACCCAGGTCCATCAAGCGCTTGATCTTCATGTTGATGTCACGACGCAGGTCACCTTCGGTGGTGAACTTCGCGACTTCGCCACGCAGGGTTTCGATTTGCTCGTCGCTCAGATCCTTGATCTTAGCGGCTGGGTTTACACCAGCGTCTGCACAAATCTTCTGTGCAGTTGTGCGACCGACACCATAGATGTAGGTCAGCGAGATAACAGTATGCTTGTTATCTGGAATGTTGACGCCTGCAATACGGGCCATTCAGTGGGACTCCAATTGACAGCTACCTACGCCCCGGAAGCCAAGAAATAGGGCGCGAGATAATATCGCTGTAGAAACGAATAATCAACCCAGCAGCACACTAGCTGCTGGGTTTGAAGCGCAGATCACACTCAGCCTTGGCGCTGTTTGTGACGCGGTTCCGCGCTGCAGATCACTCGTACGACGCCTTCGCGACGGATGATCTTGCAGTTACGGCACAGCTTTTTCACCGATGCACGAACTTTCATTACCGACTCCTCGAACCTTAGGGGCGTATCAGCGCAGCAAACCGCTGCCACCGTAGCCTTTCAGGTTGGCTTTCTTCATCAGGGATTCGTACTGGTGCGAAACGAGGTGCGATTGTACTTGGGACATGAAGTCCATCACAACCACTACCACAATCAGCAACGAGGTCCCGCCAAGGTAGAACGGCACATTTGCTGCCACCACCAGGAACTGGGGCAGAAGGCAGACGGCCATCATGTAAAGAGCACCGAACATGGTCAAACGGGTCAGAACGCCATCAATGTAGCGCGCCGACTGCTCACCAGGACGGATACCCGGAATAAAGGCACCGGACTTCTTCAGGTTTTCCGCTACGTCTTTCGGGTTGAACATCAACGCTGTGTAGAAGAAGCAGAAGAAAATGATCCCTGCACTAAACAGCAGAATGTTCAACGGCTGACCAGGAGCGATCGACTGCGAGATGTCCTGCAGCCAGCCCATACCTTCGGACTGACCAAACCAGGCACCCAGCGAAGCCGGGAACAGCAAAATGCTGCTCGCGAAAATGGCCGGGATAACCCCCGCCATGTTCACCTTCAGCGGCAAGTGGCTAGTCTGCGCAGCGAAGACCTTGCGGCCCTGCTGACGCTTGGCGTAATGAACGGCGATACGACGCTGACCACGCTCAATGAACACCACAAAACCGATAATCGCTACTGCCAGCAAACCGATGGCGACCAAGGCGAAAATGTTGATATCGCCTGTGCGTGCAGACTCGAAAGACTGCCCGATTGCTCTCGGAAGACCGGCAACGATACCTGCGAAGATCAACATCGAGATACCGTTGCCCACACCGCGCTCGGTGATCTGCTCGCCCAGCCACATCATGAACATCGCGCCTGCCACGAAAGTGGAAACAGCGACGACGTGGAAGCCCAGGCCTGCAGAAAACGCCACGCCCTGGTTGGCCAGGCCAATGGACATGCCAATGGCTTGGACCAGTGCCAGGATAACGGTGCCGTAGCGGGTGTACTGGCTGATCTTGCGACGGCCAGCTTCACCTTCCTTCTTCAACTGCTCCAGTTGCGGGCTGACCGCCGTCATCAACTGCATGATGATCGATGCCGAGATGTACGGCATGATCCCCAGTGCAAAGATGCTCATGCGCTCGAGCGCGCCACCGGAAAACATGTTGAACAAGCTAAGAATGGTCCCCTCATTCTGCCGAAACAGATCCGCCAGACGGTCCGGATTGATGCCGGGAACCGGGATATGCGCACCTATCCGATAGACGATGATCGCCATGAACAGAAAGCGCAGACGAGCCCAGAGTTCCGACATCCCGCCCTTACCGAGCGAAGAGAGAGCACCTTGCTTAGCCATTTATTCCTCGAATTTGCCGCCAGCTGCTTCGATAGCCGCACGCGCACCCTTGGTGGCTGCGATACCCTTGATGGTGACTGCGCGAGTAACTTCGCCAGACAGCATGATTTTCACACGCTGAATGTGCTGGTTGATCACGTTGGCATCCTTCAGGGATTGCACGGAGATCACGTCGCCTTCCACTTTGGCCAGCTCGGACAGACGCACTTCAGCGCGGTCCATGGCTTTCAGGGAAACGAAGCCGAACTTCGGCAGGCGACGGTGCAGCGGCTGTTGACCGCCTTCGAAGCCAGGAGCGATCGAACCACCCGAACGGGAAGTCTGACCTTTGTGGCCACGGCCGCCGGTCTTACCCAGACCGCTACCGATACCACGACCTGGACGATGCTTCTCGCGACGGGAACCCGGCGCTGGACTCAGATCATTGAGTTTCATCGATTAGCCCTCGACCTTCAGCATGTAGTAAGCCTTGTTGATCATCCCGCGGTTCTCGGGAGTATCCTGGACTTCTACAGTGTGACCGATGCGACGCAGACCCAGGCCTTTAACACACAGCTTGTGGTTAGGCAGACGGCCCGAGACGCTCTTGATCAGCGTTACTTTTACGGTTGCCATGATCAGAAGATCTCCTCGACGCTCTTGCCACGCTTGGCGGCAATGGATTCAGGAGATTGCATGGCTTTCAGACCCTTGAAGGTGGCGTAAACCACGTTCACTGGGTTGGTCGAACCGTAGCACTTGGCCAGAACGTTCTGAACACCAGCAACTTCCAGGACAGCACGCATTGCGCCACCGGCGATGATACCGGTACCTTCCGAGGCAGGCTGCATGTAAACCTTCGAGGCGCCGTGGGCAGCCTTGGTGGCGTACTGCAGGGTGGTGCCCTTCAGGTCAACCTGGATCATGTTGCGGCGAGCAGCTTCCATGGCTTTCTGGATCGCGGCTGGTACTTCGCGCGACTTGCCACGGCCGAAGCCAACACGACCTTTACCATCACCAACCACGGTCAGCGCGGTGAAGGTGAAGATACGGCCGCCTTTTACGGTTTTGGCAACGCGGTTAACTTGAACCAGCTTCTCGATGTAGCCTTCGTCGCGCTTTTGATCGTTATTTGCCATAACTTAGAACTCCAGCCCGCCTTCACGAGCAGCATCAGCCAGCGCTTTGACGCGGCCATGGTACTTGAAGCCGGAACGGTCAAAGGCAACTTGAGATACACCGGCGGCTTTCGCACGCTCAGCTACCAGCTTGCCAACCTTAGTGGCCGCGTCGATGTTGCCAGTGGCGCCATCACGCAGGTCTTTGTCCAAGGTCGAGGCGCTTGCCAGAACCTTGCTGCCGTCGGCCGAAATGACCTGGGCGTAGATGTGCTGCGAGGAGCGGAACACGCACAGGCGCACGACTTCGAGTTCGTGCATCTTGAGACGTGCTTTGCGAGCGCGACGCAGTCGAATAACTTTTTTGTCGGTCATTTACTAGGCCCTACTTCTTCTTGGCTTCTTTACGACGGACTACTTCGTCCGCGTAACGCACACCTTTACCTTTGTAAGGCTCTGGCGGACGGAAGTCGCGGATTTCAGCGGCCACCTGACCTACCAGCTGCTTGTCGATACCCTTGATCAGGATGTCGGTCTGGCTAGGTGTTTCAGCGGTGATACCGGCTGGCAGTTCGTAGTCCACTGGGTGAGAGAAGCCCAGGGCCAGGTTCAGGACGGTGCCTTTAGCCTGTGCCTTGTAACCAACACCGACCAGCTGGAGCTTGCGCTCGAAGCCTTGGCTTACGCCTTGGACCATGTTGTTGACCAGAGCGCGGGTGGTACCGGCCATGGCACGAGCTTGCTGGTCACCATTGCGAGCGACGAAACGCAGCTCACCAGACTCTTCGGTAACTTCAACAGACGAGTGAACGTTCAGTTCGAGAGTACCTTTGGCACCCTTCACCGAAAGCTGCTGACCGGCGAATTTGACTTCGACACCGGATGGCAGCTTAACGGGGTTCTTAGCGACGCGAGACATGTCTATCCCCCCTTAGAACACTGTGCACAGAACTTCGCCGCCGACACCGGCAGCGCGCGCAGCGCGATCAGTCATCACACCTTTGTTGGTGGAGACGATAGACACGCCCAGACCGCCACGTACTTTCGGCAGATCGGTGACGGCCTTGTACTGGCGCAGGCCTGGACGGCTGGAGCGCTTCAGTTCCTCGATGACCGGACGGCCTTCGAAGTACTTCAGTTCGATCGACAGGGAAGGCTTGGCCTCACCAGTTACCTGGTAGCCAGCGATGTAACCTTCGTCCTTCAGAACTTTGGCAACCGCGACCTTCAGGGTAGAGGAAGGCATGCTTACGACGGACTTTTCAGCCATCTGGGCATTACGGATGCGAGTTAGCATGTCCGCTAACGGGTCCTGCATACTCATGGGCTAGATGCTCCTGATACAAGAATTATTAGCCTTGCGGCTATGACAACCACCCGAACGGCTTGGGCAAAAACCCAGGCTCAGGTGAGCCGGTCATTCTAGACACAAGGCAGAAACGAAACAAGCCCCATATAGGGGCTTGTTTGTTGGCAAGGTCACCGGCGGTCGGAAGATTGCTCCCCTTCCACCCGCGCCTTGCCTGCAGCGATTACCAGGAGGCCTTGACCAGGCCTGGTACGTCACCGCGCATTGCAGCTTGACGCAGCATGTTACGGCCCAGGCCGAACTTACGGTATACACCGTGAGGACGACCGGTCAGGCGGCAACGGTTGCGCAGGCGCGAGGCGCTAGCGTCGCGTGGCTGCTTCTGCAGAGCGACAACGGCAGCGAAACGCTCTTCTGGAGAGGCGTTCAGGTTGACGATGGTCGCTTTCAGCTCAGCACGCTTCTTGGCGAACTTTGCTACCGTGAGCTGACGCTTCAGCTCGCGGTTTTTCATGCTCTTCTTGGCCATTTTCCTACTCCAATCAGTTGCGGAACGGGAACTTGAAAGCACGCAGCAGAGCGCGGCCTTCGTCGTCCGAACGAGCAGTGGTGGTCAGGGTGATGTCCAAACCGCGCAGAGCATCGATCTTGTCGTAGTCGATTTCCGGGAAGATGATCTGCTCTTTCACGCCCATGCTGTAGTTGCCACGACCATCGAAGGACTTGGCATTCAGGCCGCGGAAGTCGCGAACCCGAGGCAGGGAGATCGCCAGCAGGCGGTCCAGGAATTCGTACATCTTGTCGCTACGCAGGGTCACCTTGACGCCGATCGGCCAGCCTTCGCGGACTTTGAAGCCAGCGATGGATTTGCGAGCGAAAGTCACGACCGGCTTTTGACCGGTGATCTTTTCCAGGTCGGCAACAGCGTGCTCGATGACTTTCTTGTCGCCGATCGCTTCGCCCAGACCCATGTTCAGGGTGATCTTGGTAACGCGCGGAACTTCCATCACGTTCGACAGCTTAAGTTCTTCCTTAAGCTTAGGAGCGATTTCGTTCCGGTAAATCTCTTTCAGTCGTGCCATGGTCTTCTACCTAGCAGTGTTCAAGCATCAACCGCTTTTTGGGTCGACTTGAAGACACGAATTTTTTTACCGTCTTCTACTTTGAAACCAACGCGGTCAGCCTTGTTGGTTTCACCGTTGAAGATGGCAACGTTGGAAGCGTGCAGAGGCGCTTCTTTCTCGACGATACCGCCCTGTACGCCCGCCATCGGGTTAGGCTTGGTATGACGCTTGACCAGGTTCACGCCACCGATAACCAGACGGTCATCAGCCAGAACCTTCAGCACCTTACCGCGCTTACCTTTGTCTTTGCCGGCGATCACGATGATCTCGTCGTCACGACGAATCTTTTGCATGTCGGATCTCCTTACAGCACTTCAGGGGCGAGCGAGACGATCTTCATGAACTTCTCAGTACGAAGTTCACGGGTCACTGGCCCGAAGATGCGAGTGCCGATCGGCTCTTGCTTGTTGTTCAGCAGAACAGCAGCGTTGCCGTCGAAACGAATGATGGAACCGTCAGCGCGACGAACACCATGACGGGTACGTACGACGACTGCGGTCATCACCTGGCCTTTTTTGACCTTACCGCGCGGAATTGCTTCCTTGACGGTTACTTTGATGATGTCACCGATACCGGCGTAACGGCGGTGCGAACCGCCGAGTACCTTGATGCACATGACGCGACGAGCGCCGCTGTTATCGGCCACATCGAGCATGGATTGAGTCTGAATCATAAAATTTCTCCGACCCCTAGCCCTTAGACTTCAACAGCGCGTTCGAGGACTTCAACCAGTGCCCAGGACTTGGTCTTGGCCAGCGGACGGGTTTCACGGATGGAAACCTTGTCGCCGATCTTGCACTGGTTGGCTTCGTCGTGCGCGTGCAGCTTAGTCGAACGCTTAACGTATTTACCGTAGATCGGGTGCTTTACGCGACGCTCGATCAGAACGGTGATGGTCTTGTCCATTTTGTCGCTGACGACACGGCCAGTCAGCGTACGGACGGTTTTTTCAGCTTCAGCCATGATCACTTACCTGCCTGCTGGTTGAGCACAGTTTTCACGCGAGCGATGTCACGCTTAACTTGCGAGAGCAGGTGCGACTGCCCCAACTGGCCAGTTGCTTTCTGCATACGCAGATTGAACTGGTCGCGCAGCAAGCCGAGCAGTTGCTCGTTCAGTTGCTGTGCCGATTTTTCACGAAGTTCATTCGCTTTCATCACATCACCGTCCGCTTAACAAAGGAGGTGGCGAGAGGCAGCTTTGCAGCAGCCAGGGCGAAAGCTTCGCGCGCCAGCTCTTCAGAAACACCCTCGATCTCGTACAGGACTTTGCCTGGCTGAATCTGGGCAACCCAGTATTCCACGGAGCCCTTACCTTTACCCATACGAACCTCAAGAGGTTTTTTGGAGATCGGCTTGTCCGGGAACACACGGATCCAGATCTTACCGCCACGCTTAACGTGACGGGTCAGCGCACGACGTGCGGACTCGATCTGGCGAGCGGTGAGGCGACCGCGAGCAACAGCTTTCAGGGCGAATTCGCCGAAGCTGACTTTGCTACCGCGCAGTGCCAGACCACGGTTGTGGCCAGTCATCTGCTTGCGGAATTTTGTACGCTTTGGTTGCAACATTTGGCGTACCCCTTACTTAGCAGCTTTTTTACGAGGCGCTGGTGCTTGTGGTTTCAGTTCTTCTTGGCGACCACCAATAACTTCGCCTTTGAAGATCCAAACCTTCACACCGATCACACCGTAAGTGGTGTGAGCTTCGTAGGTGTTGTAGTCGATATCGGCACGCAGGGTGTGCAGAGGCACACGACCTTCGCGATACCACTCGGTACGAGCAATCTCAGCACCGCCGAGACGACCGCTCACCTGGATCTTGATGCCCTTGGCACCAATACGCATGGCGTTCTGTACCGCGCGCTTCATGGCGCGACGGAACATTACACGGCGTTCCAGCTGCTGAGCTACGCTCTGCGCAACCAGCATAGCGTCGAGTTCCGGCTTGCGGATCTCTTCGATGTTGATGTGCACAGGCACACCCATCTGCTTGGTCAGGTCCTGACGCAGCTTCTCGACATCTTCACCTTTCTTACCGATAACGATACCGGGACGAGCGGTGTGGATGGTGATGCGTGCAGTTTGAGCCGGACGATGAATATCGATACGGCTTACGGACGCGCTTTTTAGTTTGTCTTGGAGGTACTCACGCGTTTTCAGATCCTTCAACAGGTAATCTGCGTAAGTAGCACCGTCTGCGTACCAGACGGAGGTGTGCTCCTTGACGATTCCCAGGCGAATGCCAGTGGGATGTACTTTCTGACCCATCTGATCGACTCCGTTACTTGTCCGCAACCTTGACAGTGATATGGCAAGACCGCTTGACGATGCGATCAGCACGGCCTTTGGCACGTGGCATGATGCGCTTCAGCGAACGCCCTTCGTTGACGAAGACGGTGGAGACCTTCAGGTCATCAACGTCTGCGCCTTCGTTGTGTTCGGCGTTGGCTACGGCCGACTCGAGGACTTTCTTCATGATTTCAGCGGCTTTTTTGCTGCTGAAGGCCAACAGGTTGAGCGCTTCGCCCACCTTCTTCCCGCGGATCTGGTCGGCGACCAAGCGGGCTTTCTGGGCGGAGATGCGAGCGCCCGACAACTTAGCGGCTACTTCCATTTCCTTACCCCTTAACGCTTGGCTTTCTTGTCAGCCACGTGCCCGCGATAGGTGCGGGTACCGGCGAACTCGCCCAGTTTGTGGCCGACCATGTCTTCGTTCACGAGAACTGGAACATGCTGGCGACCGTTGTGAACCGCGATGGTCAGACCGACCATTTGTGGCAGGATCATCGAACGGCGCGACCAGGTTTTAACTGGCTTGCGATCGTTCTTCTCCACCGCCACTTCGACCTTCTTCAACAGGTGAAGATCGATAAAAGGACCTTTTTTCAGAGAACGTGGCACTGTCGTATCCCTCTAGTTACTTGCGACGACGGACGATCATGTTGTCGGTACGCTTATTACCACGGGTTTTAGCACCCTTGGTTGGGAAGCCCCATGGCGATACCGGATGACGACCACCGGAGGTACGACCTTCACCACCACCGTGTGGGTGGTCAACCGGGTTCATGGCAACACCACGAACGGTTGGGCGAACGCCGCGCCAGCGTTTGGCACCAGCTTTACCCAGCGAACGCAGGCTGTGCTCGGAGTTCGAGACTTCGCCCAGGGTCGCACGGCACTCAGCCAGGACTTTACGCATTTCACCAGAGCGCAGACGCAGGGTCACGTAGACACCTTCGCGAGCGATCAGCTGAGCCGAAGCACCAGCGGAACGAGCGATCTGAGCACCTTTACCCGGCTTCAGTTCGATGCCGTGAATGGTGCTACCTACTGGAATGTTGCGCAGCTGCAGGGAGTTACCGGCCTTGATTGGGGCCAGGGCACCTGCGATCAGCTGGTCGCCAGCGCTCACGCCTTTAGGCGCGATGATGTAGCGACGCTCACCGTCTGCGTAGCACAGCAGGGCGATGTGAGCAGTACGGTTTGGATCGTATTCGATACGCTCGACAGTGGCTGGAATGCCATCTTTGTCGTTGCGACGGAAGTCGACCAGACGGTAATGCTGCTTGTGACCACCACCAACGTGACGAGTGGTAATGCGGCCATTGTTGTTACGACCACCAGACTTCGATTTTTTCTCGATCAGCGGTGCGTGAGGAGCGCCTTTGTGCAGCTCCTTGTTGACCACCTTGACCACGAAACGGCGGCCAGGGGAAGTCGGTTTGCATTTAACGATTGCCATGATGCACCCCTTCCTTACTCAGCACTGCTGCTGAAATCGAGATCTTGGCCTGGCTGAAGGGAGACGATCGCCTTCTTCCAGTCATTACGCTTGCCCAGACCACGTGCGGTACGCTTGGTTTTACCCAGAACGTTAACAGTCGACACGTTTTCAACTTTTACGTTGAACAGGCCTTCGACAGCTTTCTTGATTTCCAGCTTGGTTGCATCAGTAGCAACCTTGAATACGAACTGGCCTTTTTTCTCAGCCAGAACGGTAGCCTTCTCGGAAACGTGCGGGCCAAGGAGGACTTTGAATACGCGTTCCTGGTTCATCCCAGCAGCTCCTCGAATTTCTTCACGGCCGAGACAGTGATCAACACTTTCTCGTATGCGATCAGACTGACCGGGTCGGAACCTTGTACGTCACGTACATCGACGTGCGGCAGGTTACGAGCAGCCAGGTACAGGTTCTGATCAACAGCGTCGGAAACGATCAACACGTCGCTCAGACCCATGCCGTTCAGCTTGTTCAGCAGATCTTTGGTTTTCGGTGCTTCAACAGCGAAGTCCTGAACCACGACCAGACGGTCGCTACGCACCAGCTCAGCGAGGATGGAGCGCAGAGCTGCGCGATACATCTTCTTGTTGAGCTTTTGCGAGTGATCTTGAGGGCGAGCTGCGAAGGTTACACCACCGCCACGCCAGATCGGACCACGAGTGGTACCAGCACGAGCACGGCCAGTACCCTTCTGACGCCATGGGCGCTTACCGCCACCAGCCACGTCGGAACGGGTCTTCTGCTGCTTGGTACCCTGACGGCCGCCAGCCATGTAGGCCACGACTGCTTGGTGAACCAGCGTCTCGTTGAATTCGCCACCGAAAGTCAGTTCGGAAACTTCGATCGCCTGAGCGTCATTTACATTAAGTTGCATGTCAGTTTCCCCTTAACCGCGAGCCTTGACAGCTGGACGTACAACCACGTCGCCGCCAGTAGCGCCAGGTACGGCACCCTTGATCAGCAGCAGGTTGCGTTCAGCGTCTACGCGAACTACTTCCAGGGACTGAACAGTCACGCGCTCGGCGCCCATGTGACCGGACATTTTCTTGCCCTTGAACACACGACCAGGAGTCTGGCACTGGCCGATGGAACCAGGAACACGGTGCGACACGGAGTTACCGTGGGTGTTGTCCTGACCACGGAAGTTCCAGCGCTTGATGGTACCGGCGAAGCCTTTACCTTTGGACTGACCAGTAACGTCAACCAGCTGGCCTGCAGTGAAGAGTTCAGCTTTGATCAGATCGCCAGCCTGGAAATCGCCTTCTTCAAGACGGAACTCCCAAACACCGCGACCAGCGGCAACGTTGGCCTTGGCGAAGTGGCCTGCCTGAGCGGCAGTCACACGCGAAGCACGACGCTCGCCGACAGTGACTTGCACTGCACGGTAGCCATCGGTTTCTTCAGTTTTGAACTGGGTGACGCGATTCGGCTCGATCTCAATGACCGTGACCGGAATGGAGACACCTTCTTCGGTGAAAATGCGGGTCATACCGCACTTGCGACCGATTACACCAATAGTCATGTTGTAAACCTCATGAGTGTACGGGGCTTTCACCCGCTATGGCCGCCCATTTCAGAGCGTTACACGACTAGACCGAAGTCTTAGCCGAGGCTGATCTGTACTTCCACACCTGCCGCCAGATCAAGCTTCATCAGCGCGTCAACGGTTTTATCCGTTGGCTGGACGATGTCCAGAACACGCTTATGAGTGCGAATCTCGTACTGGTCACGCGCGTCTTTGTTGACGTGCGGGGAAACCAGAACGGTGAAACGCTCTTTGCGGGTAGGCAGTGGAATTGGACCACGCACTTGTGCACCAGTACGTTTCGCGGTTTCCACGATTTCCTGGGTGGATTGGTCGATCAGGCGATGGTCGAAAGCCTTCAACCTGATACGGATTTGCTGATTTTGCATTGGATTTCAGACTCCAGGCTGTTCCCAACGGACGCACTACGCCCGCTAAAAGGAGGCGTGATTCTATAGACGCCCCCAATTAGTGTCAACCCAATAAAAAAAACCCCCGCTGAGCGGGGGTTTTTTCAATCGGTCGAGTGATTACTCGATGATTTTGGCCACAACGCCGGCGCCGACGGTACGACCGCCTTCACGGATAGCGAAGCGCAGACCGTCTTCCATTGCGATGGTCTTGATCAGGGTAACAGTCATCTGAATGTTGTCACCTGGCATTACCATTTCAACGCCTTCCGGCAGTTCGCAGTTACCGGTCACGTCAGTGGTACGGAAGTAGAACTGTGGACGGTAGCCTTTGAAGAACGGCGTGTGACGGCCGCCTTCTTCCTTCGACAGGACGTAGACTTCTGCGGTGAACTTGGTGTGCGGCTTGACCGAACCTGGCTTGACCAGAACCTGACCACGCTCAACGTCGTCACGCTTGGTGCCACGCAGCAGAACGCCGCAGTTCTCGCCAGCACGACCTTCGTCCAGCAGCTTGCGGAACATCTCAACACCGGTGCAGGTGGTGGTGGTGGTGTCACGCAGACCAACGATTTCCAGCGGATCCTGAACGCGGACGATACCACGCTCGATACGACCGGTAACAACGGTACCACGACCCGAGATCGAGAATACGTCTTCGATCGGCATCAGGAACGGCTGGTCGATAGCACGAACTGGCTCAGGAATGTAGCTGTCCAGAGTTTCTACCAGCTTCTTAACAGCGGTAGTGCCCATTTCGTTGTCGTCTTTGCCTTCCAGCGCCATACGAGCCGAACCGATGATGATCGGGGTGTCGTCGCCTGGGAAGTCATAGGTGGACAGCAGGTCGCGAACTTCCATCTCGACCAGTTCCAGCAGCTCAGCGTCGTCTACCAGGTCAGCCTTGTTCAGGAAGACCACGATGTACGGAACGCCTACCTGACGGGACAGCAGGATGTGCTCACGGGTTTGTGGCATCGGACCATCGGCGGCCGAGCAAACCAGGATCGCGCCGTCCATCTGGGCAGCACCGGTGATCATGTTCTTCACGTAGTCAGCGTGACCTGGGCAGTCAACGTGAGCGTAGTGACGAATGGTCGAGTTGTACTCAACGTGAGCGGTGTTGATGGTGATACCGCGCGCTTTTTCTTCCGGAGCCGAGTCGATCTTGTCGAACTCAACGATTGCCGAACCGAAAACTTCGGAGCAAACGCGAGTCAGAGCTGCGGTCAGAGTGGTCTTACCGTGGTCAACGTGGCCGATAGTGCCGACGTTAACGTGGGGAAGGGAACGATCAAATTTTTCTTTAGCCACGACAGTGAACCTCTTGCCTAAAGGGGATTAGCCTTGTTTTTTAACGAGTGCTTCGACGATGTTCGACGGAGCTTCGGCGTATTTGGAGAATTCCATGGAGTAGCTTGCGCGACCCTGAGACATGGAACGAACGTCGGTTGCGTAACCGAACATCTCTCCGAGCGGTACTTCAGCACGGACGACACGGCCAGAGACCGACTCATCCATACCCTGGACCAGACCACGACGACGGTTCAGGTCACCCATCACGTCACCCAGGTAGTCTTCCGGGGTTACAACTTCGACTTTCATGATCGGCTCGAGAACCACGCCACCGCCCTTCTGGGCCAGTTGCTTGGTCGCCATCGAAGCAGCGATTTTGAACGCCATTTCGTTGGAGTCGACGTCGTGGTACGAACCGTCGAATACCGCGGCCTTCAGGCCGATCAGAGGATAACCGGCAACAACGCCGTTTTTCATCTGCTCTTCGATACCCTTCTGGATCGCAGGGATGTATTCCTTAGGAATCACACCACCAACGACTTCGTTGGAGAACACCAGACCTTCAGTGATGTTGCCCTTGTCGTCCACGTCCGGCTCGGAGAAGCGAACCCAGCAGTGACCGAACTGACCACGACCACCCGACTGACGAACGAACTTGCCTTCGATCTCGACGTTGGATTTGGTGATCTTCTCGCGGTACGAAACCTGCGGCTTGCCGATGTTGGCTTCGACGTTGAATTCGCGCTTCATGCGGTCAACGAGGATATCCAGGTGCAGCTCACCCATACCGGAGATGATGGTCTGACCGGTTTCTTCATCGGTCTTGACGCGGAACGATGGGTCTTCCTGAGCCAGCTTGCCCAGTGCGATACCCATCTTCTCCTGGTCCTGCTTGGTTTTCGGCTCTACAGAGAGCGAAATCACAGGCTCAGGGAAGTCCATACGCTCAAGGATGATCGGCTTGTCGGCGTTGCACAGGGTATCACCAGTGGTGACGTCCTTCATGCCGATCAGAGCAGCGATGTCGCCTGCACGTACTTCTTTGATCTCTTCACGCTGGTTGGCGTGCATCTGGACCATACGACCAACGCGCTCTTTCTTGCCCTTGACCGAGTTGATGACGGAGTCACCGGAGGTCAGGAAGCCCGAGTAAACGCGAACGAAGGTCAGAGTACCAACGAACGGGTCGGTGGCAATCTTGAAGGCCAGGGCCGAGAACGGCTCGTCGTCGTCAGCATGACGCTCGTCGAATTGCTCTGGCTTGACTTCGTCCTTAGGCACATCGATCAGGTCAGGGTGGATACCCTTGATCGCAGGGATCTCGGTCGGAGCTGGCAGGAAGTCGATAACGGCGTCGAGAACCAGGGGAACACCCTTGTTCTTGAACGACGAACCGCAGACAGCCGGAACGATCTCGCTGGCCAGGGTGCGCGCGCGCAGGCCTGCCTTGATCTCTTCGACGGACAGCTCACCTTCTTCAAGGTACTTGTTCATCAGCTCTTCGGTGGCTTCGGCGGCGGCTTCAACCATGTTGTTGCGCCATTCGTTAGCCAGCTCGACCATATCCGCAGGAATTTCTTCCTCGCGGTAGGTAGTACCCTTGTCGTCGTCGTTCCAGTAGATAGCCTTCATCTTGATCAGGTCAACCTGACCCTGGAAGTTATCTTCCGAACCGATGGCCAGCTGAACAGGAACCGGAGTGTGACCCAGACGGTTCTTGATCTGACCTACGACGCGCAGGAAGTTTGCACCAGCACGGTCCATCTTGTTCACGTAAACAACACGCGGAACGCCGTACTTGTTGGCCTGACGCCATACGGTTTCGGACTGCGGCTCAACGCCGGAGGTGCCACAGAACACAACGACCGCGCCGTCGAGTACACGCAGCGAACGCTCTACTTCAATGGTGAAGTCAACGTGGCCAGGGGTATCGATGACGTTTACGCGGTAGTTGTCATACTGACCACGGGAACCTTTCCAGAAGGTGGTAACGGCAGCGGAGGTAATGGTGATACCCCGCTCCTGCTCCTGCACCATCCAGTCGGTGGTCGCGGCGCCGTCATGCACCTCGCCCATTTTGTGGCTCAGACCTGTGTAGAACAGGATCCGCTCGGTAGTGGTGGTCTTGCCCGCGTCAACGTGGGCACAGATACCAATGTTACGGTAGCGGTTAATTGCTGTAGTACGAGCCATAAAGCCCTCGCAAAAAGATTGATGCTTGAATTAGAAGCGGTAGTGCGAGAACGCTTTGTTGGCTTCAGCCATACGGTGAACGTCTTCACGCTTCTTGACTGCAGCACCCTTGCCTTCGGCAGCATCCAGCAGCTCGCCGGCCAGACGCAGAGCCATCGACTTCTCGCCGCGCTTGCGGGCGTAGTCTACGAGCCAGCGCATTGCCAGAGCGTTACGACGGGATGGACGAACTTCAACCGGAACCTGGTAAGTGGCACCGCCGACACGACGGGACTTTACTTCGACCAGCGGAGCGATGGCGTCGAGAGCTTTCTCGAAGATTTCCAGGGGGTCGCTGTTCTTGCGTGCTTTGACGGTATCCAGGGCACCGTAAACGATGCGCTCGGCTACGGCCTTCTTGCCGCTTTCCATCACGTGGTTCATGAACTTCGCGAGGATCTGGGATCCGTACTTCGGATCGTCAAGGATCTCACGTTTTGCTGCTACACGACGTCTTGGCATGATAAGCCCTCAAACGGTCTTCAGGTTAGCCCGGGACCAGGTCATTCGACCCACGCCCGACCTTACTCTTATCGACTCAAAAAAATGGATGTCTGCAAACGACCGATTACTTCGGACGCTTGGTACCGTACTTCGAACGACCCTGGTTACGGCCTTTAACGCCCGAAGTATCCAGAGAGCCGCGAACGGTGTGGTAACGAACACCTGGCAAGTCTTTTACACGGCCGCCACGAATCAGGACGACGCTGTGCTCTTGCAGGTTGTGGCCTTCACCACCGATGTACGAGGAAACCTCGAAACCGTTGGTCAGACGCACACGGCATACTTTACGCAGTGCCGAGTTAGGTTTTTTCGGCGTGGTGGTGTACACACGGGTGCACACGCCACGACGCTGCGGGCAGTTCTGCAGCGCAGGAACGTCGGACTTCTCGACCGAACGCTTACGCGGCTGACGTACCAGCTGGTTGATAGTTGCCATCTACTAGCTCCACTGATTGTCTTGCGACTCTATTGTCTTGCAAGAAAGCCAAAAATTGGCGAGACGGAGCCTCACCAAATTTAAGGGTACAAAAGTCTAAAGAGGATCTTGCACCCAGTCAAGACGAGGCCCCGGCCCTCCCCGCCCGATCATCGGCAACATTTCATGTCGCCGATGCTCGCCCGAGGCTTGCCGGGGCCTTGCCCTGTACTTAGTTACCGCTGGAATTCAGCGCTTCGGTCAGTGCAGCTTCCACTTCACTGGCGCTTACACGCAGCGGTTTGTCGGCATCACGGCGACGCTTACGCTCGCTGTGGTAGGCCAGACCAGTACCAGCCGGGATCAGACGACCCACGACCACGTTCTCTTTCAGGCCGCGCAGGTAGTCGCGCTTGCCGGTTACAGCCGCTTCGGTCAGTACGCGGGTGGTTTCCTGGAAGGAAGCCGCGGAGATGAACGACTCGGTGGACAGCGAGGCCTTGGTGATACCCAGCAACACACGGGTGAACTTGGAGATGAACTTGTCCTCGCTAGCGAGACGCTCGTTCTCTACCAGCACCTGGGTCAGTTCCATCTGGTCGCCCTTGATGAAGCTGGAATCGCCCGACTCGGAGATCTCGACCTTGCGCAGCATCTGACGCAGGATGGTCTCGATGTGCTTGTCGTTGATCTTCACGCCTTGCAGACGGTAAACATCCTGGATCTCGTTGACGATGTACTTCGCCAGCGCGCTCACACCCAGCAGACGCAGGATGTCATGCGGATCGCTCGGGCCGTCGGAGATAACTTCGCCGCGGTTTACCTGTTCACCTTCGAAGACGTTCAGGTGGCGCCACTTCGGAATCAGCTCTTCGTACGGATCGCTACCGTCGGTCGGAGTGATCACCAGGCGACGCTTGCCCTTGGTCTCTTTACCGAATGCGATGGTGCCGCTGACTTCAGCCAGAATCGAGGCTTCTTTCGGACGACGCGCTTCGAACAGGTCGGCAACACGCGGCAGACCACCGGTAATGTCACGGGTCTTCGACGTTTCTTGCGGGATACGCGCGATAACGTCACCAACACCGATCTGCGCACCGTCAGCCACACCGACAAGGGCGTTGGCTGGCAGGAAGTACTGGGCAGGTACGTCAGTACCTGGCAGGTACAGGTCCTTGCCTGAGGCATCGACCATCTTGATTGCTGGACGGATTTCCTTGCCTGCGGCAGGGCGATCCTTGACGTCCAGTACTTCAATGTTGGTCAAGCCAGTCAGTTCATCGGTCTGACGCTTGATGGTGATGTTTTCTTCCATGCCCACGAAGGTCACGGTACCTTTCAGCTCGGTAACGATCGGGTGAGTGTGCGGGTCCCACTTGGCGACGATGGCGCCAGCTTCGACCTTTTCACCTTCCTTGACCGAAATCACCGCACCGTAAGGCAGCTTGTAGCGCTCACGCTCACGACCGAACTCGTCGGCAATCGCCAACTCACCCGAACGCGATACGGCAACCAGGTTACCGTCGGCACGCTCAACCTGCTTCAGGTTGTGCAGACGCACCATACCGCCATTCTTCACCTGGACGCTGTCGGCAGCCGAAGTACGGCTTGCGGCACCACCGATGTGGAACGTACGCATGGTCAGCTGGGTACCCGGCTCACCGATCGACTGGGCAGCGATAACGCCGACAGCTTCACCGATGTTCACCTGGTGACCGCGAGCCAGGTCACGACCGTAGCACTTGGCACAGATGCCGTAGCGGGTTTCGCAGTTGATCGGCGAACGCACGATCACTTCGTCGATGCTGTTCAGCTCGATGAACTCAACCCACTGCTCGTCGACCAAGGTACCGGCCGGAACGATAACGTCCTCGGTGCCTGGCTTGAACACGTCACGGGCGATGACACGACCCAATACACGCTCACCCAGCGGCTCTACAACGTCGCCGCCTTCGATGTGTGGCGTCATCACCAGGCCCTGATCGGTGCCGCAGTCGATCTCGGTCACAACCAGATCCTGGGCAACGTCCACCAGACGACGAGTCAGGTAACCGGAGTTAGCGGTTTTCAGTGCGGTATCCGCCAGACCCTTACGAGCACCGTGAGTCGAGATGAAGTACTGAAGTACGCTCAGACCTTCACGGAAGTTCGCAGTGATCGGCGTCTCGATGATGGAGCCGTCCGGCTTGGCCATCAGACCACGCATACCGGCCAACTGACGGATCTGGGCTGCGGAACCCCGCGCACCCGAGTCAGCCATCATGTACATCGAGTTGAAGGACTCTTGCTCGACTTCCTTGCCTTCGCGGTCGATGACCTTCTCTTTCGAGAGGTTGGCCATCATCGCCTTGGACACTTCGTCGTTCGCCTTCGACCACAAGTCGATGACCTTGTTGTACTTCTCGCCCTGGGTTACCAGACCGGAGGCGTACTGGCTCTCGATTTCCTTCACTTCGTCGGTAGCGTTACCGATGATGCGGGCTTTCTCGTCCGGGATAACGAAGTCGTTAACACCGATGGAAACGCCGGAAATGGTCGAGTAAGCGAAACCGGTGTACATCAGCTGGTCGGCGAAGATAACGGTCTCTTTCAGACCAACCACGCGATAGCACTGGTTGATCAGCTTGGAGATCGCCTTTTTCTTCATCGGCTGGTTGACCACGTCGTACGGCAGACCTGCTGGCACAACCTGGAACAGCAGCGCACGGCCGACGGTGGTGTCGACGATGCGGGTGTTCTTGACCACCGAGCCATCACGCTCTTTCACGGTTTCGTTGATACGAACCTTGATTTTCGCGTGCAGGGCGGCTTCGCCGGCGCGGAATACGCGGTCGACTTCCTGCAGGTCGGCGAACACGCGACCCTCGCCCTTGGCATTGATCGCTTCACGGGTCATGTAATACAGACCCAGTACAACGTCCTGCGACGGAACGATGATTGGCTCACCGTTGGCTGGCGACAGGATGTTGTTGGTCGACATCATCAGCGCACGCGCTTCGAGCTGGGCTTCCAGGGTCAGCGGCACGTGAACGGCCATCTGGTCGCCGTCGAAGTCGGCGTTGTACGCAGCACAGACCAGCGGGTGCAGCTGGATAGCCTTACCTTCGATCAGTACGGGTTCAAACGCCTGGATACCCAGACGGTGAAGAGTCGGTGCACGGTTGAGCAGTACGGGGTGTTCGCGAATCACTTCGGCGAGAACGTCCCAAACCTCTGGCAGCTCGCGCTCGACCATCTTCTTGGCAGCCTTGATGGTGGTCGCCAGACCACGCATTTCCAGCTTGCCGAAAATGAACGGCTTGAACAGCTCGAGGGCCATCTTCTTCGGCAGACCGCACTGGTGCAGACGCAGGGTCGGACCTACGGTAATTACCGAACGGCCGGAGTAGTCAACACGCTTACCGAGCAAGTTCTGACGGAAGCGACCTTGCTTACCTTTGATCATGTCGGCCAGGGACTTCAGCGGACGCTTGTTCGAGCCAGTGATGGCGCGACCACGGCGGCCGTTATCCAGCAGGGCGTCGACCGCTTCCTGCAGCATGCGCTTTTCGTTGCGCACGATGATGTCCGGCGCCGACAGATCCAGCAGGCGCTTCAGACGGTTGTTACGGTTGATCACCCGACGATACAGGTCGTTCAGGTCGGAGGTCGCAAAACGGCCACCATCCAGCGGCACCAGCGGACGCAGGTCCGGCGGCAGCACTGGCAGAACGGTCAGGACCATCCACTCAGGCAGGTTGCCCGAGCCCTGGAAAGCTTCCATCAGCTTCAGACGCTTGGAAAGCTTCTTGATCTTGGTTTCCGAGTTGGTCTGCGGAATTTCTTCGCGCAGGCGGCCGATCTCGTGCTCCAGGTCGATAGCGTGCAGCAGCTCGCGGACAGCCTCGGCACCCATGCGGGCATCGAAGTCGTCACCGAACTCTTCCAGCGCTTCGAAGTACTGCTCGTCGTTCAGCAGCTGGCCCTTTTCCAGGGTAGTCATGCCCGGGTCGATAACGACATAGCTCTCGAAGTAGAGCACGCGCTCGATATCACGCAGGGTCATGTCCATCAGCAGGCCGATACGGGACGGCAGCGACTTCAGGAACCAGATGTGGGCAACCGGCGAGGCCAGCTCGATGTGCGCCATGCGCTCACGACGAACCTTCGCCAGGGCAACTTCAACGCCGCACTTCTCGCAGATTACGCCGCGGTGCTTGAGGCGCTTGTACTTGCCGCACAGGCACTCGTAGTCCTTGACTGGGCCAAAGATCTTGGCGCAGAACAGGCCGTCACGCTCAGGCTTGAACGTACGGTAGTTGATGGTTTCCGGCTTCTTAACTTCACCGAACGACCACGAACGGATCATTTCAGGCGACGCCAGACCGATGCGGATGGCGTCGAACTCTTCGACTTGACCCTGGTTTTTCAGCAAATTCAGTAGGTCTTTCAAGGCCTTTCCTCCTGGCGGAGCAGGGAGCGGGCATTACCTGCCCCACTCCCCTTCGCGTCACGTGTTATTCGGTTTCCAGATCGATATCGATACCGAGCGAACGGATCTCTTTGATCAACACGTTGAAGGACTCGGGCATGCCCGGCTCCATACGGTGATCGCCATCCACGATGTTCTTGTACATCTTGGTACGGCCGTTCACGTCGTCCGACTTCACTGTGAGCATTTCTTGCAGGGTGTATGCCGCGCCGTATGCTTCCAGCGCCCACACTTCCATCTCCCCGAAACGCTGACCACCGAACTGTGCCTTACCACCCAGCGGCTGCTGGGTAACCAGGCTGTAGGAACCAGTGGAACGCGCGTGCATCTTGTCGTCCACCAAGTGGTTCAGCTTGAGCATGTACATGTAACCAACGGTCACAGGACGCTCGAACTTGTTGCCGGTACGGCCGTCGAACAGCACCATCTGGCCGCTCTCTGGCAGGTCGGCCAGCTTCAGCATGGCCTTGATCTCGCGCTCCTTGGCACCATCGAAGACCGGGGTAGCCATCGGCACGCCTTTCTTCAGGTTGTTAGCCAGGGCCAGGATCTCTTCGTCGGTGAACTCGTCGAGGTTTTCCTGACGACCGCCGATCTCGTTGTAGACCTCGGTCAGGAACACGCGCAGCTCAGCAGCTTTACGCTGCTCTTCGAGCATGCGGTCGATCTTCTCGCCCAGACCCTTGGCCGCGAGGCCCAGGTGGGTTTCAAGGATCTGACCAACGTTCATACGCGAAGGTACACCCAGCGGGTTCAGTACGACGTCAACCGGAGTACCGTTGGCATCGTGCGGCATGTCTTCAACCGGCATGATGACCGAGACAACACCCTTGTTACCGTGACGACCGGCCATCTTGTCACCCGGCTGGATGCGACGGCGGATTGCCAGGTAAACCTTGACGATCTTCAGTACGCCCGGTGCCAGGTCATCGCCCTGCTGCAGCTTGCGCTTCTTGTCTTCGAACTTGTCGTCCAGCAGACGGCGACGGTCGACGATGTACTGCTGAGCCTTTTCCAGCTGCTCGTTCAGTGCATCTTCAGCCATGCGCAGTTTGAACCACTGGCCGTGCTCCAGACCGTCCAGCACCTCGTCAGTGATCACGGTGCCTTTCTTCAGGCCCGCACCACCATCAACCACCTGACCGTTCAGGGCAGAACGCAGACGCTCGAAGGTTGCACCTTCAACAATGCGGAACTCTTCGTTGAGGTCCTTGCGGATCTCGTCGAGCTGCATCTTCTCGATGGCCAGCGCGCGGCTATCGCGCTCCACGCCATCACGGGTGAAGACCTGTACGTCGATGACAGTACCCTTGGTGCCGGTTGGCACACGCAGGGAGGTGTCCTTAACGTCGCTGGCCTTCTCACCGAAGATTGCGCGCAGCAGTTTTTCTTCCGGAGTCAGTTGGGTTTCGCCTTTTGGCGTGACCTTGCCAACCAGGATGTCGCCAGCGCCAACTTCAGCACCTACGTAAACGATACCGGCTTCGTCCAGCTTGTTCAGTGCGGCTTCACCCACGTTCGGGATGTCCGCAGTGATTTCCTCTGGGCCGAGCTTGGTGTCACGCGCCACACAGGTCAGTTCCTGAATGTGGATGGTGGTGAAGCGATCTTCCTGAACCACACGCTCGGACAGGCAGATGGAGTCTTCGAAGTTGAAGCCGTTCCACGCCATGAACGCGATGCGCATGTTCTGACCCAGAGCCAGCTCACCCATGTCGGTGGACGGGCCGTCGGCCATGATGTCACCACGCTGAACCTTGTCACCTTTGCTCACCAGCGGACGCTGGTTGATGCAGGTGTTCTGGTTCGAACGGGTGTACTTGGTCAGGTTGTAGATATCCACACCTGCTTCGCCGGTTTCCACTTCGTCGTCGGCAACGCGAACAACGATACGGCTAGCGTCGACCGAGTCGATCACACCACCGCGGCGAGCAACCACGCAGACACCGGAGTCACGGGCAACGTTGCGCTCCATGCCGGTACCTACCAGCGGCTTGTCGGCACGCAGGGTTGGTACAGCCTGACGCTGCATGTTCGAACCCATCAACGCACGGTTGGCGTCGTCGTGCTCGAGGAACGGAATCAGCGACGCTGCAACGGAAACAACCTGCTTCGGCGAAACGTCCATCAGGGTGACGTCTTCCGGCGCCTTGACGGTGAATTCGTTCAGGTGACGAACTGCTACCAGCTCATCGATCAGTTGCTTCTTGTCGTTCATCGCGGCCGAAGCCTGTGCGATGACGTGATCCGCCTCTTCGATTGCCGACAGGAACACGATGTCGTCGCTGACAACGCCTTCCTTCACCACGCGGTACGGGCTTTCCAGGAAGCCGTACTGGTTGGTGCGGGCGTAGGCCGCCAAGGAGTTGATCAGACCGATGTTCGGACCTTCAGGGGTCTCGATCGGGCACACACGGCCATAGTGGGTCGGGTGTACGTCACGGACTTCGAAGCCGGCCCGCTCACGGGTCAGACCGCCAGGGCCGAGTGCAGAGACGCGGCGCTTGTGGGTAATCTCCGAGAGAGGGTTGTTCTGGTCCATGAACTGGGACAGCTGGCTGGAACCGAAGAACTCTTTCACCGCCGCCGCTACCGGCTTGGCGTTGATCAGGTCTTGCGGCATCAGGCCTTCGCTTTCCGCCATCGACAGGCGTTCCTTGACCGCGCGCTCCACACGCACCAGGCCAACACGGAACTGGTTCTCGGCCATCTCGCCGACGCAACGTACGCGGCGGTTACCCAGGTGGTCGATGTCGTCGACGATACCTTTGCCGTTACGGATATCGACCAGGGTCTTCAGAACCTCGACGATGTCTTCCTTGCTCAGCACGCCCGAACCCTCGATCTCGGTACGACCGATACGACGGTTGAACTTCATGCGGCCTACGGCGGACAGATCGTAACGCTCGGCACTGAAGAACAGGTTGTTGAACAGGGTCTCGGCTGCATCCTTGGTTGGCGGCTCGCCTGGACGCATCATGCGGTAGATCTCGACCAGAGCTTCCAGCTGGTTGCTGGTGGTATCGATCTTCAGAGTGTCAGAGATGAACGGACCGCAATCGATGTCGTTGGTGTACAGGGTCTCGATACGGACAACCTGCGCCTTGGCGACCTTGATCAGCAGCTCGGTGGTCATCTCGGTGTTGCATTCGGCGAGAATTTCGCCGGTAGCCGGATGCACGATAGCCTTGGCGGTAGTGCGGCCCAGGACGTATTCCATTGGAACGTCCAGTTGCTTGACGCCGGCCTTCTCGAGCTGGTTGATGTGGCGCGCGGTAATACGGCGGCCTTGCTCGACGATGACTTTGCCGGTTTCGTCATGGATGTCCATGACTGCAACTTCACCACGCAGACGCTGTGGCACCAGTTCCAGGCTGAGTTTTTCGCCGGAAATGTGGAACACGTTGGTGGTGTAGAAGGTATTCAGCACTTCTTCAGTGCTGTAACCCAGGGCGCGCAGCAGCACCGAGGCCGGCAATTTGCGGCGACGGTCGATACGCACGAACACGCAGTCCTTCGGGTCGAACTCGAAGTCCAGCCAGGAACCGCGGTAAGGGATGATGCGAGCGGAGTACAGCAGCTTGCCCGAGCTGTGGGTCTTGCCACGGTCGTGGTCGAAGAACACACCAGGCGAACGGTGCAGTTGGGAAACGATCACACGCTCGGTACCGTTGATAACGAAGGTACCGTTCTCAGTCATCAGGGGGATTTCACCCATGTAGACTTCTTGCTCTTTGATGTCCTTGATCGCTTTGTTCGACGATTCCTTGTCGAAGATGATCAGGCGCACCTTGACCCGCAGTGGGACCGCGAAGGTCACGCCACGCAGGACACATTCCTTCACATCGAAGGCGGGTTCGCCCAGGCGATAGCCTACGTACTCCAGGGCAGCATTGCCGGAGTAGCTGATGATCGGGAATACCGATTTGAAGGCCGCGTGCAGGCCGACGTCGCGGAAGTGATCCTTGGATGCTCCCGCTTGCAGGAATTCGCGATACGAATCCAGCTGGATGGCCAGGAGGTAAGGCACATCCATGACGTCCGGCAACTTGCTAAAGTCCTTGCGGATACGTTTTTTCTCAGTGTATGAGTAAGCCATCAGCGTTCCCCAGCTTGGTCACCTGCTTGTTTGGCTTCTCCCGGCGGGAGCAGCCAGAAAATCGTGCAAACCCCTTGGTTTGCGCCACCCACATGGGTGTCTTGCAGCTCGTTATCGGGACCGGCCTGACCGGCCACCAATAACGGAAAAAGGCCGGTGGCATAAGCCACCAGCCATCAGCCTTTCGCTCAACGCTCAGGCTGGCATCGCAAGGTCGAGATTACTTCAGCTCGACTTTAGCGCCTGCTTCTTCCAGCTTCTTCTTAGCGTCTTCAGCGGCTTCTTTCGAAACGCCTTCAGCTACAACCTGAGGAGCGCCATCGACTTTCTCTTTGGCTTCTTTCAGGCCCAGACCGGTCAGTTCGCGAACGGCTTTGATCACGTTCACTTTCTTGTCGCCGGCTTCAACCAGAACAACGTTGAACTCGGTCTGCTCTTCAACAACGGCAGCAGCAGCAGCTGGGCCAGCAGCGGCAACAGCAGCGGTAACGCCGAAGGTTTCTTCCATTGCTTTGATCAGCTCAACAACTTCCAGAACGGTTTTCTGGCCGATTGCTTCGATGATTTGTTCGTTAGTCAGAGACATGACTCAATCCTGTATTGGGGTGACAGCCTACGCAGCCATCAAATTAAACGTATGATTTTGAAAGAGTTCGCACGCCTTAGGCGGCGGTAGCTTCTTTCTGGTCGCGAATGGCTGCCAGAGTACGAGCCAGCTTGCTGGTGGCGCCTTGAATAACGCTCATCAGTCGTGCAATAGCTTCGTCGCGGGTCGGCAGGGTAGCCAACACGTCGATCTGGTTCGCTGCAATGAAATTGCCGTCAAACGCAGCTGCCTTGATCTCGAACTTGTCCTGACCCTTGGCGAACTCTTTGAACAGACGAGCAGCAGCGCCCGGGTGTTCGTTGGAGAAAGCAATCAGGGTCGGGCCTTTGAACGCGTCGTTGAGGATCGAGAATTCGGTGCCTTCAACAGCGCGCTTGAGCAGGGTATTACGCACTACACGTACGTATACGCCAGCTTCGCGGGCCTCTTTACGGAGTCCGGTCATTGCGCTTACAGTCACACCACGGGCATCAGCCACGACAGCGGACAGAGCGACTTTGGCAGCCTCGTTGACTTCAGCGACGATGGCCTTCTTGTCTTCGAGTTTAATTGCCACGGGTTTACTCCTGGTTTTTACCGTTTCATCTGGCCGAGGCCGGATGTCGTTTTGGTGTCTGATTCGGTAACGAATCGGGAGCACCATCTGCGTGGGCTGATATTTTAAGGCTTGCGCCGCCTACGGTCTTGGATAGCCCCCGCCAGGCAGGGACCCCAATTTTTGCTGGCGGCGCGACTGGTCGCGCCGCCATGTTCTTACACGTTCAGCGAGCTCTGATCGATGACCAGACCTGGGCCCATGGTGGTGCTCAGGGTAACGCGCTTAACGTAGATACCTTTCGAGGAAGCTGGCTTGATACGCTTCAGGTCAGCGATCAGGGCTTCAACGTTTTCCTTCAGCTTGTCAGCTTCAAAGCCGATCTTGCCAACGGAGGTGTGGATGATACCGTTTTTGTCGGTACGGTAGCGAACCTGACCAGCCTTGGCGTTTTTCACGGCAGTGGCTACGTCTGGGGTCACGGTACCAACTTTCGGGTTAGGCATCAGGCCGCGAGGACCCAGAACCTGACCCAGCTGACCTACAACGCGCATGGCATCAGGCGATGCGATAACGACGTCATAGTTCAGGTCGCCGCCTTTCATTTCGGCAGCCAGATCATCCATACCTACGCGATCAGCGCCGGCAGCCAGAGCAGCTTCAGCAGCTGGACCCTGGGTGAAGACAGCAACGCGAACGGTCTTGCCAGTGCCGTGTGGCAGCACGGTAGCGCTACGTACGACCTGGTCGGATTTACGCGGGTCAACACCGAGGTTAACGGCGATGTCGTAGGACTCGACGAACTTGGCAGCAGGCAGCGAGGCCAGCAGAGTTGCCGCTTCTTCGAAGTTGTAGGCCTTGCCTGCTTCGATTTTCTCGGCGATTGCCTTTTGGCGTTTGGTCAGCTTAGCCATTACACACCCTCCACGTTCAGGCCCATGCTGCGGGCAGAGCCAGCGATGGTGCGTACAGCAGCGTCCAGGTCAGCGGCAGTCAGGTCAGCCTGTTTGGCTTTCGCGATGTCTTCCAGCTGAGCACGGGTAACGGTACCGACTTTAACGGTGTTCGGGCGAGCCGAACCACTGGTCAGGCCAGCAGCTTTCTTCAGCAGAACCGAGGCAGGGGTGCTCTTGGTCTCGAAGGTGAAGCTACGGTCGCTGTAGACAGTGATGATCACTGGAGTCGGCAGGCCGGCTTCTTGACCCTGGGTACGGGCGTTGAAGGCCTTGCAGAATTCCATGATGTTCACACCATGTTGACCCAGAGCTGGACCAACGGGTGGGCTTGGGTTGGCCTGGCCGGCCTTAACTTGCAGCTTGATGTAAGCCTGAATCTTCTTAGCCATGAGCTACTCCAAAATCGGGTACGAACGCCTGATGGCTCCCCGGATGACTTGCGTTTTATCCCAGTGACGACAAAACCCCGCAGCACACAGGGCTGCGGGGTATGGGATGCTTCGTCCGCCTAGACCTTTTCGACCTGGCTGAACTCGAGCTCCACCGGAGTAGAGCGACCGAAAATGAGCACCGCAACCTGCAGGCGACTCTTTTCGTAGTTAACTTCTTCGACACTACCATTGAAGTCAGCGAACGGACCATCAATGACTCGAACCACTTCACCTGGCTCGAACAGCGTCTTGGGCTTCGGCTTATCGCTACCGTCGGCAACGCGACGCAGGATGGCCTCAGCTTCTTTATCGGTAATCGGCGCAGGCTTGTCAGCAGTACCGCCGATAAAGCCCATCACGCGAGGGGTATCCTTGACCAAGTGCCAAGTCCCTTCATTCATCTCCATCTGGACCAGTACATAGCCAGGGAAGAATTTACGCTCACTCTTGCGCTTCTGGCCGTTGCGCATTTCGACGACTTCTTCGGTCGGGACCAAGATCTCGCCGAAACCGTCTTCCATGCCAGCCAGCTTGACGCGCTCGATGAGGGAGCGCATTACATGCTTCTCGTAACCCGAGTAAGCATGCACAACATACCAACGCTTAGCCACGGGACACCTTTAGCCAACGATCAAGGAGACCGCCCAGCCGAGCAGGGAGTCGAGCCCCCACAGCAGCAGTGCCATAACCAGCACGACAGCCACGACAATCAGCGTGGTCTGGGTGGTTTCCTGGCGGGTCGGCCACACGACTTTACGAATCTCGGTACGAGCTTCCTTCGCCAACGCAAAGAACGACTTGCCCTTCGCAGTCTGCAGAGCTACAAAGCCCGCGACAGCAGCAAGGACGAGAAGCACAAGAACGCGATACAGGATTGGAGAGGCGGAGTAATATTGATTACCCACGACACCAACAACCACCAAAGCCACTACAGCCAGCCACTTGAACAGATCAAAACGCGATTCTTGGGCTTCAGTTTTGGGGGTCATCGAGGAGGATCCTGTAAGAAGAAAGCCATCACACCGAGGTGAAATGGCAGGTCAGGAGGGAATCGAACCCCCAACCTACGGTTTTGGAGACCGTCGCTCTGCCAATTGAGCTACTGACCTGTAACGCTGTATCAGGCCGGCCATTATACCGGCCTGATCAAGTAAATCAACTACTTATTCAATAATTTTTGCCACGACACCGGCGCCGACGGTACGACCGCCTTCACGGATAGCGAAGCGCAGACCGTCTTCCATTGCGATGGTCTTGATCAGGGTAACAGTCATCTGAATGTTGTCACCTGGCATTACCATTTCAACGCCTTCCGGCAGTTCGCAGTTACCGGTCACGTCAGTGGTACGGAAGTAGAACTGTGGACGGTAGCCTTTGAAGAACGGCGTGTGACGGCCGCCTTCTTCCTTCGACAGGACGTAGACTTCTGCGGTGAACTTGGTGTGCGGCTTGACCGAACCTGGCTTGACCAGAACCTGACCACGCTCAACGTCGTCACGCTTGGTGCCACGCAGCAGAACGCCGCAGTTCTCGCCAGCACGACCTTCGTCCAGCAGCTTGCGGAACATCTCAACACCGGTGCAGGTGGTGGTGGTGGTGTCACGCAGACCAACGATTTCCAGCGGATCCTGAACGCGGACGATACCACGCTCGATACGACCGGTAACAACGGTACCACGACCCGAGATCGAGAATACGTCTTCGATCGGCATCAGGAACGGCTGGTCGATAGCACGAACTGGCTCAGGAATGTAGCTGTCCAGAGTTTCTACCAGCTTCTTAACAGCGGTAGTGCCCATTTCGTTGTCGTCTTTGCCTTCCAGCGCCATACGAGCCGAACCGATGATGATCGGGGTGTCGTCGCCTGGGAAGTCATAGGTGGACAGCAGGTCGCGAACTTCCATCTCGACCAGTTCCAGCAGCTCAGCGTCGTCTACCAGGTCAGCCTTGTTCAGGAAGACCACGATGTACGGAACGCCTACCTGACGGGACAGCAGGATGTGCTCACGGGTTTGTGGCATCGGACCATCGGCGGCCGAGCAAACCAGGATCGCGCCGTCCATCTGGGCAGCACCGGTGATCATGTTCTTCACGTAGTCAGCGTGACCTGGGCAGTCAACGTGAGCGTAGTGACGAATGGTCGAGTTGTACTCAACGTGAGCGGTGTTGATGGTGATACCGCGCGCTTTTTCTTCCGGAGCCGAGTCGATCTTGTCGAACTCAACGATTGCCGAACCGAAAACTTCGGAGCAAACGCGAGTCAGAGCTGCGGTCAGAGTGGTCTTACCGTGGTCAACGTGGCCGATAGTGCCGACGTTAACGTGGGGAAGGGAACGATCAAACTTTTCCTTAGCCATCGATACAATCCTCCGCAGAAGAAATAGTCTTGCGCTGATAAAACAAAGGCAGATATTTTCATATCTGCCTTGTTTATATGGAGCTCTTGAGCGGACTTGAACCGCTGACCTCACCCTTACCAAGGGTGTGCTCTACCAACTGAGCTACAAGAGCGAAACACTTTGTGCAAAATCCGGCAAACTTGGAGCGGGTAGCGGGAATCGAACCCGCATCATCAGCTTGGAAGGCTGAGGTTCTACCACTAAACTATACCCGCGGAGCTTGCGGCTCTCGCTAAAACTGGTGGAGGGAGAAGGATTCGAACCTTCGAAGCTCTCGCAACGGATTTACAGTCCGTCCCCTTTGACCGCTCGGGAATCCCTCCAGATGTGGCCGGCATTCTATTTGTCTGCCGTCCTAGTGTCAAGCGTTTTTTCAAATTTTTTCAATCAAATCTGAAACTTAGCTGCTTTGACACCGCTTCCAGCTCTACCACCTGAGTGGTGTTCCCTGTGAAGCGGGCGCCATTCTATCAAGCTATTCGCCAGTTGCAATACCTTGGCAGAAAATAATTTTATGTTTTAAGTCTTTGAAATCATTGGAAAGAGCCAAGAGCACCGTTTGGTCCAACAAACGCTCGCTTTCCGGAGAAACCTTGAGCCAGCGACCATCCGCCCCAGGCAGCTGTCCTGCCACCGGCGAGGTGGCAATATCCAGACTCAGCAGGCGCTGACGCAGCGCATCCAACTGCTCCTGCCCCTTCACGCCTCCGACTACCAGGCATTCATCACGACGCTTGGGCGGTGCCGACACACCTGTCTCACGCAACAGTCGGATTTCTTGCTGATTCCCCTTGTACAGCGACAATGGGGCGACTTCCTTGACCTTCAGCGGGGCTTCCTGCTGATGCCATACGTAATAAAAGACGTTGAGCACCAGTAACAGCAGAAACAACCAGCGCATAGGCACCTCAATCCAATGGGCAGGCCATTGCCAGGCCAACGAAAACCAGGTCAGGCACGACCCGCGCCTGTGGCAGGGCCTCCCTCACCAGCGGCGCATCACCGCCAGTGAGGAACACGGTGAACTCCTCACCCCATAGCACACGAGCCTGCTCAAGCTGGGTGTAGGCAAAGCCCTGGAGCATCAATACGCAACCGCGCTCCACCGCTTCGACAGTCGAGCGACCTGGTGACAAGCTGTTCAATGCCCGCTCCGCGGAGGCATCGTCATAGCGAATACGACGGGTGTGAGTGCGCAGCTGGCTACGCATCAATGGCATACCCGGGCAGATGTAGCCCCCCAGATGCTCGCCATCTGCAGACACGAAGTCCGCTTTGGCCGCGGTACCCAGGTCAATCACCAGGCACGCGCCCTTGGCCAGGTGAAATGCCCCCAGCGCCGCCAGCCAACGATCCATACCCAGACGCTGATAGTCGTCATAGCCATTGCGCACACCTGCCATTTCACGGACAGGGTGGGCAACTCTTGCCTGCACGGCAAATGCCTGAGCAATCAACGCGCAAAGCGCATCGGTTTCTTCTTCGCTGCGCACACTGACAATACGGCATCCCGTGAGGCGTACTGAAGCGAGCGCAGCCACTTCGGCCACCAGCGCCTGGTCGGAATCGACGATCCCACCACCTTCAATCACAGCATCGGCGACATGGATCACCCGCCACTTGATGAAGCTGTTACCGCAATCGAGCTCAAGAATCATCACGCAACCTCAAACTGAGCTCACCACCACTGAAGCTCTTTTCCATCCCGTCCACCTCAAGGCGCAAACCACCCTGCCCGTCGACGCCAAGAACCACGCCATCAATACGTGTACTACCAGCAACCAGCGATACATTGCGCCCCTGCCACAAGTGCGCCTGCTCCCACTCTTCCTGGAATGCAGCAAAGCCGTAGCGGCGATGGCGCGCCAATTCGTGCTGTAGCTGCTGACTGAGCAGCGCTACCAAGTGATTGCGATCTATGGCTGCACCAACCTCACGCCGCATAGAGGTCCACTGCTGATCGACCTGTTCGTTTACCTGCATGTTTACATTGATACCAATGCCTAGCACCACATGACAGACATCTGCAGGATCACCCACCAACTCCAGGAGAATCCCGGTGATTTTCTGCCCACGCACCAGCACATCGTTGGGCCATTTGAGCCCGACATCCTTTACACCGAACGCCTGCAAGGTGCGCATTACCGCCAACCCCACTACCAAGCTCAACCCCTCGAGCTGACGCATGCCTCCATCGACGCGCAGCACCAGGCTGTAATAGAGATTTTCAGCAAATGGGCTGACCCACTGCCGGCCGCGCCGACCGCGTCCGGCGCTCTGGCGCTCAGCCAGAACCAGGAATGGAGCCGCCTGCCCTTCACTGGCAAGGCGCAAGCCTTCGGCATTGGTCGAATCGATGGTTTCGTGGATGAATACCGGCCACTGTTCGCCCACGGCGAACTCGGCGATTGCCTGCGCCTCAAGCAAAGCCAGTGGCGCGGCCAACTGGTAACCGCGCCCACGAACCTTGTGAATGGTGAGGTTCAGCTCACTTTCCAGATGCTGCAGCTGCTTCCAAACTGCGCTGCGACTCACCCCTAGGGCTGCCCCCAGAGCTTCTCCGGAATGGAACCGACCGTCCTTGAGGAGATTCAACAACTTCAGCATGCCAGTCTCGACTTGGAATAAGGCAGGCATGATAGCCATGGGCTGTTGGCTTGCATAGGAAAAGGGCCTGCAGGAGAGTCCTTGTATCGCCACCCACAGAGAGAAGCAGTGGCAGGCCATGCTTTTTGCCCACAAAGACAAAACCCCTACCTGCATGCGCAGATAGGGGTTTTGCGAAATGAATCTTGACGATGACCTACTCTCACATGGGGAAACCCCACACTACCATCGGC
>NZ_JAECZP010000014.1:0-165439 GCF_019691255.1 Pseudomonas sp. USTB-Z
TTACAACCATGACCGCATTAAAATGAAACTCAACGGCCTGAGTCCTGTGGCTTACAGAACTCAAGCTGAGGTAGCCTAGCACCGACCGTCCAACATCTGGGGCGCAGCTCAGGATCGCCATAATTTGAACACTGTGCGATGTAGGAGCGGGTTTACCCGCGAAGGGGCCGGCACAGCCCATAAAAACCTTCAGCTCCAGCTCAGAATCGGCCACCCATTGATCTCGGCATGCTCGCGCAACACCGCATCCGGGTTCACCACATGCGGGTGATCCACTCTCAACAACAACGGCAAGTCATTCCTCGAATCGGAATAGAAACTCGCGCCCTCCAGGTTCTCCTGCTCCTGATCCAGCCATTCCAGTAACCGCGTGATCTTGCCCTCACGATAGGTCAGCACCCCGTGGGTCTTGCCGGTGTACACCCCGTTCACAGCCTCAAGCTCGATGGCCAGGTATTCATCCACGCCCAGTCTCGCGGCAATCGGCCCGACCAGGTGCGTTCCCGAAGCGGAAATGATCAGGATGCGATCCCCACGCTTGCGGTGCTCGGCAATGCAGCGGCAGGCGTCACCGTAGATGATCGGCTCGATCACTTCTTCGACCCACGGTGCCACCAGGTGCTCGACTTCTTCCAGGGTACGCCCGGCAATCGGCTCCAGGCTGAAGGCCATGTAGTCCTCCATCTGCAGGTGGCCCCTGCCATAGGCTTCCATCAGTTCATGGTCGCGGCGCAGGAAATCCTTGCCGTCGACCCAGCCCAGCCGGGCCATCTGCTCGCTCCACAGTGATGCGCAGTCGCCGTGGATCAGGGTTTCATCCAGATCGAAAATTGCCAGTGCCATTGTGTTGAGTCTCCTTAAGCCACTTCCCGCAGCGCAGTGGGGTCGATCGACACGCTTACCCGTTTTCCGTCCGCATGCAAGTCGGCCGGCGAGCGGTTGAGCACATCGACCACCAGCTCCACGTCGCGCACCCGCACCCGGTAGCGGATTACGTTGCCCAGCAGGCTGTGGCTGCGCACCTCGGCGTCCAGCTCGCCGTGCTCGCCAAGGGTGATCGACTCTGGGCGGATCGCCAGGCGGCTGGCCACCGGGCGCTGCAGCAGGCGGCTGGCGCTGTCGGCGTCGAGCAGGTTGTAGTTGCCGATGAAGCCGGCGGCAAACAGGTCCACGGGGGCGGTGTAGAGGGTTTCGGCATCGCCGCTCTGGACGATGCGCCCCTGGTTCATCAGGAAGATGCGGTCGGACATGGTCAGCGCTTCCTCCTGATCGTGAGTGACGAATATGGTGGTCAGCCCCAGTTCGCGCTGGATGGCGCGAATCTGCTCGCGCAGGTGCTTGCGGATACGTGCATCCAGCGCCGACAACGGTTCGTCGAGCAGCAGCAGGCGCGGGCGGGTGACCAGTGAGCGTGCCAGGGCCACGCGCTGGCACTGGCCACCGGAAAGCTGGTGCGGGTAGCGCCCGGCGAACTTGCCCAGCTCCACCAGCTCCAGCACCTCGCGTACCCGCAGCTGGCTTTCATCGGCCTTGACCTTCTGCATGCGCAGGCCGAAGGCGACATTCTGCTCCACGGTCATGTTAGGGAACAGCGCGTAGCTCTGGAACACCATGCCGATGCCACGCTTTTGCGGGCTTAGCGGCACGATGTCGTGGCCGTCGAGCAGTATCTGCCCGCTGTCCACCGAGGTCAGACCGGCAATGCAGCGCAGCAGGGTGGACTTGCCGCAGCCGGACGGGCCGAGCAGGGTGACGAATTCGCCGCGTTCGATGTGGCAGTCGATGCGCTCGAACACCGGGCTGCCGGCGTAGCTTTTCTGCAGTTTCTGTACACTGACGAAGCTCATGTCAGGTCTTGTCCTTGTTCAGGCGGTTGGCGACCCAGGTCAGTACCAGCACGAAGGCGAAGTAGGAGATGACCAGCGCGCTGTTGAAGTGGCCGCTGCTGTTGCGCATGTTGTTCAGGTACACCTGCAGGGTCTCGTAGCGGGTACCGACCAGCAGGTTGGCAAACACGAATTCGCCGAACAGGAACGAGAACGACAGCAGCACTGCCACCATCAGGCCCTGGCGCAGGTTCGGCAGCACCACCAGCAATGCGGCCTGCCAGGTGCTGGCGCCGAGCAGTTGCGCGGCGTCCATCAGGTCGCGCAGGTTGATGGCCTGCAGGTTGTTGGTGATGGCCCGGTACATGAACGGCAGGGCGATGGTGAAGTAGCAGCCGATCAGGATCCACGGTGTGCCGACCATGGCCATCGGCCCGCTGCCATACAGCTGCAGCAGCCCCACCGACGACACCACCGGCGGGACCGCGAATGGCAGCAGGATGAGGATGTTCATCAGCGCGTCGAGCCGCGGGAAGTGGTAATGCACCACGAACAGCAGTGGCAAGATCAGCACCACCGACAGCAGCAGTGCGCCTACGCACACCAGCAGCGACTGGCCGAAGGCCGCGAGGAAGCGCGGCTCGCTCCACAGCGCCGCATACCACTTCAGGGTCAGGCCACTGGGCAGCAGGCTCGCCGACCAGCTGGTGGCCAGCGAGTAGAGCAGGGTGCCGGCCAGGGGCAGCAGCAGGATCAGGAACAGCAGGTAGACCACGAGGCGGTGGTACCAGCCGCCGGAACGAATGTCAGCGCGCATGGTAGCTCCTTTTCAGCAGCCATTGATGCACCACCGTGACCAGCGTCATCAGCCCCACCAGCACCATCGCCAGGGCGCTGGCCAGGTTCGGATCGAGGCTGATGTCGCCCGCCACCAGGCCGGCGATGCGGATCGGCAGTACGTTGAAGTTGCCGGTGGTCAGTGCGTACACGGTGGCGTAGGCGCCGAGGGCGTTGGCCAGCAGGATGACGAAGGTGCCCAGCAGTGCCGGGGCCAGCACCGGCAGGCCGATGTGTCGCCAGTACTGCCAGTGGTTGGCGCCCAGCAGCGCGGCTGACTCGCGCCAGTCTTCGCGCAGGGCGTCGAAGGCGGGGTACAGCAGCAATACGCCCAGCGGGATCTGGAAGTAGGTGTACACCAGGATCAACCCGCTTTTGGAATAGATACTGAAGTCTTCCAGCAGGCCGACCTGCTTCAGCAGCAGCGTCAGTGCGCCGTTGAAGCCAAGCAGGATGATGAAGGCAAAGGCCAGCGGTACGCCGGCAAAGTTGCTGGTCATGTTGGCGAAGGCGCTGACGAAGTCGCGCAGCTTCGAGTCCACCTGGCGCAGCGAGTAGGCGCCGAGGGTAGCGATGACGATGCCGAACACGCTCGACCAGAAGCTGATTTCCAGGCTGCGTTGCAACGCCTGCAGGTAGAACTTGGAGGCGAACACCTTGCTGAAGTTGTCGATGCCCCAGCCGGCCTCCGATTGCAGGCTGTTGATCGCCACCCAGGCCAGCGGGGCGACCTGGAAAATGACGAAAAACACGGCGAACGGCAACAGGCAGAGCAGGGCCAGGTAGCGGCCACGCATGCCGCCATTCACTTCAGCAACTCCCGGCAAACCGTCTTGTCGTGCGCGGCGCCCAGCAGCTCGCAGATGGTGCCGCACAGTTCGGTTTGCAGCGGCTTGGCGGCCGGGTCCAGGCTGAAGGCGTCGCCGAAGACGAACAGCGGCACTTCACGTTCTTCAGCCAGCAGGCCGTTGTGCGAGCGGTCGTTGTTCATGCCGTGGTCGGCGGTGACCAATACCTGATAGCCCTCTTCGAGCCAGCCAGGCAGGTAGTCGGCCAGCAGAATGTCAACGCTGCGCGCAGCGTTGCGATACTGGCTGCTGTCAAGGCCGTGGCGGTGACCCACGTCGTCAACGCTCATCGGGTGCACCAGCAGGAAGTTGGGGGCGTGACGGCGGCGCAGGTACTCGCCATCGGCCAGAAGGTGCGAATCAGGGTAGCGGTCGTCCCAGTAGAACAGCCCGTGCTGGATCGGCAGCTTCGGCGCGTGGGTATGGCGGTCGCGCTGCGGATCGAAGGGCGAGCGGTTGTACAGCTCGCTCATCCAGTGGTAGGCGGCCGCTGCGGTGCCCAGGTTGGCCTCGCGGGCGTAGTGAAACACGCTGCGTTGGTTGGACAGGCGGTTGATGTTGTTGTGCACGATGCCGCTGTCGATCGGCGGCACGCCGGTGAGGATGCATTCGTACAGCGGCCGCGACAGCGAGGGCAGCTCGCATTCCATGCGGTACAGCGCGGCGCGATCTGCTTCGACGTAGGCGTGCAGGTGGCCCATCGCATGGTGGGCGACCTGGTAGTTGAGGCCGTCGAGCAGGACCAGGATGACGTTGTGTTGCATGTTTTCTCCAGTCATGAACCGCGTTGGCACCTTCGCGGGTAAACCCGCTCCTACAGGTATCGCGTATCCCTGTGTAGGAGCGGGTTTACCCGCGAAAGGCCGGATCAGGCGCTACAAAGCCCAGCCCCTTACTCCATCTCGATGATCACCTGCTCCTGCCACATCTGCGGCAGTTTCTTCGAGGTGGCTTCCCAGGCTTCAGCATTCTTGATCGGCTGGGCGGCACCGTACTGCTCGTTAGGCAGCAGCTTGGCCTGCACATCCGCCGGCAGCTTCAGGTGCTCGGCCCGGATCGGCCGTGCATGGCCCTTGGCCAGGTTGATCTGCCCGGCGTCGCTGAAGATGTATTCACGGGTCAGCTTGGCCGCGTTGGGATGCTTGGCGTACTTGTTGATGACCGTGGTATAGCCGGAAATCACCGAGCCGTCCGAGGGGATCAGCACTTCAAAACGTTTTGGGTCGATCTGTTCACGGTAGCTCAGGCCGTTGAAGTCCCACACCACGCCAACTTCCACCTCGCCCTTCTCCAGTGTCTGGATGGTCGGGTTGGCCAGCGACAGGCGCTTCTGCTGCGCCAGCTTGGTAAACAGTTGCAGGCCTGGCGCCACGTTGGTCTCGTCACCTTTGTAGGCGATGGCCGCAGCCAGCACACCGTTGGCGGCCTGGGCTGCTGTGCCGACGTCGCCAATAGCGACCTTGTACTTGCCTTTTTCCAGGTCATGCCAGGTTTTCGGCCGTTCCTCTTCCTTGACCAGGTCCTTGTTGATGATGAAAGCGATGGTGCCGGTATAGGCCAGCGCCCAGTGGCCGTCCTTGTCCTTGGCCCATTCCGGCACCTGGTCCCAGGTGCTTGGCTTGTAAGGCTGGCTGACGCCCTTGGTCACCGCGATCGGGCCGAAGGCCGCCCCCACGTCACCGATGTCGGCACTGGCGTTGTCCTTCTCGGCCTCGAACTTGGCCAGTTCCTGGGCCGAGCTCATGTCGGTGTCGCTGTGTTTGAGGCCGTACTTGCTGGCCAGGTCTTCCCAGGTGCCTTTCCAGTTGGCCCAGGCGTCGGGCATGCCCACGCTGTTGACAGTGCCTTCCTTGCGGGCGGCGTCTTCCAGGGCCTTGAGGTCAGTGCCGGCGGCCATGGCCGTGGTGCACAACGCGATGGCCGAACCAAGCAGTGACGCCATGAAGAACTTTTTCATCCGAAGCTCCTTTGGGTGGGTGCCTTTGCGATCGTTGTTCTGGGTAAAGCCGTTGCAAGCCTTTGACTGGCACCTTTGGTCTAGGTCAGCAAACCTTGAGCCAAGGTAGGCCGCTTGCGTGACAGTTTGATGTAGGGAGGGGGCCGGCAAGGGCCCTGAAGCTACAGCGTAGACCAGGTAATCGCCCCGGTTCTGCTGGCTTGGCGCGTTTCTGGCAGTGCCTGGCCCAAGCTTTGTCACAGGATGTTCATCAGCCCTGCATAGGCTTGCACTATTCTCAACCTGCCCTGTGATGGGGCTGGACTAGTCCAGATAGGTAACCTTTCGATGCAGTCGACGCCCCCGCGTGCGGTAACAGCCATCTGCCATGCCCTGCAGGAGCAGATCGAGCATGGCCTGCTGGCGCCGGGCGGCAAGCTGCCGGCCGAGCGGCGGCTCAGCGAGGTGTTCGACACCACGCGCATTACCCTGCGTGAGGCGTTGGTGCAGCTGGAGGCCCAAGGCTTGATTTACCGCGAAGAGCGCCGAGGCTGGTTCGTTGCGCCGCAGCGCTTGACCTACGACCTCATCGAGCGCAGCCATTTCCATGCCATGGTGCGCGATCAGGGGCGGGTGGCCAGTACCGAACTGCTGTCGGCGAGGCTGCAGCCGGCTTCGGCGGCCATCTGTGCACGCTTGCAGCTGCCGGCGTTGTCCAGCGTGGTGCGCGTCTGCCGGTTACGGCGGATTGACGGGCGGGCGGTGCTGTATGCCGAGCATTACCTCAACCCCCGGTACTTTCCAGGCATTCTCGAACACGACCTGGCGCAGTCACTGACCGAGATTTATGGGCGGGTGTATGGCATCGAGTACGGGCAGGTGTGCTTCGAGATCCTGCCGACAGCGTTGCCGGTGGAGGCGGCAAGCGCTTTGAAAGTGTCGGCGGGCAGCCCGGGGTTGCACATTACCCGGGTCAACAGCGACCAGCATGGGCACTTGATCGACTGTGACCTCGAGTATTGGCGGCATGATGCGATCCGCATTCGGGCCCAGGCTGGATGAGGTGTTGCCTTCTTCGCGGGTAAACCCGCTCCTACGAGCGGGCCTCTGTCATCCCACCCCCACCGGCTGTCACCACCTGCACCGACAACCGCGGCGTCGCCAGGTCCAGCCCGGCTTCATCCAGCTGCCGCTTCAAGGCCAGGTTGAACGCCCGCGACACCTCCCACTGCTTGATCGGCGCGGTCTTGAACCGCGCCCGCAAGATCGCCGACCCTGACTCGAAGCTCTCCACCCCCTGTAGCTCCAGCGGCGACCAGATATTGCGGCGCATCAGTGGGTCATTGCGCAGCTTCTGCCCCACTTCGCGAACCAGCGTGATCGCCTGGTCGATGTTCATGCTGTGCGGGATTGCCACGCGGAAGATCGCGTAGCCGAACTCCCGCGAGTAGTTCTTGATGCTCTTGATTTCGCTGAACGGGATGGTATGCACAATGCCGTCGATGTCGCGCAGGCGCACGGTACGAATGGTCAACCCTTCCACCGTGCCCAGGTGGCCGCCGACATCCACGTAGTCGTCGATGGCCAGCGAATCTTCGATGATGATGAACAGGCCGGTGATCAGGTCGGCCACCAGCGACTGGGCGCCAAAACCGATGGCCAGGCCGATCACACCGGCACCGGCCAGCAGCGGGGTGACGTTCATGCCCATGTTGGCCAGGGCGACGATGACCGCGATGATGAAGATGACCACGAACATCACGTTGCGGATCAACGGCATCATGGTTTGCGCACGGGCGTTGGCCAGCCCCCGGCGCGAGCGCACCAGGGCATGGTGTACGGCGGTGTCGGCAAGGATCCACACCAGCCAGGCCACGATCAGTGTGCCGGCCAGGCCCAGCAGGCGCAGGCTGATGTCATGGCCGTCGCCCTCGGCGAAGCTGATCATCGACACGCCCCACACGCGCAGGCCCAACTCGATGAACACCAGCCAGATGAACAGGTGCACCAGCAGGTAGCCGAAGTTGCGCAGGCGTTCGGTGTACACCGCCTGGCGCTTGCCGGCCCGCTTGGGGTTGGCGGCATGGCGGCGCACCAGGCCGTTGAGTACCATGCACACCACCACCAGCACCGTGCACATCAGCGACTGACGCAGTGCGGTGCTGGTGTCGCCGGCGGAGACGAAGGTGGCGAACAGCGAAATGGCCACCAGGATCAGCGCCGGAATGAACCAGAAGCTGCCGAGGATCTCGATGGTATCGCTGAGGGTGCGTCGGGTCAGGCGCCGCGACAGTGGCTGGTTGCGGATCAGGTGGGCGATCGGCCGGCGGAAGCGCAGGATGAACAGCCCGGTGCACAGTGCCGCAATCACATTGGCCAGGGTAGCCAGGGCGTGGGCCAGGTGGGTACCGAGGGCAACCAGCATGCGTGGATCGCTCATCGCCTCGCCAAACGCGGCGAAGCTGCCGATCAGCCACAACGGGCGAAACGCCTGGCGCCGCAGGATGTGCAGGGCGCGGTGGCGGTGTGGGCCGTCCAGCAAGGAAAAGGCGATGACGCAAATGGCCGAAAAGCAGGTACCGACCACCAGTGCGTAGGCCAGCACCATGGCCAGGGATTTGCCCAGCGATGGCGGCAGCACGAAACTCAGGTACACCGTGAACACCAGCGCTACCAGCCAGGGGCCGAGCTTGCGCAAGGCAAAGCGCACCAGGTCCCAGGTACGCGGGTGCTGTGGCAGTTCTTCGCTCAGGCCAAAGCGCAGGCGTACCCGATGGCCGACCCAGTTGAAGGCGTAGGCCAGCACACTCCACACGACAATCACTGCAGCAAAACCGAACAGGATTGGCGGCCACTGGTGCACGGGCACCACCAGTTCGGTCAGTTCGGCCTGGGCTTGTTCGATTTCTGCGGCCCAGCGGTGGAATGGACTGGCATCGCCGCTGAACTGTTTTTCAAAGTCATGCAGGGCACCGCCGATCAGGCCGAGCACGCCCTGTTCAACGCTGGGTTGCGATTGCCGGGTGGCGTCGCGCAGTTTTTTCAGGTCGGCCAGCAGCTTGGCCCGTTGCTGGTCGTTTTCGAGGTTCTTGATCACCTCGTCCAGCGACTTGCCCAGCGGCTCGGTGGCTTCAGGCTGCGCGGGCGCACTGCCGCCCAGCAGGCCAGGCAAGCCCGCCGCTTGTACCGGGGCGATGAACAGCAAGAGCAACAGGAACAGGTAACGCAGGAGGGCAGGCACTGGCAAATCTACCTCAGGTCAAACGATTGACCGAGTGTAGAGGTTTATGTCGGCAGTTTCTCGAGGATCTTCCAGCAGGTGAGGCCGAAAATACCCAAGGTGCCGACCCACATCATCAGTACACCGATGTTGCGTTCGCGCATGCTGAAGCCGATGGTCAGCAGCATCAGGAACAGGAACACCGGGACGAACAGTGACAGGAACGGGGACATGGACAGCAATCCTTTTGCAGTGGGGCCATGTAACAAGCATAGCGCTTGGCAAACGAGGCGTGATTGACCTTGAGCATGTGTAAGCAGGCTCGGCCTGTTCGCGTCGAACCGCCGCGAATAGGCCGGGCCTGCTTACATCAGGGCAGTTCGCGGCTACGGTAGAACGCGGTCAGTACCTTCACCAGGTGCGCCAGGTCATGGCTGCCGCACAGCTCGCGAATGGAGTGCATGGCAAATGTCGGCAAACCGATATCTACCGTGCGCACACCCAGGTGGCTGGCGGTGATCGGCCCGATGGTCGAGCCACAGCCCATGTCGCTGCGCACCACAAAGCTCTGCACCGGTACTTCCTCGGCCATGCACAAGTGGCGGAAGAACCCGGCAGTCTCGCTGTTGGTGGCGTAACGCTGGTTGTTGTTCACTTTGATCACGGGCCCGGCGTTGAGCTTCGGCCCGTGGTTGCCGTCATGCTTGTCGGCGTAGTTGGGGTGCACGCCGTGGGCGTTGTCGGCCGATACCATCAGCGAGCGCTGGAGGGTGCGCACATAGGTGTCGCCATCGGGTAGCAGGCGCTGCAGGGTCTGCTCCAGCATCGGGCCATCGGCACCACAGGCCGAGCAACTGCCGACTTCTTCGTGGTCGTTGCACACCAGCACACAGGTCTCGTCGCTGTCGGCGGCCAGCAGGGCCTGCAAACCGGCGTAGCACGACAGCAGATTGTCCAGGCGGGCGCCGGCGATGAAGTCGCCATTCAGACCGATCAGCGCGGCGTCCTGCGTGTCATAGAAGCTCAGCTCGTAGTCCAGCACCACGTCGGCGATCAGCTCGTGCTCGCGGGCCAGTTGCTCGGTGAGCAGGGCGCGGAAGTCGATGCGTTCGTCACCGGCCACTTGGGCGAGGATAGGGGGCAGTTCGTTCTGCGGGTTGATCGCCCAGCCTTCGTTGGCGGTACGGTTCAGGTGGATCGCCAGGTTGGGGATGATCGCGATTGGCAGCTTGAAGTCGATCAGCTGGCTTTCGACCTTGCCGTCACGGCGGTAGGTGACGCGGCCGGCCAGCGACAGGTCGCGGTCGAACCAGGGTGCCAGCAACGCGCCGCCATACACTTCCACGCCCAGTTGCAGGAAACCCTGGCGCTGCAGCTCGGGCTGAGGCTTGACCCGCAAGCACGGGCTGTCAGTGTGGGCGCCGACCATACGGATGCCATTGAGCAGCGGCGACTGCTTGCCCAGTTTGATGGCGATGATTGAAGAATCGTTGCGGGTGACGTAGTAGCGGCCGCCAGTCTCGGGGTCCCAACTGTCGCGCTCGTCCAGGCGCTTGTAGCCGGCCGCCTCAAGGCGCTGGACCAGGCTGGCGGTGGCATGGAAGGGCGTGGGGGAGGCCTTGAGAAATTCGATGAGGCCGGTATTCAGTGCGTCGCGCATAGCTCACTCCAGACAGCAGTGGCGCGAGTTTAACGCAGAATGTCGACAATTTGTGTCTGCATCTTCGCGGCTAACGCCGCTCCCACAAGTATTACACAGCCCCTGAGCGCAGCGCGGTCCCTGTGGGGGCGGCTTCAGCCGCGAAGAGGCCGGTACAGGCCCTGCGAAATCAGAACGGTGCCGGGCACTCGAACTTCAACCGCTGCCCGGACACCGGGTGGGTAAAGCTCAGCATCGAGGCATGCAGGCACAGCCGCTCATGGGCCGCCAGGGCTTGCGGGTTGGCGTACAGCCGATCACCCAGCAGCGGGTGCCCGATCGACAGCATGTGCACGCGCAGCTGGTGCGAACGCCCGGTAATCGGCGTCAGCTCCACCCGACAGTAATCGCCGCAGCGTTCGACGATACGCCAGAAGGTCAGGGCGTGTTTGCCCTGCTCGTGGTCCACCACATGCCGTGGTTTGGTCGGTGGGTCGTAGCGCAGTGGCAGGTCGATGCTGCCGCTGTCCAGCGCCGGCTGGCCCCAGCACAGTGCGGTGTAGGCTTTTTCGGTTTCACGGTCGTGAAACTGGCGCGACAGCTCGCGGTGGCTATCGGCATCGCGGGCCAGCAGGATGATGCCGGAGGTTTCCCAGTCCAGACGGTGCACGATCAGCGCATCGGGGTAGCCGTTTTCCTGCAGCCGGGTGATCAGGCAGTCCTTGTTGTCCTCGGCACGGCCAGGTACCGACAGCAGCAGGGTCGGTTTGTTGATCACCAGGATGGCGGCGTCTTCGAAGAGGATCTGGACATTCGACAGCGGCATTACAGGTCTCACGAAAATAGCAGTAAACGCTGGGGCCGCTTTGCGGCCCTTCGCGGGCAAGCCCGCTCCTACAAAGGCTATGCATTTCCCTGTAGGAGCGGGCTTGCCCGCGAAGGGCTGCAAGGCAGCCCCAAAGTGTCGACTACGCGGATCAGCGATCCGGCAGGGTGATGTTCAGCTCCAGAATCGAGCAACTGCCCTGGTTTTCCAGCTCGATATGCACATCATCGTTGCCGATGTTCACATATTTGCGGATCACTTCCAGCAGTTCTTTCTGCAGCGCGGGCAGGTAGTCCGGTTCGCTGCGTTGGCCGCGCTCGTGCGCCACGATGATCTGTAGACGCTCTTTCGCTACCGACGCGCTGGTCTGTTTCTGTCTGCCACGAAAGAAGTCAAAAAGGTTCATGGTTTATTTGCTCCCGAAAATGCGCTCGAAGAATCCCTTCTTCTGTACATCGATGAAGCGCATCGGCTTCTCTTTGCCCAGCAGGCGGTCGACCGCATCACTGTAGGCCTGGCCGGCATCGCTCTGGTCATCGAGAATGACCGGGATACCTTGGTTGGACGCCTTGAGGACGGCCTGCGATTCCGGGATCACACCCTTGAGTTTGATCGACAGGATTTCTTCCACGTCGGCCACGCTCAGCATTTCGCCTTTGACGACGCGCTCCGGGTGGTAGCGGGTGATCAGCAAATGCTCCTTGATCGGCTCTTCACCGTTTTCGGAGCGGCGCGACTTGCTCGACAGAATACCCAGCATGCGGTCGGAGTCACGTACCGACGAAACTTCCGGGTTGGTCACCACGATGGCTTCGTCAGCGAAGTACATGGCCAGGTGAGCACCTTTTTCGATACCGGCCGGCGAGTCGCAGATGACGTACTCGAAGTCCTTCTTCAGGTCCATCAGTACCTTTTCCACGCCTTCCTGGGTCAGCGCGTCCTTGTCACGGGTCTGGCTGGCGGCCAGCACGTACAGGTTCTCGAGGCGCTTGTCCTTGATCAGGGCCTGTTGCAGGTTGGCTTCGCCGTTGACCACGTTGACGAAGTCGTACACCACGCGGCGTTCGCAGCCCATGATCAGGTCGAGGTTACGCAGGCCCACGTCGAAGTCGACAATGACGGTCTTGTGGCCGCGCAGTGCGAGGCCGGTACCAATGGCGGCGCTGGTAGTGGTCTTGCCCACACCCCCCTTGCCGGAAGTAACCACGAGAATCTTGGCCAAGGTGTTTCACCCCTAAAAATAGTCGGGACACTTGTCCCTGCAAAAAACTGAAATAGCTAAATAAAGGCAACGGTAAAAAAGTTGCTCTAAAAATGCTGGCAAGTATCCGTTAAAGACGGGTGATGTTCAACACGTCACCAGACAGGCTGACTTGCACGCTGGTCCCCCACAGCGGATCCCGGCGCAGGTCTTCGCAGACTTTGTACTGGCCGGCGATCGAGACCATTTCGGCGGTCATCTGCTGGCAGAAGATACGCGCCTTGGTGTTGCCTTTGATGCCGGCCAGGGCGCGGCCGCGCATGGCGCCGTACACATGGATGTTGCCATCGGCCAGAAGTTCCGCACCTGGGCTGACCGAACCCGTCACAACCAGATCACCGCCCTGAGCATAGATCTGTTGGCCGCCGCGTACTGGCGAAGTAATGATGCGGGTCGGGCGCACCTCGGGTTCGGGGGGCGGTGGTGGCGCCGGGGCCGGCTCGGGCTTTTTGACCACCTCGGGCTCGGGATCCAACGGCCGTTCGCGGGCCCCCGAGGGCGGCAGCACCGGCAGGTCGATGGCGATGGCGGCGGCGATGTCCTCGATGCGGTTGGCGCGGATGGCCAGGGTACGCAGGCCGTGGTGTCGGCAGATCCGCATCAAGCCGGGCAGGTCGATTGCCCCTTCGTCGGCCGGCAGCTTGTCCAGCGCCAGCACCAGCGGTGTATTGCTGAAGAAGTTCGGGGCCTGGGCGACTTTGGCCGCCAATTGGCGGTCGAGGGCTTCAAGGTCATTGCGCGCCAGTTCCAGTACCGTAATGGCGAGCATGCTGCCCTTGAGCTGGAACACGGAGGCGGTGTCGGGTGTGTGGTTTGGGCTCATGGTCTGCATAGACGGCTTGTTGCGAAAAAAGTGCCCTGACTTATAACGAGAACACCGGTTGCCCGCAACATGCGCTGATCCGTTGTAGAATGCGCGGCCTTTGTCTTTCCGGATGCTTCAATGGAACGCCCGCGTTTTCGTCCCTATTACCTTCACCCCAAGTTCTGGGGCCTGTGGCTGGGCCTGGGCCTGCTGTGGCTGGTGGTTCAGTTGCCGTACCGGGTGCTGCTGAGAATCGGTGCCGCGCTGGGCGCCGTCATGTATTGCTTTGCCGGTGAACGTCGGCGCATCGCCGCGCGCAACCTGGAGCTGTGCTTCCCGGAGCTGTCGGTCGACGAACGGCAGCGTTTGCTCAAGGCCAACTTCGCCTCTACCGGCATCGCCTTCTTCGAAATGGCCATGAGCTGGTGGTGGCCCAAGGCCAGGCTGGCGCGCCTGGCCCATATCGAGGGCCTTGAGCACCTGCAGGCCGCCCAGCAGGCGGGGCAGGGCGCGATCCTCATGGCGGTGCACTTCACTACCCTGGAAATCGGTGCCGCACTGCTCGGCCAGCAGCACACGATCGACGGCATGTACCGCGAACACGGCAATGCACTGTTCGACTTCATCCAGCGCAGCGGCCGCGAGCGTCACAACCTTGATTCGCTGGCGGTGGAGCGCGAGGACGTGCGTGGCATGCTCAAACTGCTGCGTTCGGGCCGGGCGATCTGGTACGCACCGGACCAGGACTACGGCGCCAAACAGAGCCTCTTCGTACCGTTGTTTGGCATCCCCGCAGCGACGGTCACCGCTACCACCAAGTTTGCCCGGCTGGGCAAGGCGCAGGTGATTCCGTTCACCCAGAAGCGCCTGGAGGATGGCAGCGGCTATCGTCTGGTCATCCACCCGCCGCTGGCGGACTTCCCCGGCGAGAGCGAGGAAGCCGACTGCCTGCGCATCAACCAGTGGGTTGAACGTGTGTTGCGCGAGTGCCCCGAGCAATACCTGTGGGCGCACCGGCGGTTCAAGTCGCGGCCCGAAGGGGCGCCGCGGCTGTATGACAAGAAAAAGCGCTGAACCTTGTAAGCAGGCCTGGCCTCTTCGCGGGTAAACCCGCTCCTGCAGGATTACCACAGGTTCTGCATATTGCGGGGCCCTGTGGGAGCGGGGCCACCCGCGAAGAGGCCGGGCATGAAAGCACCTTGACCCCAGGAAGGACTCCATGGCTCCACCCCCGGTAACCGGTCTCATCCTTTCTGGCGGCGGCGCCCGCGCTGCCTACCAGGTCGGCGTGCTGGCGGGCATCGCCGAGTTGCTGCCCGCCGGCGCGCACAACCCGTTCCCGGTCATTGTCGGCACCTCCGCCGGGGCCATCAACGCCGTCACCCTGGCCAGTGGTGCCGTGCACTTCAATGAGGCCGTGCAACGGCTCACTGCCTTCTGGCAGAACTTCCGCAGCCATCTGGTCATCCGCAGCGACTGGCCCGGGGTCGTGCGCCAGGCTAGCCGCTTCGTCGGCCACAGCCTGCTGGGGCTGGGCGGCCAGGCCCCCGTGGCGTTGCTCGACAGCAGCCCTTTGCGCAGCCTGCTGCAAACGCACCTGAACCTGGATGGCATTGGCCATGCCTTGGCCGCCGAGCAATTGCGCGCCGTGGCAGTAACCGCCTTTGGCTACGAGTCTGGCCAGGCGGTGACCTTCTACCAGGGCCGTGGCACCATCGAGGCCTGGCTGCGCCACCGGCGTATCGGCGTACCCGCACCGTTGACCATCGACCACCTGCTGGCCAGTGCGGCGATCCCGCTGTTGTTCGCCCCGGTGCAACTGGGCGGCGAGTATTACGGCGACGGTGCAGTGCGCCAGTCGGCGCCGATCAGCCCGGCCTTGCACCTGGGCGCCAGCCGGGTGCTGGTGGTCGGGGTCAGCGGAAACCCGCAGCGGCCAGCGCCACCGGTGCCGCCCCAGCGCGTGTTCAGCGGACAGCAGCCGAGCCTGGCGCAGATCGGCGGGCACCTGCTCAACAGTACGTTCATTGACAGCCTGGAAGGCGATATCGAACTGCTGCAGCGCCTCAACCACTTGAGCGGGCTGTTGCCGGCGCACCTGGATGCCCGGCGCCTGGGGCTGGCACCGATCGACGTGCTGGTGGTGGCGCCCAGCCAGCCGCTGGATGAGATTGCCGCTCGGCACCGCCGCGAGTTGCCGGCGGCGTTACGCCTGTTTTTGCGGGGGCCGGGGGCGACGCGCACCAGCGGGGCGGGGGTGTTGAGCTATTTGCTGTTCGAGGCCAGCTATTGCAGTGAACTGATCGAGCTGGGGCGGCGCGATGCCCTTGCCAAGAAGCGCGAGCTTTGCGAATTCCTGGGGATTTGATGGTGCCTGTGCGGGCCCTTTCGCGACAAGGGGTTGCGCCAATACCTGTGTAGGCGCGGGTTCACCCGCGAAAGGGCCGCAGCAGGCTTACTCGGCTATCTGCAACTTGCGCGCCTGGGTATACACATACCGCACCTTTTCATACTCGAACGGCGAATTCAGCTGGCCGTAACGGAAGTTGGTGGTGTAGCGCTTGTCCACCACACGCAGGGCGAAGATTTCCGGGTGATCGGTGCTGGCTTCGGCCACGTTCAGGTAGTTGACCGCCTGCTCTCCCGCATAGTCCACCACCAGCCCGGTGGTATCGCGCAGGTTCGATGGGCCTAGCACCGGCAGCATCAGGTACGGCCCATCCGGCACGCCATAGAAGCCCAGGGTCTGACCAAAGTCCTCGCTCTGGCGCGGCAGGCCCATGCTGGTCGCCGGGTCCCACAGCCCACCCACGCCGATAATCGTGTTGAACATCAGTCGCGCAGTGATTTCTGCCGAGCGCTTGGCTTTGAGCTGCAACACGCTGTTGAACAGGTTCGGCACATCGCCAAGGTTGTTGAAGAAGTTGCTCACCCCCGTGCGCACGAACTTTGGGGTTACATACTGATAGCCATTCACCAGCGGCAGCAGCACCCATTGGTCCAATCGGTAGTTGAAGTGGTAGATGCGCCGGTTGATCGACTCCAGCGGGTCGTACACGTTCAGCGCCTGCAGGGTTGAGCGCTCGAACTCGCGCTGGTCCAGCCCCGGGTTGAATTTCAGCTCACGCAGCGGGTCGAGGAAACCATCGGCTTCGGGCACCAGTGGCGCGGTACCGATCACCTGCGGGTCGGCCTCGACCACGCTGGCTCTGGGTGCGGTTTCGGCGGCCAGGGTGTGGCCAGCGGCAAGCAGGGCAGTGGCGAAGAGGAGTTTGTTAACCACGGAAGAACTCCAGCATGGCGTCACTGTTGACGCGGTAGTTGAGGTTGCCGCAATGGCCGCCATGGGGGTAGAGGGTCAGCCGTTCGCCGAACACCTTGCGCAGGAAGCCAATGTCGCCCGGGCCGAGAATGACGTCGTCGGCGTTGTGCATCACAGCGATCTTGTCACTGCTGCGCAGGTAGTCTTCCAGGGCATACAGGCTGACCTGGTTGACCAACTGCAGGATGCTGTTGCCGTCGGTGCGGGCGCGCCACATCGGAATCACCTGTTCGGTCATGTAGCAGTCGAAGTCGCACTGCAGGGCGCGCTTGAAGAACGGCGTGAGGCTACTGCCTTCGGTGATCGGGAACTTCGGCGGAATGATCAGGCCACGGCGGTTGATCAGGTCGGACGTGAAGGCGATGTCGGCTGCCGAGAAGCGGAACGAAGTGCCGATCAGCATGGCCATCTGCTCGTTGGACAGGTGCTGGCGCGACTGCTGGAAGTCGTACAGCAGGGCGTCGTTCAGGTCGATGTAGCCCTTGTCCTGGAAGTAGCGGGTGAGTTTTTCCAGCATCAGCTCGTAGAACGTGGTGCTGCGGTCGATGCCCTTGACCTGGGTTTGCACCAGCTTGTCGAGGTTGTTGATCGAGGTGTAGAGGTTGACCGGTGGGTTGAGCAGCAGCACACGCTTGAAGTTGAAGCTGCGGCGGGTTTCGTCCAGGTGGCTGACGAAGGCGGCGTCGAGCGCACCCAGGCTGTAACCGGTGAGGTAGAAATCACTGATCGGCAGGCGAGGATGCTGGGCGCGCACGGCCTGCATGACCCGGTACATGTCTTCGGCGTCTTCCTGGCTGATGCCGGGGGTAGCAAAGCGCGAGGCTGCACTCATGAAATCATAGCTGGTGGGCGATGACAGTTGCACCACGTGGAAGCCGGCCTGGTAGAACAGCTTTTTCAGGTATTCATTGATGCTGCTGCTGTAGGGCGCACCGGTGCCGGCGATGATGAAGATCAGCGGCGCTTCGCGATCCTGGCGGGCCAGGCGGTACTTGAGCTTCTTCACTGCCCAGAAGTTGTCGGGCAACGTGAACTCACGTTCCGGGCGCAAGTTCAGGCTGTAGTCGGACTGATTGATGTCATCGTCGCTGGGCAGCTCAGGGCGCTTGTCCGGCGGCGTGGTGGCGATGGTGGCCTCGAACGGGTTGGTAAGAGGGTAGCCATAGCTGGCAGCGTCGATATCCCGCGCTGAAGCGGCCACAGCCATGAGCAAGCTGCCGAGCAGGGCAGCGAGGCGCAAAGATCGAAGCATGTAATCCCCCAAAAGAACGCAAGGTCGAGCAGTGTGCAGGCTAGGACCACAGCCAGGCGGGCAAAGTTGCCCGCTGCGGTGGCATTTGGCGTACTTGCTATCTGCAACATAGCTGCCGGGGTGTGATTTTGCCTTAGAAACGGGCATAAGCGATCATGGATGCTTTCGATTACCGCTATTGGAGAACAGGATGTCTCGTTCGCTGCCGACGGCGCTGTTGCTGTTGTTCCTGGGGGGGTGGCTCGCGGCCAGTTATGGCGTGCGTTACGGTCTGATGGAGGATGGCCAGTGGGTAGGGTTGTGCGCAGTGCCGACCGCCTATTGGCAGTGTGAGGTGCGTTCGCTGCTGGGGTTGGGCATTCACCATCAAGTCATGGCCTGGGGCGGATTGGGCCTGGCGCTACTGGCCCAGTTCGTTTCCGCGCGTGCCGGCTGGTGGCTGGCAGTGTTGGCACTGGTGTTCGCGGTGCCAGCGCTGGTGCTGTACACCGCCAGCATTGCGGTGTTTGCGCTGGTACTGGCGGGGTTGCGCCTGGTCAGGCAACCCCCATTGTAAGCAGCTGCGCGTACCTTGTAGGAGCAACTGTCTTGCTCACACAAGGTACGCGCCGGGCTCGAGGGATATGCAGTATCAAGCCTGTCGCATCCGCAAGCTTCGCCACAACGCCGCCGTCATCAGCACACTCACCACCGCCCAGCCCCAGGCTTGCTGGTTCTCCAGACCTTCCACGAACAACTGCGGCGCCACCCCGGCGCCGACGATGAACGCCAGCAACGCTACCTCCGCCCGCCGCGCCCGCACCGGCCACAGCGCATACACCAGCGCCGGCAACGCCAGCGCCGCGCTGGGGAAGCTGCGGTATCGCGGGTCGAACACCATTGCCAGCATGCTTACCGCCGCAGCAAAGCCCGCCGCCAGCAACAGCCAGCCGGCTCGCACCTGCAGCCAGGCGAACAAGCGCTCACGCCAGCCGGCCCGCCGCGCCAGCGCCAACAGCGCGTGGGCCAGTACCAGCAGGTTCAGCCCGGCCAGCATCAGTGCCCACAACCATTCCCCGGCAAAGCGCGCATGGGTACGCATCAACTCGCCCCACAGGCCCAGGCAAGCGGCGCCAAACGCTGCCAGCAGTGGCAGCAGCAAGGCGGCCATCGGGGTAGCGGGGCGCCCGGCCAGCACCAGCATGATCACCATCAGCACGGTGCTGGCCAGCAACCACTGCGGCCAGTCATGCAGGTTGCTCACGGGCCCTTCGAGCACGCCCTTGTCCTGCCGGTCCGCGTCGTATAGCCCCCAGTAACCACCCACTGCGCCCTCATTGGCGCGTTTCCAGGGCTGATCGAAGGCTTCGATCAGGTTGTAGTGCCAGCCATTGCGCTCGGCCATGGCCACGAAGCCACGGATGAAGCGCGCCTCATTGACCCGGCTGGGCACCGCCGTTTCGCGTTGGCGGCCTTCGCTGGGCCAGCCGGTTTCGCCAATCAGTATGTCCTTGGGCGCGAAGCGTGTGCCGAACACCCGGCGCACATCGGCAACGTGGGCCAAGGCATCGTCGATGCCACGCGGGTCGTCCTCCCAGTAGGGCAGCAGATGGATGGTCAGGAAATCCACGGCCGGGGCCACCTGCGGGTGCTGCAGCCAGAACTCCCAGACATCGGCGTAGGTTACGGGCACCTTGACCTGGCGCTTCACCCGCGCGATCAATTTGGCCAGGTGGGCACCGGTCACCTCCTTGCGCAACAGTGTCTCATTGCCGACGATCACCGCGCTGACCACGTCCGGGTTGGCGTTGGCAGCAGCGATCAGCAGGTTGATTTCCTTCTCGGTGTCGGCCGGGTGGGCGTTCACCCAGGCGCCCAGCATCACCTTCAGCCCATGCTTGCGTGCCAGCGCCGGGATTGCCTCAAGACCGCTCATGGAATAGGTGCGGATGCACTGGAATCGCTCGGCCAGTAACGCCAGGTCGGCGTCCATCCGCGCTGGGCGCAGGCGAAACGGCTGGTCGTAAGGCGACTGGTCTTTGTCAAACGGCGTGTATGAAGCGCATTGCAGCTTGTGCGCAGGGCTGGCCGCATCGGGCAGGTGCACAGGCTTGCCCAGCCCGTACCAGAGCCCCCCCAGCCCGAGCAGGGCCAGCAGGCAGGCAAGCAGGTACAACGGCAATGACAAGCGGCTACAACTGGGCATGTGGCGGTCCATCGTCTGGCACAAAAGGTTAGATAGTAGCCCGGCGCCAAACCTTTGGCATGCAAGGATCGCGCAGGCCGAGGTAGGCCGATGGCGCTAATGGCATAGTGCTGTCGCATATGGGGCGGGTGCAGGTCGCAGCTGGATCAGGTCGACTTGTGTTGCAGGAAGATGATGCAATCTCCAAGACCTGACGAGGGGATGCTTTGATGGCAACTTTGAAGAAAATGCGACGTTTCCTGGGTGTGGGCACCGCCCTGGTAATGGCCATGAGCGCTGCACAGGCTATGGCCAAAGAAGTAAGCATTGGTTACGTGGATGGTTGGGCCGACAGCGTGGCGACCACCAACGTGGCCGCCGAAGTAATCAAGCAAAAACTCGGCTATGACGTGAAGTTGCAGGCCGTGGCCACGGGGATCATGTGGCAGGGTGTGGCAACTGGCAAGCTCGATGCCATGTTGTCGGCCTGGTTGCCGGTGACCCATGGTGAGTACTGGGCCAAGAACAAGGACAACGTGGTCGACTACGGCCCGAACTTCAAGGATGCCAAGATCGGCCTGATCGTCCCCGAGTACGTCAAGGCAGTGAGCATTGCCGACCTCAAGACCGATAACAGCTTCAAGGACAGGATTGTCGGCATCGACGCAGGCTCCGGTGTGATGCTCAAGACCGACCAGGCGATCAAGGACTATGGCCTGACCAGTTACAAGTTGCAGGCCAGCTCGGGTGCGGCGATGACTGCGGAACTGGGCCGTGCCTATGCCAAGCAGCAGTCGATTGCGGTGACCGGTTGGGTTCCGCACTGGATGTTCGCCAAGTGGAAGCTGAAGTTCCTCGAAGACCCGAAAGGCGTATATGGCGCGGCAGAAACCGTGAACAGCATCGGCAGCAAGGAACTGGCCACCAAGGCACCGGAAGTGGCGGAGTTCCTGAAGAAGTTCAACTGGCAGTCCAAGGACGAGATTGGCGAGGTGATGCTGGCGATTCAGGAAGGGGCCAAGCCTGAAGCGGCCGCCAAGGACTGGGTCGCCAAGCACCCTGATCGTGTGAAGGAGTGGACTGGCAAGTAATCACTTTGCAGGGCCAATGTGGTTTCTTCGCGGGTAAACCCGCTCCTACAGGAGCGGGTTTACCCGCGAACGGCTCATCACTTTGTTACGCAATCGGTAAAACACCGTTGCATCTAAGACTAAGGTCGTCTGGTTGGCGTCCATCGGCAGCATAAAGTAAGGGTGTGGGTTCCATCCCGTATCTGTGCTGCTAGGACAAAAACAATGAACGACAGCATTTACCTCTCGATACAAAACAGCCCCCGTTTCAAGGAGCTGGTCACCAAACGCGAACGGTTCGCCTGGATTCTCTCGGCGATCATGCTCGGCCTGTACTGCGCCTTCATCCTCCTGATCGCCTACGGTCCTCATTTGCTGGGCGCCAAGCTCAGCCCTGAGTCATCGATTACCTGGGGCATTCCCCTGGGCGTCGGCCTGATCGTTTCGGCATTCGTCCTGACCGCCATCTACGTGCGCCGCGCCAACGGCGAATTCGATGAGCTGAACAAGGAAATCCTGAAGGAGGCGCAACAATGATTCGCCAAACCAAAGCCCTGGCCGTATTGGCCTGCGGAGCCTTCGCACCCGCCGTGTGGGCCGCCGATGCCCTGACCGGCGAGGTGCAGAAACAACCGCTGAACGTTTCCGCCATCGCCATGTTCGTGGCCTTCGTCGCCTTCACCCTCGGCATCACCTACTGGGCCTCCAAACGCAACAAGTCGGCATCGGACTACTACGCTGCCGGCGGCAAGATCACCGGCTTCCAGAACGGCCTGGCGATTGCTGGCGACTACATGTCGGCCGCCTCGTTCCTGGGTATTTCCGCGCTGGTGTTCACCTCGGGTTATGACGGCCTGATCTACTCGATCGGCTTCCTGGTTGGCTGGCCGATCATTCTTTTCCTGATCGCCGAACGCCTGCGCAACCTGGGCAAGTACACTTTTGCCGACGTGGCCTCGTACCGCCTCGGGCAAAAGGAAATTCGCACCCTGTCGGCCTCCGGTTCGCTGGTGGTGGTGGCGTTCTACCTGATCGCGCAGATGGTCGGCGCCGGCAAGCTGATCGAGCTGCTGTTCGGTCTGGACTACCATGTGGCGGTGATCCTGGTGGGTATCCTGATGTGCCTGTACGTGCTGTTCGGCGGCATGCTGGCCACCACCTGGGTACAGATCATCAAGGCTGTACTGCTGCTGTCCGGTGCCAGTTTCATGGCGCTGATGGTCATGAAGCACGTGGGCTTTGACTTCAACACGCTGTTCTCCGAAGCCATCAAGGTACACGCCAAGGGCGAGGCGATCATGAGCCCTGGCGGCCTGGTCAAGGACCCGATCTCGGCATTCTCCCTGGGCCTGGCACTGATGTTCGGTACTGCCGGCCTGCCGCACATCCTGATGCGCTTCTTCACCGTCAGTGACGCCAAGGAAGCGCGCAAGAGCGTGCTGTATGCCACCGGCTTCATCGGCTACTTCTACATCCTCACCTTCATCATTGGCTTTGGCGCAATCCTGCTGGTTAGCACCAACCCGGAATTCAAGGACGCCGCAGGCGCTCTGCTGGGTGGCAACAACATGGCTGCGGTGCACCTGGCCAATGCGGTGGGTGGCAGTGTGTTCCTCGGCTTCATCTCGGCGGTGGCCTTTGCCACCATCCTGGCGGTGGTGGCTGGCCTGACCCTGGCCGGTGCCTCGGCGGTGTCCCACGACCTGTACGCCAGCGTCTGGCGCAAGGGCAAAGCCAACGACAAGGACGAGATCCGCGTATCGAAGATCACCACTGTTGCCCTGGGTGTGCTGGCGATCGGCCTGGGGATTCTGTTCGAGAAGCAGAACATCGCCTTCATGGTCGGCCTGGCGTTCTCCATTGCGGCCAGCTGCAACTTCCCGGTACTGCTGCTTTCGATGTACTGGAAGAAGCTGACCACCCGCGGCGCCATGATCGGCGGCTGGCTGGGCCTGGTGAGTGCGGTGACGCTGATGATCCTTGGCCCGACCATCTGGGTACAGATTCTCGGCCACGAGAAGGCCATCTACCCGTACGAGTACCCGGCGCTGTTCTCGATGGCCATTGCCTTCGTCAGCATCTGGTTCTTCTCGGTCACCGACAAGTCCAAGGCGGCTGAGGATGAGCGCGCGCTGTTCTTCCCGCAGTTCGTGCGTTCGCAGACTGGCCTGGGTGCCAGCGGGGCGGTCTCGCACTAACGTCAATCCCCTGCACTGAAAAACGCCCCGCCTGTCGGGGCGTTTTTATTTTATGCCGTCAGAAACAACCTACATACAGAGTGAGGCTCTGCCCATAAAGTTTCCTCATGTCGTAAGGGCTCTATAGATGCCGGCACATTTGGGGAATGTTCAATGAAGTTACGCTGTTTGATCACCTTCGCTCTCCTTGGCGTGGCGGGCGCTGCCGGGGCGAAGGAAATACCGCAGGATATCAGTGTCCAGGCTGTCGTGTCGGTACCAGAGTTTCAGGTGAGCTCGGTTGACAGTTGGTGGGAGGGCGTACTTCAGGCTGAATATGACCCGGACCGGGGCGTCTTCAAGCAAATTGAAAAAGAGGTGTTTGTAAAAAGTACCTACGGCCCAATTTACGCGAAAACAGACCGTTCGGATTATCGGTTCACCCGGGTAGGCGGTGCAGAAGCGCCCCGTCGATACCACATCATGTTGAATCGCAAAAAAATGGGCACAGCACCGGTTGAAATCGTCAGTGCTGCTGAAGCCGCTCAGGGAAAAAACATTCAATTCAGGTTCTATCCGATGGCGGAAGCGTCGTCGACTCGCATGCCCGGCACCTACGTCACGCAAGCCACCTTGATGTTTGAAACAGGGGCGCCCTGAACCGCAATTTCATTCGGGTGCCCCCGGGTGCCCGCTATTTTATGTGCAACCGTTAAAGGAAGTTTGATGTGAAACCCTATGTATTGGCTGTCCCGTTCCTTGCATTGTTTGCCGGTGCCGCTGTCGCGTCCGCCCCTGAGCCGATCAGCCAGAATATTTCAGTGACGGCGATCATTCCCGGGAATGATTTTTCAGTGGCCCCCGTAGGGGACTGGCTGGAGAAAGGCGTGACCCTTGAATATGAACCGGAGCGCGAAGACTTCAAGGCGGTCAATGAAAAGTTCACGGCACAGAGTGATGTCGGCGCTATTCAGGCCCACCTGCTGAACACAGCGGCGCTGCAAGACCCACAAACCGACCAGAGGATTGATCTTGTCATCTCTGTTGGGGGTAAAAAGTTGGCGTTGACGCCCACGGAGGTCATGAGCGCGGAAGATGCTAAAGTCGGCAACGATCTTCCCATTACGTTTAACGCCATAAAGCCTGAGAAAGGTTATGTAAAGGGTGAGTATGCCGGGACAGTGAGCGTGTTGTTTGAGACTTCCTCCACCAGCCTTTGATTGAAGCAGTGCCGCCTGCCTCAGCTTACTGGATATTTACCAGTGTAGGGGCAGGTGTTGAAGTGGATTGAATCATGTTCCAGTTTGCTGCACCCGGCCGTGCACTCGCTGTCTGGCTGCTGGGTGCTGCCTGCCTTTTGCCCCTCGAAGTGTTGGCCGAGCGCGCGTCCAGTGCCATTGACCTGAATACATTCGGGCGTTTGCCTGAAGACTTCGAGGCGCACTTTTTCGATGTGCCACTTGCCGTGCGAGTGGAACTGGATCAGCGCTACCTCGGCGATGCCATGGTGGTGCTGAGCCGTGATAACCGTGTGCAGTTGCTGGCGTTTACCGACACTGAGCAGAGCGCAGAGCCGGCCACACTCAGGCAGTTATGGCAACAGCGCCTGGAGGGCGGGCGCATGCTGGGCGACTGCCTGCAAAACTGCCCGGACGGGTTGCAGGCTATCCATTACAGCCTGGCCAATTCCCAGTTGTCACTGCTTACATCCAATGCCGAGAAGCGGGAGCAGGACGCGCTCTTCCACCACCTTCCGGAGCAGAGCGACGCGGGGTTGCTGCTGCGTAACCAGCTCAACCTGGTCAATGATGGCAATCAGACCACGGGCAGAATCGGCCTGCTCGGTCAGGGCAACCTGCATAACTGGACGACGCTTGCCGATGCACGCGTGGAACGCACCCCAGCTGAGCAAGGCGATATGCGTTACCGCATGAACCAGCTTTACGCGCAGAGCCTGCATGAAGCGCATTTCTTTCGGCTGGGTTACTTCTCCACTGACTCACAAGGCCTGGTGCGCCAGCCTGCGCTACTCGGGCGCCGCCCTGATAGCACGCTTGGCTTGATGCTGGGCAGCAGTGACAGCCTGCTGGTCGACAATGGCCAGGCCAGCGCTGTCCCCGTCTATGTCACGCCGAACCGCCCCGGTATCGTGGAGATCTACCGCAATGGCTCGCTGATCAACAGTCAGCCGGTACAGCCGGGTTTGCAGGCGATCGACACGCGGGTATTGCCCGGCGGCATCTACGATGTGGAACTGCGTTTGCTCGAAGACGGCCTGGAGACCTCGCGCAGCGAAGTGTCCATCTACAAGCCCAGCCGGTGGCAGAACATGGATAACCGCTGGCGCTACAACCTGTACCTGGGCCAGCAGGTCGAGCTGCTGAGCAACTCGGATGGCAATCGTGAACAGAGCCCGGTGTTCGGTGCCCTTTCCAACTACCTGGTGCATCCTTCTGCGGTGCTGGGGTTGTCAGTGCAACAGGTCGATGCTGACCTGCAGTTGGGTACCTCGCTGGACTGGGACGTGCATGAACGGTTCAAGCTTTACGCCAGCCTCAATCAGACCCAGGGCCTGGGCAACGGCGGCGATCTGCAGTTGACCTATACCCACCCTTGGGGCTCGTTGTTGCTGAGCCACAACCAGACCTGGCTGGAGCCTGGCAGTAACGGTCGTGACGATACGTCACAGCGTCAAGTGCGCAGCCGCACCGCCTTTTCGATCAACCAGCGGGTAACCTCGCGCAGTTCAGCGACGCTGCGCCTGGAACACAGTGCGGGCTCGGCAAGCGGCCTGGGTGCCGACCTGAGCTGGGCGTTCTACGGGAAACTGCGGGGGCATCAGAGCAGTGTTCGCCTGTCACTTTTCGACAGGCCTGGAACGCGCAGCAGCGCCGGTGTCCGCAGCCGCGGCGTCAACGTTGCTGTCAGCATGAAGCTTGAGCGCGATGGCAGGCAGCTTGGCGTCGATGTGGGTAGCCGCGCCTCGCGTGAGGGGGGTAATGACCCCTACGCTTCGCTGTGGTATCGGCAGAACGTCGACCTGGGCCCCGTGCACAGCCTGGGGGGCAGCGCGACGCTCGACGGCTATGGCACCAGCCTGGCGGCCAATGGGCGGTTCCATAGCCAGGCGCTGCAGGGCGATGCCTATGCCCAGAGTTCCTCTTTCAACAATAACCTCAGCGGTGGCCTCAACCTGGAAAGCACCCTGGCGCTGGGCGCCGGGAAGCTGGCCATGGGGGGCAGCAACCTGCCGCTCGAAGCCGGCTTGATCATCGATGTCGAAAGCGATCTGCACGGTGTGAAGCTGCGCGCCAACGATGGCCAGGGCATGAGTGCAGTGCTGCACCCCGGGCGCAATATCGTGCCGGTGACGGCGTTCAAATCTGGCCATGTGCGTTTCGACTTCGACACGAAGGACGTGCCGCCAGCACAGATCCAACCCCTCGCTGTGGACTATCACCTCAACCGCGGTGGGGTGGGGTACCACGCAGTGAAAGTCATGCGAACGGTGACTGTGTTTGGCCGGCTGCTCGACGGGCAAGGCCAGCCACTGCACGGCGCGCATGTGGTCAATGACGCCGGGCGCACGGTTGTCGAGGCGGATGGCTATTTCAACGTGGAAATGAGTGAGTCACGGCCCACCCTGGAAATTCGCCATGGCACGGCAGGCAACTGCCTTCTGACATTAACGCCGGACAACTTTGATCGCGAGGATGACCTGCTGATCGTGGGTGATCAGCGGTGTGTGCCCAGTGTGGGCTGAGCCGGCTTTCGGCATGACGCTGTAGAGGGCCCGATTCCCGGGTCGATGGATTGGATGTTGAGTAAACAGAGGTTGAAGATGCACAGGTTCACATTTCACTTGTCACCCTTGTTGTTCGTTGCGCTGATGTTGCCGTGGTTTGCCCAGGCCGGGCCACAGTTGGATGTTGGCACGCTCTACGACTACCTCGAGCCTGGCAAGGGCACCTATGCCAAACGCGTCTACAACCGGGGGGACAGTACCGCCTTCGTCAAAGTCAGCGTGGTGGAGTTGGTCTACGACGGCCAGGCAGAACCCCGTGAGGTGGACATCGATGAGCTGCCCTTCGACCAGCGCAGCGTTGTTGCCAGCCCGGCGCGGATGATCATCCCGGCACGCGGCATGCAGGCCGTGCGGTTGCTGTATCGCGGTGAACGGAACCAGGAGCGTTACTACCGGCTGCGCTTCGTCCCGGTGGTGCCGGAACAGGATGACAGCTTCGCACTGGATAAAACGGAGCTTGACGCTTACCGCAAAGAACTCAGTGCCGGTGTGCAGTTTCTGGCCGGCTACGGCACCATTTTGATTACCAAGCCTGCTGCCACGCGGTACCAGACCTCGATCGAGCGCGTCGGTGGGAAATGGACCGTGCGCAACGAGGGCAATGCAACGGTGCTGCTCGACAACGTCGAGGCCTGTGTGTTGGTCCAGGACGAGTGTGATCCTCCGGCCAAGTACCATCTTCGCCCCGGGCGTACGCGCGAATTCGTCGAGAAGCCCGGGCTTGAATATCGCTTCGAACTGGTGGAAGGCGATGCGCGCAAAGCCATGAACTTCAAGGCAGAGTGAGAGGTAGAGGCATGTTTCGCAAGTGTGCAATGCTGGTACTGCTGTCGGGCGTGTTGGGTTCGTCGTGGGCGCAAGCGGCCGACATTACGCTCAAGCTGCGTTACCGCGGCGAGACCCGGCAATTTGAAAACCTGACACCCCGGTCGTCACCTGTCTGTACTCAGTTGCCGCAGCTTTGTGGCGATCCGTTGCAGGATCTGCTGGATGTGGGGGTCGAATACTCGAAAACAGTCGATGGCGAAGGCACCGATGGCTTCTACCTCTCGGCCCCTGTCCAGCCAACTGCGCTACTGATGGTCCGTGACAAGACCGGCGAGCAAGTCAGCATGGACTTTGCCATTACCCACCTGGGCGGCGCGGTAGCTTCGGACGATGGGGCACCGACGCTTGCGGCGCGCACGGGCCTGGACTCGAGTGGTTGCCAGGTTGCGTTGGCGAGCGCGGCCCATCGCCTGTTTCTGTGGTCGCCAGCCAGCAACGGGTGCTGGGCCAACCTCAACGCGGCGAATGCGAGCACTTACCATGTGAGTCACCTTACGCTGGGCTACAAGCTGAAGACGCCTTTGCCAGCGAGCTTGAAGTCGGGCGTGTACCGAGGGCGCGTGGTCTATTCGATAGGCCCCGACAGGGATATAGGCCTGGGCTCGAGCCGAACAGTCGCTGGGCTCACGGCCGATTCAGTGGCGATCAACGTCGAACTGGAGGTGGTGCATGACCTTGAGGTGCGTTTTGAGCCGGGTTCCGAGCAGGTGGTCCTGGTGCCGCAGCAGGCGCACGGGCATGGGAGCCGAGGGCGGGGTGTGGCAGAGAAACTGGAAAAAGACGTGGGCTTCAGCCTGACTGCCAGTGGGCCATTCAACGTCTGGGCGCTGTGCAGCACCGGGCTGGATAGCACGTGCAATCTACGGTCGGCCAAGGGCCATGGCATACCGCTGTACCTGGCCATGACCTTGCCAGGGGTTTCCTACAATGGCCGTTCGCTCTATCGGCAGGCCATGTCCTTTGGCGGAGCTGAGAACGCCATGAGCCTGGAAGTCCCGCCAGAGGGTGTGACCGGCAGCGAAGGGCAGTTGCATTTCCATGTATACCCTCGCGGCCACACCCAGAAACAGGACATGTTGCCTGGTATCGAGTATCAGGCCGTCGTGACAATGGTGTTTGATGCGAACCTGTAGAATGGCAACCGGGTGGTGTGACCCGCTTGCCATTCACCTCACGTGACTGTTTGAAGTGGCTATCCGCAGCGCGTCATATCATCCCAAGCAACAGTAATACCAACAGAATCACCAACACCACGCCGATTATGCCGGAAGGGCCATAGCCCCAGCTGCGCGAGTGGGGGAAGACCGGTAAGCCACCGATCAGCAGCAGAATCAGGATGATGATAAGGATCGTGGTCATGTCAAAGTCCTTGCGTGATTAGGGGGCAAGAGCCTGAGATTGCTGGCCTCTCGATAATTCGGACCGGTGCGGGTTGGTAAAGATTCCATCCCCGTGCAGCCGTCTACCAATCATGCCCGCCCATTCACTGCCCTGATGAATCCTCCCGGATGGCGACGCCTTGATTAGACTCACCGGACTCCCTGTCAAAACAAGGCCTGCGACCATGCAAAAACGCATCATGATCACCGGCGCCGGGTCCGGCCTCGGTCGCGAGATCGCCCTGCGCTGGGCGCGTGAGGGCTGGCGCCTGGCATTGGCCGATGTCAACGAAACCGGCCTGCGCGAAACGCTGGAGCAGGCTCGCCAGGCCGGTGGCGACGGCTTCGTCCAGCGCTGCGACGTGCGCGACTACAGCCAGCTGACGGCCCTTGCCCAGGCCTGCGAAGAGAAGTTCGGTGGCGTCGATGTGATCGTCAACAACGCAGGCGTCGCTTCGGGCGGCTTCTTTGCCGAACTGTCACTGGAAGACTGGGACTGGCAGATCGCGGTCAACCTGATGGGCGTGGTCAAGGGCTGCAAGGCCTTCCTGCCGCTGCTGGAGCGCAGCAAGGGGCGCATTATCAACGTCGCCTCGATGGCCGCACTGATGCAGGGCCCGGGCATGAGCAACTACAACGTGGCCAAGGCCGGTGTGCTGGCCTTGTCTGAAAGCCTGCTGGTGGAGTTGCGTCAGGTAGAGGTGGCAGTGCACGTGGTGTGCCCGTCGTTCTTCCAGACCAACCTGCTGGACTCGTTCCGCGGCCCGAACCCGGCGATGAAGGCGCAGGTGGGCAAGCTGCTCGAAGGTTCGCCGATCAGTGCGGCAGACATTGCCGACTATATCCATCAGCAGGTCGCTGCAGGCGAGTTTCTCATCCTGCCGCATGAAGCAGGGCGCCAGGCCTGGCAACTGAAACGCCAGGCCCCTGAGCGGCTGTATGACGAGATGGCCGAAATGGCGGTGAAAATGCGGGCAAAAGCCCCGTCGCGATGATTGGTCTGTAGGAGAAGTTACTCAAAAGTGTAAGAAGCTTCTGAATTGTAGTGGCGCTATTGAGTAGCTGAATACCTACGAGGCAGGCTCCGGTTTTCCCTTTCGCAGGAGGATCGGAACATGCTGGTAATAGGGCGCGAAGTAGGGGAGGTCATCGTGATTGGCGATGACATCCGGATCATGGTGGTAGAGACCCGGGACGGCGTGGTGCGCTTTGGTGTGGCTGCTCCGCGTGAGGTGCCGGTGCATCGAGCCGAAGTTTACAAGCGCATCAAGGCGTCCAAGCAGAGCAAGGCCTGAAGAGGCCTGACCTGCTATTCGAGCAGCTCGCGGGGCACATCATGCTTGGCCAGCAACTGGCATTGCTGGCTTTCCAGGTCGAACAGGATGAAAGCCTGGCCTTTGGCCAATGCCTGGCGTACCCGCAGCACGCGGGTTTCCAGCGGGGTGTCGTCGCCGTTGTCAGTGCCGTCGCGGGTGACGAAGTCCTCGATCAGGCGGGTCAGGGTTTCGGCTTGCAATTGGTCGTAGGGGATCAGCATGGTCGGGCGGTGTCTGAAATAGGTATGGGCATGCTACGCGAAACATTCGAGGTGTTGGGGCCGCTTTGCAGCCCCAAGGGCGTTTAGCCTTTGTTTCCGACCAGGCTGTCCACGGCCGGTACCCGCGTGTCGCTCTCCATCTGCGCATCATGCTCCAGCTGGTGGCTGAAGCGCTCGAGTGACGTATTGGCCGGCTGCGAGTCGCTGGCAAACACGGGCGGGCTCAGCAGGTAGGCTGACAACAACCGGCTCAGCGCTGCCAGGCTGTCGATATGGGTGCGCTCGTAACCATGGGTGGCATCGCAACCGAACGCCACCAGCGCGGTACGAATATCGTGCCCGGCAGTCACCGCCGAATGGGCATCGCTGAAGTAGTAGCGGAACAGGTCGCGCCGCACCGGCAAGTCATGGTCGCCGGCCAGTTTTAGCAGGTGTCGGGACAGGTGGTAGTCGTAAGGCCCCGACGAGTCCTGCATGGCCACACTCACCGCATGCTCGCTTGACGCCTGGCCGGGTGCCACCGGGGCAATGTCGATGCCGACGAACTCGCTGACATCCCAAGGCAGGGCGCCGGCTGCGCCCGAGCCGGTTTCCTCGGTGATGGTGAACAGCGGGTGGCAGTCGATCAGCGGCTGGAGACCGCTTTCCACCACAGCCTTCAGTGCCGCCAGCAATGCCGCTACACCGGCCTTGTCGTCCAGGTGGCGGGCGCTGATGTGGCCGCTTTCGGTGAACTCGGGCAATGGGTCGAAGGCCACGAAATCACCAATGCTCACGCCCAGTGCCTCACAGTCGGCGCGCGTGGCGCAGTAGGCATCCAGGCGCACTTCCACGTGGTCCCAGCTGATCGGCATTTGGTCGATGGCCGTGTTGAAGGCATGCCCGCTGGCCATCAGCGGCAGCACGCTGCCACGGAATACCCCGGTATCGGTGAACACGCTAACCCGGCTGCCTTCGGCAAAACGGCTGGACCAGCAGCCGACGGGCGCCAAGGCCAGGCGGCCATTGTCCTGCAATTGGCGCACGCTGGCGCCGATGGTATCCAGGTGGGCAGAGACGGCGCGGTCGGGCGAGGTCTGCCGGCCCTTCAGCGTGGCGCGGATGGTGCCGCGGCGGGTCAGCTCGAAGGGGATGCCCAGTTCGTCAAGGCGCTCGGCCACGTAGCGCACGATGGTGTCGGTGAAGCCGGTGGGGCTGGGGATGGCGAGCATTTCCAGCAGCACGCGTTTGAGGTAGTCGAGATCGGGTTCGGGGAGTCGTTCGGACATGTCCAGGCCTCCGGTCGGGGTAAAATTTCGCAGTCCTTGTGGGAGCGGCCTTGTGTCGCGAAAGGGCCGCAAAGCGGCCCCGGCAATATCGGCAGCGAAGCTGAGATCCTAGGGGCGCTTCGCACCCCATTCGCGACACAAGGCCGCTCCCACAAAAAGCCGAGCAGTTGTCAGGCCAACGGCCGGCTATGGGGAAACAGCAGGTCGATAAAGCGCTCGGCCGTGGGCTGCGGTTCATGGTTGGCCAGGCCAGCACGTTCGTTGGCCTCGATGATCACGTACTCCGGCTGCCCGGCATCGCGCACCATGAAGTCCAGCCCAACCACCGGAATTTCCAGTGCCCGTGCCGCCCGCACGGCAGCATCGGCCAGCACCGGGTGCAGGCGTTCGGTGACATCTTCCAGGGTGCCGCCGGTGTGCAGGTTGGCCGTGCGCCGCACGGCCAGGCGCTGGCCGGTCGGCAACACGTCGTCATAGCCAACGCCCGCTGCGCGCAAGGTGCGCTCGGTTTCGTCGTCCAGCGGAATGCGGCTTTCGCCACCGGTGGCGGCCTGGCGGCGACGGCTCTGGGCTTCGATCAACTGGCGCACACTGTGCTTACCGTCGCCCAGCACCTGCGCTGGGTGGCGGATGGCCGCGGCCACCACCTCGTAACCGATCACCACGATGCGCAGGTCGAACCCGGCATGGAAGCTTTCCAGCAGCACGCGGCTGTCGAACTGGCGGGCATGCGCCACGGCACGGGTGATGTCGTCGATGCAGGTCAGGTTCACCGCCACGCCCTGGCCTTGCTCGCCATCGACCGGCTTGACCACCACCGCGCCATGCTCTTCCAGAAACGCCAGGTTGTCATCGGCATTGCCCGCCAGCTGTTGTGCGGGCACCTGCAGCCCAGCGTTGTGCAGGGCGTGCTGGGTCAGGCGTTTGTCCTGGCACAGGGTCATGGTCACGGCACTGGTCAGGTCGCTGAGCGATTCCCGGCAGCGAATGCGCCGCCCGCCCAGGCTCAGGGTGAACAGGCCGCCAGCGGCGTCATCGACCTGTACTTCGATGCCCCGGCGTAGCGCCTCGTCGACGATGATGCGAGCGTAGGGGTTGAGGTCGGCTTGCGGGCCAGGCCCGAGGAACAGTTGCTCGTTGATACCGTTCTTGCGCTTGACTGCGAAGGTGGGCAGGTTGCGAAAACCCAGTTTCTGGTACAGGCGCTTGGCCTGGCGGTTGTCGTGCAGCACCGACAGGTCCAGGTAGGCCAGGCCACGGCTCATGAAGTGTTCGATCAGGTGGCGCACCAGCACTTCACCCACGCCGGGGCGGGTGCAGTGTGGGTCCACCGCCAGGCACCACAGGCTGCTGCCATGCTCGGGGTCATCGAACGCCTTGGTGTGGTTCAGGCCCATGACGCTGCCGATAACCGCGCCGCTGTCTTCGTCCTCTGCCAGCCAGTACACCGGGCCACCCAAGTGCCGGGGGGTAAGCAGCGCGGCGTCGACGGGGAGCATCCCGCGCGCCTGGTACAGCGTGTTGATCGCCTGCCAGTCGGCGGGGTTCTGTGCCCGGCGCACGCGGAAGCCGCGAAATACCCGCTGCGCCGGGCGGTAGTCGGTGAACCACAGGCGCAGGGTGTCGGACGGGTCGAGGAACAGCTGCTGGGGGGCCTGGGCCAGCACCTGCTGCGGTGCGGCCACGTACAGGGCGATGTCGCGTTCGCCCGGGTGCTCGTCGAGCAGATCCTCGGCCAGGGAAGCCGGGTCGGGGTAGGTGTGGCCTATCAACAGCCGGCCCCAGCCGCAGTGCACGGCACGCGGCTGGTCGTGGGGCTGGCTGCCGTCGCCGGCCAGGCGCGCTTGCAGGCGCTCGTAGGACGGCGCTTGGCCGCGCAGCAGGCGCTGACCATAAGCGATTTCATGGGCTTTCATCGGTCAGATTCCTTGTTCGCTCAGCCACAGGTTCAGCGCCGCCAGTTGCCACAGCTTGGAACCGCGCAATGGCGTCAGCTGGCCGTGTGGGTTGCTCAGCAGGCGGTCGAGCATGGCCGGGTTGAACAACCCTCGGTCCTGGCTGGGGTCGGTCAACAGTTCGCGTACCCAGCCCAAGGTGGCACCTTCCAGATGCTTCAGGCCCGGTACCGGGAAGTAACCCTTCTTGCGGTCAATCACCTCATGCGGGATCACCCGTCGCGCTGCCTGCTTTAGCACCTGCTTGCCGCCGTCGGGCAGCTTGAAGCGTGCGGGAATGCGTGCCGACAGTTCCACCAGGCGGTAATCAAGGAACGGCGTACGCGCCTCCAGGCCCCAGGCCATGGTCATGTTGTCCACCCGCTTGACCGGGTCGTCGACCAGCATCACGGTACTGTCCAGGCGCAGGGCCTTGTCCACGGCAGCCGGTGCGCCGGGGCGCGCGAAGTGTTCGCGCACGAAGTCGCCGGCAGCGTCGGTTTCCAGCAGCCAGGGGGCCTGCACGGTGTCGCGGTATTCGGCGTGGCTGCGGTCGAAGAACGCCTCACGGTAGGCCGCATAGGCATCGTCGGCGCCGTCCACCTGCGGGTACCAGTGGTAACCGGCGAACAGCTCATCGGCACCCTGGCCGCTCTGTACGCCTTTGCAGTGTTTGGCCACTTCCCGCGACAGCAGGTAGAAGGCGATGCAGTCGTGGCTGACCATCGGCTCGCTCATGGCGCGGAAGGCGGCCGGCAGTTGGTCGATGATTTCGTGTTCGGCAATGCGCAACTGGTGGTGACGGGTGCCGTAGTGTTTGGCGATCAGGTCCGAATACTGGAACTCGTCGCCACGCTCGCCGCCGGCATCTTCAAAGCCGATGGAGAAGGTCGACAGGTCGTCAACGCCCACTTCGCGCAGCAAGCCGACCAGCAGGCTGGAATCGACACCGCCGGACAGCAACACACCCACATCGACGGCTGCCCGCTGGCGGATGGCTACGGCGTCGCGGGTGGCGTCGAGTACGCGGGTGGTCCAGCCTTCCAGATCAAGTTCACGCTCGTCGGGGTGGGGGCCGTACTTCAGCTGCCACCAGGTCTGGCGTTCCACTTCGCCATGGCGGTCGATGCGCATCCAGGTGCCGGGCTCCAGCTTCTGCACGTTGGCCAGCAGGGTGCGCGGTGCCGGTACCACGGCGTGGAAGTTCAGGTAGTGGTTGAGGGCCACGGGGTCGAGCATCGGGTCGATGTCGCCGCCCTTGAGCAGTGCCGGCAGGGTCGAGGCAAAGCACAGGCGCTCGCCGTTGCGCGACAGGTACAGGGGTTTGACGCCCAGGCGGTCGCGGGCCAGGAACAGGCGCTGGTTGTCGCGCTCCCAGATGGCCAGGGCAAACATGCCGTTGAGCTTGGGCAGCAGCGCCGCGCCCCAGGCGTGGTAGCCCTTGAGCAGCACCTCAGTGTCGCCGTCGGACCAGAAGCTGTAGCCCAGCGCCTGCAATTCCTCGCGCAGTTCGGGGAAGTTGTAGATGGCACCGTTGAAGGCCAGCGACAGGCCCAGCGTATTGTCGACCATCGGCTGCGCCGAGCCGTCGGACAGGTCCATGATCTTCAACCGCCGGTGGCCAAGGGCAATCGGCCCCTGGCTATGGAAGCCCCAGGCATCCGGGCCACGCGGGGCCAGGTGATGGGTAATGCGCTCTACCGCAGCCAGGTCGGCTGGGCGAGGGGCTTGGTCGATGGGGGTGAAACGTAACTCTCCTGCTAATCCGCACATAAAGTCCTTACCGGTTTTTCCGTTGGGGAGGTGATGCCCCGGATTAGGGCACCTTAAGGAACTGACCTATGTGCTTTTCGAGAGTTTTAGAATGTTTGGTTATATGTGGACGGGCAGGCAACCCGATGCAATCATTTCCCCCGGATCAACCGGCGCAATCCAAACCGGTTCGGATGACACGCCTGCGCCACTGCCCGCGGCAATGGCAGCGGTTCGCCACATACCCAGGCCGCCACCAGCTCGCCGCTCAAGGGCGCTGTTATCAACCCGCGTGAGCCATGCCCGCTGTTCACATACAACCCGCCCAGCCAAGGGCAGGGCACATCCGGTACTTGCCGCGCATCCCGGCCCAGTACTGCATAGGCTTCGGCAAACGCCTGCGCGTCGGCGATGGGCCCGACGATCGGCAGGTAATCCGGGCTGGTGCAACGGAACGCAGCACGTCCCTGCAATTGCTCGGGGTCCAGTTCAGCCACAGCCAGCCGTTGCGCCAGATCGACGGAAATTTCGTCCAGCAGCGCCAGGTTGCCCTGGTGCTCGGCCACCGTCGGTGCAAGGTCTTCGCTATGGAAGTCAAAACTGGCGCCCAGTGTATGTTCACCCTCGCGTGGCGGTGCCACATAGCCTTCCGCGCACACCACGGTGCGCAGTGCCTGGCTGCTGGCGGTGGCCGGCAAGCGGGTGATCTGCCCACGGATGCGCTTGAGTGGTAACTGCGCGCAAGGTTCGAAGCGCAGCACATCCGCCGCACCGGCCAGGACCACCACTGGAGCGCGGGCTAACAGCTGGTCGCCAGCCCAGGCTTGCCAATGCTCATCCACTTTGCGCAGTTCGAGCACGTCCTGGTGGGTCACCACGCGAATACCAGGGTGCTGCAACTGCTGTTGGCACAGCGCTGGCGGGTGCACCCAGCCACCTTCGGGGTAGAACAACCCGCCGCCAGGCAACGCCACGCCGGCGATGGCTTCGGCCTCGGCGCGCGCCAGGCAGTGCAGCAAGCCGGGGTCGAAGGCGGCAGCCAGCTTGCCCTGGCGTTCGGCCTCCTTGCTGTCGAAGGCCAGTTGCAGCACCCCGCAGGCATCCCAGTCACGGCCACGCTGCAAGCGCTGCAGCTGACGCCGGGTGTAGCCGAACCCGGACAGGATCATCTGCGAGAGCGCGGTGCCATGGGCAGACAGCTTGAGGTACAGCACCCCTTGCGGGTTGCCCGAAGCCTCCTGGGCGGGGGCTTCGTGGCGCTCCAGCACGGTAACCTGCCAGCCGCGCCGGGCCAGGCTGGCGGCGCTGCTGCTGCCGGCAAGTCCGGCACCGATCACCAGCGCCTCGCGCGGCCCCTGTGTCACCGCGGGGCGCGCGTACCAAGGCGCGCATGGGCCGGACAGGGGGCCGACGTAGGCGCCGCTCATCACCTCCCACTTCTTGCCGATGCCTGGCACCTTCTTCATGGCGAAGCCGGCTTCCACCAGGCTGCGGCGTACCCAGCCGGTGGTGGTGAAGGTGCCCAGCACCGTGCCCGGATGCGATAGCCGCGCCAGTTGCGCAAACAGCTCCGGGGTCCACATGTCGGGGTTCTTGGCGGGGGCGAAGCCGTCGAGGAACCACACATCGATCTGCGCATCGAGTTGCGGCAGCTGTTCCAGCACATCGCCTATCAACAGGGTCAGGGTGACCCTGCCACCGGCGAAGGTGAACTGCTGAAAACCCGGGTGCACCGCCACGTATTGCTCCAGCAGTGGCTCGGTATAGGCGGCCAGTTCAGGCCACAGGCGCACTGCGCGGGCCATGTCGGCCTGGTCGAGGGGGTACTTCTCGACGCTGACGAAGTGCAGGCGCGCGTCGCTGTGTGCGTGCTGGTCGAACAGCTGCCAGGCGCAGAAAAAATTCATGCCGGTGCCAAAACCGGTTTCGCCGATCACCGTGCAGGCATGCGGCGCCAGGTGGGCAAAACGTTCGGCCAGGCGGGTCTGGCCGAGGAACACGTGCTTGGTTTCTTCGATGCCTTCGTTGACTGCGAAATAGACGTCGTCATAGTGCCGCGAATGGGGGCGGCCCTGGTCGTCCCAGTCGATCTGGGCGTGCTGGAGGAGGGTGGGCATGGTGGGCTCGGTTGCAGCGGATGGCGGGATTTTATGCCATCCGGCTGAGCTGTGGGAGCGCGTTCATTGGTGAAGAGGCCCGCACAGGCCGAAATGAAATCCGCTAGTCTTGTTTATCCATTGAAGGAGCCAGTGCATGTTCGAATCTGCCGAAATCGGCCACAGCATCGACAAGGAGGCTTACGACGCCGAGGTACCCGCTTTACGCGAGGCCCTGCTCGAAGCCCAGTACGAACTCAAGCAGCAGGCGCGGTTTCCGGTGATCGTGCTGATCAACGGCATTGAAGGCGCCGGCAAGGGTGAGACGGTAAAACTGCTCAACGAGTGGATGGACCCGCGCATGATCGATGTGCTCACCTTCGACCAGCAGACCGACGAAGAGCTGGCCCGCCCACCCGCCTGGCGCTATTGGCGGGCCTTGCCACCCAAGGGGCGGATGGGTGTGTTCTTTGGCAACTGGTACAGCCAGATGCTGCAGGGACGGGTGCACGGGGTGTTCAAGGATGCCGTGCTCGATCAGGCCATTACCGGTGCCGAGCGCCTGGAGGAGATGCTGTGCGATGAAGGTGCGCTGATCATCAAGTTCTGGTTCCACCTGTCCAAGAAGCAGATGAAGGCACGGCTGAAATCGCTCAAGGACGACCCGCTGCACAGCTGGAAGATCAGCCCGCTGGATTGGCAGCAGTCGCAAACCTACGACCGCTTCGTGCGCTTTGGTGAGCGCGTGCTGCGCCGCACCAGCCGCGACTATGCGCCATGGCACATCATCGAAGGGGTAGACCCGAATTACCGCAGCCTGGCGGTGGGGCGCATTCTGCTGGAAAGCCTGCAAGCCGCGCTGGCCAATAATCCCAAGGGCAAGCACCAGGGCAACGTGGCCCCGCTGGGCCACAGCATCGACGACCGCAGCCTGCTTGGCGCCCTGGACATGACCTTGCGCCTGGACAAGGCCGACTATCAGGAACAGTTGATCACCGAACAGGCCCGTCTGGCCGGCCTGCTGCGTGACAAGCGCATGCGCCGGCACGCCCTGGTGGCGGTGTTCGAAGGTAATGACGCCGCCGGCAAGGGGGGCGCCATCCGCCGCGTGGCGGCAGCGCTGGACCCGCGGCAGTACCGTATAGTGCCGATTGCCGCGCCGACCGAAGAAGAGCGCGCCCAGCCGTACCTGTGGCGGTTCTGGCGGCACATCCCGGCACGGGGCAAGTTCACCATCTTCGACCGTTCCTGGTATGGCCGGGTGCTGGTGGAGCGGGTGGAAGGCTTCTGCAGCCCCGCTGACTGGATGCGTGCCTACAGCGAGATCAACGACTTTGAAGAGCAGTTGGTGGATGCCGGCGTGGTGGTGGTCAAGTTCTGGCTGGCGATCGACCAGCAGACCCAACTGGAGCGCTTCGAAGAGCGTGAGCAAATTCCGTTCAAACGCTACAAGATCACCGAGGATGACTGGCGCAACCGCGACAAGTGGGACGAATACTCCCAGGCGGTGGGCGACATGGTCGACCGCACCAGCAGCGAGATTGCCCCTTGGACGCTGGTAGAGGCCAATGACAAGCGCTGGGCGCGGGTGAAGGTGGTGCGCACCATCAACCAGGCGCTGGAAGCGGCGTTTGCCAAGCACAAAAAATAGCCGACGGTGATGTTGCCTGTTCTGGCCCTTTCGCGGGTAAACCCGCTCCTACAGGGGGACGCGATCCCTTGTAGGAGCGGGTTTACCCGCGAAAGGGCCAGAACAGGCAACACCTCCCCCCAGCCATGCCCCAAAAGAATGACCTGATGAATTCTTTTCTCGGCACTCTCCACCGTCCCCGTCCTCCAACCCCGTAGAATTCAACAACCCCCACCACGGGCTTGATCGAGGATTTTATGCACACCACTTCTGGCCGCTGGGGCTATGGGCTGTTCCTGGCACTTCTGACGGCGCTGCTCTGGGGCATCTTGCCGATCAAGCTCAAGCAGGTATTGCAAGTGGTCGACCCGATCACTGTCACCTGGTACCGCCTGCTGGTCTCCGGCAGCCTGCTGTTCGCCTGGCTGGCGGCTCAGGGGCGTTTGCCGTCCATGCGTAAACTGGCGCCCAAGGGCAAGGGCCTGGTGCTGGTGGCCGTGCTCGGCCTGATGGGCAACTACGTGCTCTACCTGATCGGTCTCAAACTGCTTAGCCCAGGCACCGCACAACTGGTGGTACAGATCGGCCCGGTGCTGTTGCTGGTGGCCAGCGTGTTCGTGTTCCGCGAGCGCTTCAGTGTGGGGCAGGGCGTGGGCCTGTTGGTGCTGCTGGCAGGGTTTGGCCTGTTCTTCAACCAGCGCCTGGAAGAGCTGCTGACTTCGCTGGGTACCTACACCACCGGCGTGTTGACCATTTTGCTGGCGACCAGCATCTGGGTGTTCTACGCCCTGAGCCAGAAGCAATTGCTGACCGTGTGGCACTCGCAGCAGGTGATGATGGTGATCTACCTCAGCTGCGCTGCGTTGCTGACACCTTGGGTGCACCCGCTGGAGGCCTTGCAACTGACCCCGGTGCAAGGCTGGCTGCTGCTGGCCTGTTGCCTGAATACCCTGGTGGCATACGGCGCGTTTGCCGAAGCACTGGCGCACTGGGAGGCCTCACGTGTAAGTGCCACGCTGGCGCTGACCCCGCTGGTGACCTTCGTTGCGGTGGCGCTGGCGGCGTTGGTTTGGCCTGAGTATGTGCATGCCGAGGACATCAATGCCCTGGGCTATGTGGGGGCGGTCACGGTGGTGTTCGGTTCGGCGCTGGTGGCGCTTGGGCCGTCGCTGGTGGCGGGTTGGCGGGCCCGCCGGGCGCGGTTGGCCTAGTGTGGTGTTTCACAAATAACGACCATAACGCGCGGCGCTTTTTGCGCTCATGCGGCGTTGTCGCTCCTCGCCGTAGCTGGGCTACGACTCGTCGCGACGCCTTGCTTGAGCGCAAAAATCGCTCGCGAGTTATTGGCCGTATTTGCAAAACACCACACTAGGTCTGTCGATTGCCTGTACCGGCCCTTTCGCGGGTGAACCCGCTCCTACCATGGATCGCCGCTCGTCGTAGGCGCGGGTTCACCCGCGAAAGGGCCGGTACAGGCTACAGAGCAGTCAGCCCTTGCCGCCTGGCGCCAGCATGTTCTCCGGCCGCACCCACTGGTCGAACTGCTCATTGGTCAGGTACTTCAACGCCAAGGCCGCCTCGCGCAAGGTCGTGCCCTCGCTGTAAGCCTTCTTGGCAATTTCCGCCGCCTTGTCATAGCCAATATGCGGGTTCAGCGCCGTCACCAGCATCAACCCGCGCTCCAGGTGCGCGGCCATCTGCTCGGCATCCGGCTCGATACCCGCCACGCAATGCTGCTGGAAGTTGCGGCAACCATCGGCCAGCAACTCGATGGATTGCAGCAGGTTATGGATGATCACCGGCTTGAACACATTCAGCTGCAAATGCCCCTGGCTGGCGGCAAAGCCGATGGCCGCGTCGTTGCCCAGCACCTGGCAGGCCAGCATCGACAGCGCCTCGCACTGGGTGGGGTTGACCTTGCCCGGCATGATCGAGCTGCCGGGCTCGTTGGCCGGCAGGCGCACCTCGGCCAGGCCGGCGCGCGGGCCGGAACCCAGCAGGCGCAGGTCGTTGGCAATTTTCATCAAGGCCACGGCCAGGGTTTTCAGGGCGCCCGCCAGGCTGGTCAGCGGTTCGTGGCCGGCGAGGGCGGCGAACTTGTTCGGCGCGGTGATGAACGGCAGGCCGGACAGCGCCGCCAGCTCGGCAGCGATGGCCTCGGCAAACCCCTGCGGGGCGTTCAGCCCGGTACCCACGGCAGTGCCGCCTTGGGCCAGTTCGCACACCGCCGGCAGGGTAGCGCGGATGGCGCGCTGGGCGTAATCGAGCTGGGCGACGAAGGCCGACACTTCCTGGCCGAAGGTAATCGGCGTGGCGTCCATCATGTGTGTGCGACCGGTTTTCACCAGCTGGTGGTGACGCATCGACAGCTCGGCCAGCCCTGAAGACAGTTCGGTGACGGCCGGCAGCAGCTTTTCCTGCACCGCCTGGGCTGCCGCAATGTGCATGGCGGTGGGGAAGCAGTCGTTGGAGCTCTGCGAGCGGTTGACGTGGTCATTGGGGTGCACCGGCGCCTTGCCGCCACGGCCTTTGCCGGCCAGTTCGTTGGCGCGTCCGGCAATCACCTCGTTGACGTTCATGTTGCTCTGGGTGCCACTGCCCGTCTGCCAGACGACGAGCGGGAACTGATCGTCGTGCTGGCCAGCCAGCACTTCATCGGCGGCCTGTTCGATCAGCCGAGCGATATCGGCCGGCAGGTCGCCATTGCGGTCGTTGACGCGCGCCGCGGCCTTCTTGATCAGTGCCAGGGCGTGCAACACCGCGAGGGGCATGCGTTCCTTGCCAATGGCGAAGTTGATCAGCGAACGCTGGGTCTGCGCACCCCAGTAGGCGTTCTCCGGAACTTCGACCGGGCCCAGGCTGTCTGTCTCGATACGGCTCATTCTGTACTCACTCCTGTGTAGTTCGAAATCGCAGTTTAGGCCCTGATTCGACCGAGCGGTTCCGTCGCTCGTCGTGCCACTTGAGCACATCGCCACCACGGCGCAGAATGCTCTACTCTGAGGTGCCCGCCTCCCTCTCTTTGAAGGAAATGCAATGACCCGTCTCCGTGTCCTTTGTGCCGCCGTTGCCCTGGTTTGCGCCAGCGGCCAGGTACTCGCTGCCACCGCCAGCCACAACGCTGCTGCCGAGAAATTCCTGACCCTGGCCAACGCCGACAAGCTGGGCACCCCGGTGTACATGCAAGTGCAGCAGATGTTCGCCCAGCGTTTCGCCCAGACCAAGGCCCCGGCCGCCAAGCAGCCGGTGCTGGAAAGCTACCAGGCCAAGGCCAATGCCGCGCTGGACAACGCCATCGGCTGGAACAAGCTGAAGCCGAAGATGGTCGACCTGTACACCCGGACCTTTACCGAGCAGGAGCTGAAGGACCTGGTCAAGTTCTACGAATCGCCGCTGGGCAAGAAAGTGCTACGTGAAATGCCCAAGGTCACCCAGCAGTCGGCACAGCTGACCCAGCAGAGCCTGGAGCCCGCAGTACCGGTGGTGAACAAGCTGCTGGAAGACATGACCAAAGAGCTGGACCCGAACGCAGGCAAGGCCGCCGCCCCAGCGAAGAAGTGAGTACGCAGCAATGACCATGCAACAACGTATCGAACAGCAACTGGCCGCGCTGGCGCCGCAACACCTGGAAGTGCTCAACGAAAGTCACATGCACAGTCGTGGTCAGGAGACCCACTACAAGGCCGTGATCGTCAGCGAGCAGTTCGCCGGGTTGAACAGCGTCAAGCGCCACCAGAAGGTGTACGCCACCATGGGTGAGCTGATGGGCGAGATCCACGCCCTGGCCATCCACACCTACACCGCCGAAGAGTGGGCCAAGGTCGGCGTTGCACCGGCCTCGCCCGTGTGTGCGGGCGGCGGGCACTGAAACCTTTCTGTTGTTCTGGTAGAATCCTGCAAAATCCGGGGGCCGCTTTGCGGCCCTTTCGCGACACAAGGCCGCTCCCACAGGAACCGCACTAGCCATCGGGTTACGCGGTCTCTGTGGAAGCGGCCTTGTGTCGCGAAAGGGGCGCAAAGCGCCCCCATGCTTTTTCTATACCTGTCAAACCCGGTCCGCCCCTTACGAGGGCAACCACCTGGAGATTCCGTTACATGTCTCAAGCCATCGTCGTCGCGGCGCTGTACAAGTTCGTCACCCTGGAAGACTACGTCGAGCTGCGCGAGCCGCTGCTCAAGACCATGCTCGACAACAATGTCAAAGGCACCCTGCTGCTGGCCCACGAGGGCATCAACGGCACCGTATCGGGCACCCGCGAAGGCATCGATGGCCTGCTGGCCTGGCTGCGCAACGACCCGCGCCTGGTCGATGTCGACCATAAAGAGTCGTATTGCGACGAGCAGCCGTTCTACCGCACCAAGGTCAAGCTCAAGAAAGAGATCGTCACCCTCGGCGTGCCGGGCGTAGACCCCAACCAGGCCGTTGGCACCTATGTCGAGCCCAAGGACTGGAACGCCCTGATCAGCGACCCGGAAGTGCTGCTGATCGACACCCGCAACGACTACGAAGTGGCCATCGGTACGTTCAAGGGCGCCATCGACCCGAAGACCGAAACGTTCCGTGAGTTCCCGGAGTACATCAAGGCCAATTTCGACCCGAGCAAGCACAAGAAGGTCGCCATGTTCTGCACCGGCGGCATCCGTTGCGAAAAGGCCTCCAGCTACATGCTCGGTGAAGGCTTCGAGTCGGTCTATCATCTTAAGGGCGGCATCCTGAAATACTTCGAGGAAGTGCCTCAGGAAGAAAGCCTGTGGGACGGCGACTGCTTCGTCTTCGACAACCGGGTTACGGTGCGCCATGACCTGAGCGAAGGCGAGTACGACCAGTGCCACGCCTGCCGCCATCCGATCAATGCAGAGGAGCGCGCGTCCGAGCACTATTCGCCAGGTGTCAGCTGCCCGCATTGCTGGGACAGCCTGAGCGAGAAGACCCGGCGCAGTGCCATCGACCGGCAGAAGCAGATCGAGCTGGCCAAGGCCCGCAACCTGCCGCACCCGATCGGTTACAACTACAAAGCCGAGGCTTGAAGCATGTCTGCACGCCTGATCTATGTGATGGACCCGATGTGCTCCTGGTGCTGGGGTTTTGCGCCAGTGGCCGCGGCCCTGATCGCCCAGGCGCGTGAGGCAGGCGTGCCTGCCCGCTTGGTAACGGGCGGGCTGCGTACGGGCGGCAGCGCCCTGGACAGCTCCACTCGCAAGTACATCCTGGAACACTGGCAGGCGGTGGCTGATGCTACCGGCCAGCCGTTCCGCTTCGAGGGGGCCATGCCTGACGGCTTCGTCTACGACACCGAGCCGGCCTGTCGCGCCCTGGTCGCGGCACGCGAGCTGGATGCCGAGCGCGTCTGGCCGCTGCTGGCGTTGATCCAGCGTTCGTTCTACGAGCAGGGTACCGATGTGACCACCGCGCCGCAGCTGGTCGAGCTGGCCTCCCAGAGTGGCTTCGACCGTGCCGCGTTCGCCGAAACCTTCGCCCGTGCCGATACCCGCGCCGCCACCGCGGCCGACTTCGGCTGGGCCCAGGATCTGGGTATTGCCGGTTTCCCGACCTTGCTGGCCGAGCGCAATGGCCAACTGGCTTTGCTGACCAACGGCTACCAGCCGCTGGAGCGCCTGCAACCCTTGCTCGGCCGCTGGCTGCAGCAGGCCGCCTGTGCTTGATGTACCAGGGTCACCCGACCCGGTACCGGGCAAGCCATACACTGCGGGCGATCGACTGAGCTGGGCGGAAATCCGCCGCCTGGCCCTGCATCACAAGAAGAACCTCTGGTCCGCCAACCTCATTGCGTTACTGGCGGCGTGTTGCAGTGTGCCCATTCCGCTGCTGCTGCCGCTGTTGGTGGACGAAGTACTGCTCGGCCATGGCGATGCCGCGCTGAAGTGGATGAACCACCTGCTGCCGTCCAACTGGCAGGTAGCAGCCGGCTACATCGGCCTGATGCTGGCGCTCACCCTGTGCCTGCGCCTGGCTGCGCTGGCCTTCAACGTGATCCAGTCCAAGCTGTTCGCCGGGCTGGCCAAGGACATCGTCTACCGCCTGCGCATCCGCCTGATCGAGCGCCTCAAACGTATTTCGCTGAAAGAATACGAAAGTTTGGGCAGCGGTACGGTGACCACCCACCTGGTCACCGACCTGGACACCCTCGACAAGTTCGTTGGCGAAACCCTCAGCCGCTTCCTGGTGGCCATGCTGACACTGACCGGCACGGCGGCCATCCTGATCTGGATGCACTGGCAGCTGGCCTTGCTGATCTTGCTGTTCAACCCGCTGGTGATCTACTTCACCGTGCAGTTGGGCAAGCGGGTCAAACACCTGAAAAAGCTCGAAAACGACAGCACCGCGCGCTTTACCCAGGCGCTGGCGGAAACCCTCGATGCCATCCAGGAAATCCGCGCTGGCAACCGCCAGGGCTACTTCCTTGGCCGCCTTGGCCTGCGTGCCCGCGAGGTGCGCGATTACGCCGTGGACTCGCAATGGAAAAGCGATGCCAGTGGCCGTGCCAGCGGCTTGCTGTTCCAGTTCGGCATCGACATCTTCCGCGCGGCGGCCATGCTGACCGTGCTGTTTTCTGACCTGTCGATCGGCCAGATGCTGGCGGTGTTCAGCTACCTGTGGTTCATGATCGGTCCGGTGGAGCAACTGCTTAATCTGCAATATGCCTACTACGCCGCCGGCGGTGCGCTGAGCCGCCTCAACGAGCTGCTGGCGCGTGCCGACGAGCCGCAATACCCGGCCGCCAGCGACCCGTTCGCCGGGCGCGAAACGGTGGGCATTGACGTGCGCGACCTGCGCTTTGCCTATGCCGACGAGCCGGTGCTCGAGCACCTCGACCTGTCCATCGCTGCGGGTGAGAAGGTGGCGATTGTCGGTGCCAGCGGCGGCGGCAAGAGCACGCTGGTGCAGCTACTGCTGGGCCTTTACAGCGCCCAGGCCGGGACCATCCGCTTTGGCGGGGCCAGCCTGCAGGAAATCGGCCTGGAAACCCTGCGCGAGAACGTCGCGGTGGTGTTGCAGCACCCGTCGCTGTTCAACGACAGCGTGCGTGCCAACCTGACCATGGGCCGTGACTGCAGCGATGATGCGTGCTGGCAGGCGCTGCGCATCGCCCAACTGGATGCCACCATCGCCGCCTTGCCGCAAGGCCTGGACAGTGTGGTGGGGCGTTCAGGCGTGCGCTTGTCCGGTGGCCAGCGCCAGCGCCTGGCCATTGCCCGCATGGTACTGGCTGAGCCCAAGGTGGTAATCCTCGACGAGGCCACCTCAGCCCTGGATGCCGCCACCGAGTACAACCTGCATCAGGCCTTGGCGTGCTTCCTCAGCGGCCGCACCACGCTGATCATCGCCCATCGGTTGTCGGCGGTGAAACAGGCCGACCGGGTGTTGGTGTTCGATGGCGGGCACGTGGCCGAAGACGGCGACCATCAGCAGCTGATTGCCGAGGGTGGGTTATACGCCAAGCTTTACGGGCATCTGCAGCAGAGCTGATTATCTGGCTGCCTTCACCGGGCTTGTGGGAGCAACTGTCTTGCTCAATTTCTAAAAGCTGGTGCGATCCCTGTGGGAGCGGGCTTGCCCGCGAACACGGGCGAAGCCCGTGCCATCCACCGCGGTGTCTTCTTCGCGGGTAAACCCGCTCCTACAATGGCCAGCGCATACGCTGTACAAATTCCCCGATTCCTTGTCATAAAAATCCCCTCCACAGCGATGGCAAATGGCCTACGCTGTGCTTGTCTGGGTCGATTTACGCCTTATCTGCTCTGTGACAGGGACTCCATGAAGGGAAATCGCACACTCGAAGCGCCAAAGTTGCTCGGCATCACATGGCCTTTCATCGCCGTCGTGGTCCTTCAGGTGGCGTTGGGCAGCCTCAGCCTTTATACGCTCTCGGCCGTGCGCGCCTATGTCGCGGGCGAAAGCCTGTGGTCCAAGGCGCAGAAAGATGCCATCTACTACCTCAGTCTGTACGGCGAGACGCGCGACGACAGCACCTACCAACGCTATCGCCAGGCCATTACCGTACCGCAGGGTGACTATCGTCTGCGCGAAGTGCTCGACCACCCCAGCCCTGATCTGGACGCCGCACGACAGGCGGTTCTGCAAGGTGGCAACCACCCTGACGATGTCGAGCGGATCATCTGGTTCTACCGCAACTTTCGCCATGTCAGCTATATGCAGACAGCCATCGATTACTGGGACATCGGTGACGACTATCTGGCCAAGCTGGATGTACTGGCCGGTGAAATGCGTCAGCGTTTTGCCGATGGCCCGGTGGATGCCGACACCGTCAGCGACTGGAAGGCCCGCATTGTCGCCATCAACGAAGGCGTGACCCCGGCCGCCAAGGCGTTCAGTGATGCCTTGGGCGAAGGCTCGCGCATGTTGCTACGGGTGCTGCTGATCACCAACCTGCTGACCGCGATGTTCCTGATCGCCATTGCCTGGCGCCGCTCCAGCAAGCTGTTGGCCCAGCGCCAAGCCTTTGCCAGCGCCCTGCAGGAAGAAAAAGAGCGTGCGCAGATTACCCTGCAGGCCATCGGTGATGCGGTGATCACCACCGATGTCGAAGGCAGTATCGGCTACATGAACCCGGCCGCCGAGCAATTGACCCACTGGCAATCCGGGCAGGCCCAGGGCCTGCCGCTGTCGGCGCTGTTCAGCCTGGTGGACGAACACGCCGAGGAGGACGGGCGCAGCTTGGTCGAACAGGTGCTCAGCGGCAGCCTCAAGGGCGGCTCCGAGCATGCCCGGCTGATCCAGCGCCTGGACGGCAGTACCGTGTCGATCAACCTGGTCGGCTCGCCAATCGTCAATGATGGCCAGGTCAGTGGCATCGTGCTGGTGCTGCACGATATGACCCAGGAACGCCAGTACATTGCCAATCTGTCCTGGCAGGCAACCCACGACGCCCTGACCGGGCTGGCCAACCGCCGCGAGTTCGAATACCGCCTGGAGCAGGCGCTCAACGACCTGGCGCGCCAGGCTGGGCGGCATTCGCTGATGTTCCTTGACCTCGACCAGTTCAAGCTGGTCAACGACACCTGTGGCCACGCTGCCGGCGATGAGTTGCTGCGGCACATCTGCGCGGTGCTGCAATCTGGTCTGCGTGAGGGCGATACGCTGGCGCGGCTGGGCGGCGATGAATTTGGCGTGCTGCTGGAAAACTGCCCGCCCGACCAGGCCGAGCGCATTGGCGAACAACTGCGCCAGATGGTGCAGAGCCTGCACTTTGTATGGAAAGGGCGGCCGTTCGTGACCACGGTCAGCATTGGCCTGGTGCATATGGCCCAGGCCCCCGGTACCCTGGAGGCCTCGCTGCGCGCCGCCGACATGGCCTGCTACATGGCCAAGGAAAAGGGCCGAAACCGTGTGCAGGTGTACCACGCCGACGACAGCGAACTGTCCATGCGTTTTGGCGAAATGGCCTGGATCCAGCGCCTGCATGTGGCCCTGGAAGAAAACCGCTTTTGCCTCTACGCCCAGGAAATCGCCCCGCTCAAAACCTTCGAGGGCCCGGGCCATATCGAAATTCTGTTGCGCCTGCACGACGAAAGCGGCCGCACCATCCTGCCCAGCAGCTTCATCCCGGCGGCCGAGCGCTACGGCCTGATGACCGCGCTTGACCGCTGGGTGGTGCGCAATGTGTTCATGGTCATACGCCAGTGCCTGGAAGAAGGGCGTGAAGGGCCGTTGTCGACCTGTGCCATCAACCTGTCGGGGTCCAGCATTGGCGACGACAAGTTCCTTGAATACCTCCAGCGGTTGTTCGTCGAATACGCCATTCCGCCGCGAATGATCTGTTTCGAAATTACCGAAACCAGCGCCATTGCCAACCTGGGCAGCGCCATTCGCTTCATCAACGAGCTGAAAGGGCTGGGTTGCCGTTTCTCGTTGGATGATTTTTGCGCTGGCATGTCCTCGTTCGCCTATCTCAAGCATTTGCCCGTGGACTACCTGAAGATTGACGGGAGTTTCGTCAAGGATATGCTCGACGACCCGGTCAACCGGGCCATGGTCGAGGTCATCAACCATATCGGCCATGTGATGGGTAAGCGCACGATTGCCGAGTTTGTCGAAACACCCTTGATCGAGCAGGCCTTGCAGGAAATAGGCGTGGATTACGCCCAGGGCTACCTGATCGAACGCCCCCAGGTGTTCACCTGTGACAGTCTGCAGCGCCAACGGATCGCCGCCCGGCCTCTGTTGCAGCGAGCACCTGGCACGTTTCGCTAGTTGGAAATCACAAGGATCAAGGAGCTGAAAGTGATTGACGCATTCGTTCGTATCGGGCCTTTGATGGACCCCGCCAGTTACCCCCAATGGGCCCAGCAACTGATTGAAGACTGCCGCGAGAGCAAGCGCCGGGTGGTTGAGCATGAGTTTTATGCACGTCTACGCGATGGCCAGCTGAAGCAATCGACCATCCGTCAGTACCTGATCGGTGGCTGGCCGGTGGTGGAGCAGTTTTCGTTGTACATGGCGCATAACCTGACCAAGACCCGCTATGGCCGGCATCAGGGCGAGGACATGGCGCGGCGCTGGCTGATGCGCAACATCCGCGTCGAGCTCAACCATGCCGATTACTGGGTGAACTGGTGCCAGGCGCACGGTGTGCACCTGCACGAGTTGCAGGCGCAAGAAGTGCCGCCCGAGCTGAACGGCCTGAACGACTGGTGCTGGCGGGTGTGCGCCACCGAAAACCTGGCCATTTCCATGGCGGCGACCAACTACGCCATCGAAGGCGCGACCGGTGAATGGTCGGCGGTGGTGTGCTCGACCGACACCTATGCGCAGGGGTTCCCTGAAGAAGGGCGCAAGCGGGCGATGAAGTGGCTGAAGATGCATGCCCAGTATGACGATGCGCACCCGTGGGAGGCGCTGGAAATCATCTGTACCCTGGCCGGTGAGAACCCCACCCTGGGGTTGCGGACCGAGCTGCGCAGGGCGATCTGCAAGAGTTACGACTGCATGTTCCTGTTCCTGGAACGCTGCATGCAGCTGGAAGGGCGCCAGCAAGGCCGTATGCGGCCGGCGTTGGCTGCGGGCTGATCGCTTTCCTGTATCGGCCTCTTCGCGGGCTTGCCCGCTCCCACAGGTATGGCGCAGTCCTTGAGGGTTGCGGTGATTCTGTGGGAGCGGGCAAGCCCGCGAAGAGGCCGATGCAGGTTTATTGGGCGTTGAACGCCTGCCCGTTCACCCCTGTGCTGTCCGGCCCCATCAGGTACAGGTACACCGGCATGATCTCTTCGGGCAGCGGGTTGTTCTGCGGGTTCTCGCCAGGGTAGGCCTGGGCCCGCATCGCCGTGCGCGTGGCGCCTGGGTTGATGCTGTTGGCGCGCACCGGCGCCACGCCTTCCAGTTCATCGGCCAGGGTCTGCATCAGGCCTTCGGTGGCGAACTTCGACACGCCATAGGCGCCCCAGTAAGCCCGGCCCTTGCGCCCGACGCTGCTGCTGGTGAACACCACCGAAGCGTCTTCCGACAGCTTCAGCAGCGGCAGCAGGGTGCTGGTGAGCATGAAGGTGGCATTGACGTTGATGTGCATCACGCGCATGAAGTTGTCGCCCGACAGCTGTTCCAGCGGCGTACGCGGGCCGATGATCGACGCATTGTTGAGCAGGCCATCGAGGCGGCCGAACTGGCCTTCGATCATGGCCGCCAGCTCGTCGTACTGGTGTGGCAGGGCGGTTTCCAGGTTGAACGGGATGACTACCGGCTGTGGGTGGCCGGCGGCTTCGATCTGGTCGTAGACCTCGTTCAGGTTGGCCTCGGTCTTGCCCAGCAGCAGCACGGTGGCACCCAGTGCGGCATAGGCCCTGGCAGCCGCGGCACCAATGCCACGGCCGGCACCGGTAACCAGGATGACCCGGCCTTGCAGCAGGTCGGGGCGGGCGGTGTAGTCGAACATGGTTCTGTCCTTCGAGTTCGTGTGGGCGGCCGGGCCTATTGTAGGAGCGGGTTCACCCGCGAATGCGTCCGATCAGGCGCCAGTGTTGTCTGGGCTGGCGCATTCGCGGGTGAACCCGCTCCTACAAAGAGGCGGTGCCCGGTCATCGGTCTGGGTTCAGCAGCCGCACAGCGCGCTGTCGATCACTTTGCGCAGTTCCAGTGGGTGGTCCACCACCACGTCGGCACCCCAGTTGTTGGGGTTGTCCTCTGGATGAATATAGCCGTAGCGCACCGCCGCCGTGCGGGTACCTGCGTCGCGGCCGGACTCGATGTCGCGCAGGTCGTCGCCGACGAACAGCACACTGGCCGGGTCCAGGTTCAGCGTCTTGCAGGCCAGGATCAGCGGCTCGGGGTCGGGTTTGCTGTTTTTCACGTGGTCCGGGCAGATCAGCAACGCCGAACGCTCGGCCAGGCCCAACTGCTGCATGATCGGCTCGGCGAAGCGCACCGGCTTGTTGGTGACGACGCCCCACAGCAGGTTGCCTTTCTCGATGTCGGCCAGCAGCTCGGCCATGCCCTCGAACAGCTTGCTGTGCACCGCGCAGTCGCGCTGGTAACGCTCGAGGAATTCCAGGCGCAGGGCCTCGAAGCCGTCAGCCTCCGGGTCCATGGCGAACGCAGTGGCGACCATGGCGCGGGCGCCACCCGAGATCACGCCACGGATCAGGTTGTCGTCAACGGCCGGCAGCCCGCGGTCGGCGAGCATGGCCTGGCAAATGGCGATGAAGTCCGGCGCCGTGTCCAGCAAGGTGCCGTCCATGTCGAAGAGTACTGCTCGCAAACGCATGCTTATTCCTCGCGCAGGGTCTGGATCATGTAGTTGACGTCGACGTCGCTGTTGAGCTTGTAGTGCTTGGTCAGCGGGTTGTAGGTGAGGCCGATGATGTCCTTCACCTGCAGGCCTGCATCGCGGCTCCAGGCGCCCAGCTCGGACGGGCGGATGAATTTCTTGAAGTCATGGGTGCCGCGCGGCAGCATCTTCAGGATGTACTCGGCGCCGACGATGGCCAGCAGGTAGGCCTTGGGGTTGCGGTTGATGGTGGAGAAGAACACCTGGCCGCCCGGCTTGACCATGCGGTAGCAGGCGCGGATCACCGAAGACGGGTCGGGCACGTGCTCGAGCATTTCCAGGCAGGTGACCACGTCGAACTGTTCGGGCATTTCCTCGGCCAGGGCTTCGGCGGTGATCTGCCGGTATTCCACCTGCACGCCGGACTCCAGCTGGTGCAACTGAGCCACCGCCAGTGGCGCCTCGCCCATGTCGATACCGGTGACCGTGGCGCCGCGCAGGGCCATGGCTTCGCTGAGGATGCCGCCACCGCAACCCACGTCCAGCACTTTCTTGCCGGCCAGGCTGACGCGCTCGTCGATCCAGTTGACGCGCAGCGGGTTGATTTCGTGCAGCGGCTTGAACTCGCTTTCGCGGTCCCACCAGCGGTGGGCCAGCGCTTCGAACTTGGCGATTTCGGCGCGGTCGACGTTGCTCATTGAACAGTCCTCTGAAACTTCGCAAAATTGCGCCGGAGTATACCCGAGCGCTTGGCCGCGAGGGTCGCTATAATCGCCGGTTTTTGATATCCGAATGACGGGGAGAGGCGATGCGCGAGCGACTTTTGGCGGCGGAGAAGGTGACCGCGATCCGCTGGCAGGGCGGCGCCTTGCACCTGCTCGACCAGCGCCTGCTGCCGTCGGAGGAGCGTTGGCTGGCCTGCGACAATGTTGCGCAGGTGGCCGCAGCCATCCGTGACATGGCCGTGCGCGGCGCCTCGGCGATCGGTATTGCCGCAGCTTACGGCCTGGTACTGGCCCTTGAAGAGCGGCTGGCCGAAGGCGGCGATTGGGAAATGGACCTGGAAGACGACTTTCTCACCCTCGCCGAAGCGCGTCCTACCGCCGCCAACTTGTTCTGGGCGCTGAACCGCATGCGCGAGCGTCTGCTGCGCCTGCGTCCGGAAGAAGACGTGCTGGCGGCGCTGGAGGCCGAAGCGGTGGCCATTCACGAAAGCGACCGTGAGGCCAACCTGACCATGGCCCAGCAGGGTATCGAACTGATCCGTCGTCATCAGGGCAATGCCCAGGCCCTGCTCACCTTCGGCAACGCCGGCGCCCTTGCCAGTGGCGGCTTCGGCACCGCACTGGGGGTGATCCGTGCCGGCTACCTGGAAGGCATGGTCGAACGGGTGTATGCCGGTGAGACTCGCCCTTGGCTGCAGGGGTCGCGCCTGACGGCCTGGGAGCTGGCCAACGAGGGAATTCCGGTGACCCTGTGCGCCGACTCGGCGCTGGCGCATCTGATGAAGACCAAGGGCATCACCTGGGTGGTGGTGGGCGCGGACTGCATCGCTGCCAATGGCGACGTGGCCAGCAAGATCGGCACCTACCAGTTGGCGGTCAGCGCCATGCACCATGGTGTGCGCTTCATGGTGGTGGCGCCGAGCACCAGCATCGACCTGAACCTGGCAACCGGCGAGGATATTCCCCTGGAAGAGCGTGACGCCGACGAGTGGCTGGACTTTGGCGGTGCCCCGGCGGTACGGGATGTGCAGGTATTCAACCCGGTGTTCGACGTGACCCCGGCCGACCTGATTGACGTTATCGTGACCGAACGGGGTGTTGTCGAGCGCCCGGATACCGCCAAACTGGCCCAGTTGATTTGCCGCAAGCGCCTGCACTGATACCCCGGTAGAACGCGTACTTTGTGGGCCTTGTGTCGCGATAGGGCCGCAAAGCGGCCCCGGGATGTCGGCGAAGAAGCAAAAATTGCCGGGGCTGCTGTGCAGCCCTATCGCGACACAAGGCCGCTCCCACAATGACCGTGCACTGCCGTACAGATCTCCCCACCGCCCCCGCCTTTGTGATAATATCCGGCAGTTTCCAAGACCGCCCAAAGTGGCGGCCTTCATTGCGCAGATCCATGGCACAACTCATTGATTTGTCGTAAGTCGTCGCACCCTTATGCGCTGCGGCGGCGAGCTTCGTTCGGCCCTTGATGGAGCTGCGAAGTTTCACCAGAAAAAGGAATCAGGCTTCTCATGGGCGAACTGGCCAAAGAAATCCTCCCGGTCAATATCGAAGACGAACTGAGACAGTCTTACCTCGACTACGCGATGAGCGTGATTGTCGGGCGAGCGCTGCCCGATGCGCGTGACGGCTTGAAGCCCGTGCATCGCCGCGTTCTCTATGCGATGAGCGAACTGGGCAACGACTGGAACAAGCCGTACAAGAAATCCGCCCGTGTGGTCGGTGACGTGATCGGTAAGTACCACCCGCACGGCGACACTGCGGTCTACGACACCATCGTGCGTATGGCCCAGCCGTTCTCGTTGCGCTACCTGCTGGTCGACGGCCAGGGCAACTTCGGTTCGGTGGACGGCGACAACGCTGCCGCCATGCGATACACCGAAGTGCGCATGACCAAGCTGGCCCACGAGCTGCTGGCCGACCTGCACAAGGAAACCGTCGACTGGGTGCCCAACTACGACGGCACCGAGCAGATCCCGGCGGTCATGCCGACGCGTATTCCCAACCTGCTGGTCAACGGCTCCAGCGGTATTGCCGTGGGCATGGCGACCAATATTCCGCCGCACAACCTCGGTGAGGTCATCGATGGCTGCCTGGCGCTCATCGACAACCCGGAAGTCACCATCGATGAACTGATGCAGTTCATCCCTGGCCCGGACTTCCCGACTGCCGGCATCATCAACGGTCGCCAGGGCATCATCGAGGCCTATCGCACCGGCCGTGGCCGCATCTACATGCGCGCCCGCTCCGAGATCGAAGACATCGACAAGGTTGGCGGCCGCCAGCAGATCGTGATCACCGAGCTGCCGTACCAGCTGAACAAGGCGCGCCTGATCGAGAAGATCGCCGAGCTGGTCAAAGAGAAGAAGATCGAAGGCATCACCGAGCTGCGCGACGAGTCCGACAAGGACGGCATGCGCATCGTCATCGAGCTGCGTCGCGGCGAGGTGCCGGAGGTGGTGCTCAACAACCTCTACCAGCAAACCCAGCTGCAGAGCGTATTCGGCATCAACGTGGTGGCCCTGGTCGACGGCCGTCCGCGGCTGCTCAACCTCAAGGACCTGCTCGAAGCGTTCGTCCGCCACCGCCGTGAAGTGGTGACCCGCCGTACCGTATTTGAGCTGCGCAAGGCCCGTGAACGCGGTCATATCCTTGAAGGCCAGGCGGTCGCGCTGTCCAACATCGACCCGGTCATTGCCCTGATCAAGGCCTCGCCGACGCCGTCCGAAGCCAAGGAAGCCCTGGTTTCCACGCCGTGGGAATCCAGTGCCGTGCAGGTCATGGTCGAGCGCGCCGGCGCCGACGCCTGCCGCCCTGAGGACCTGCCGGAGCAGTACGGCCTGCATGACGGCAAGTACTTCCTGTCGCCGGAACAGGCTCAGGCCATTCTCGACCTGCGCCTGCACCGCCTGACCGGCCTGGAGCACGAGAAGCTGCTGGCCGAGTACCAGGAAATCCTCGAGCAGATCGGCGAGTTGATCCGCATCCTCAGCAGCGCCGAGCGCCTGATGGAAGTGATTCGCGAGGAGCTGGAGGCCATCCGTGCCGAGTACGGCGATGTGCGCCGCACCGAAATCCTCAATGCCAGCCACGACCTCAACTACGGCGACATGATCCCGGAAGAAGAGCGCGTGGTCACCATCTCCCATGGTGGTTATGCCAAGACCCAGCCATTGTCCGCCTACCAGGCCCAGCGCCGCGGCGGCAAAGGCAAGTCGGCGACCGGCGTGAAGGACGAGGACTACATCGAGCACCTGCTGGTCGCCAACAGCCATGCCACCCTGTTGCTGTTCTCCAGCAAGGGCAAGGTGTACTGGAAGAAGACCTACGAAATCCCCGAAGCGTCCCGCGCTGCCCGCGGTCGTCCGCTGGTCAACCTGCTGCCGCTGGAGGAGGGTGAGCGCATCACCGCCATGCTGCAGATCGACCTCGAAGCGCTGCAGCAGAACGCCGACCTCGACGAAGAGCTGGACGAGGCTGATGACACCGTGCTCGAGGGTGAGCTGGTGGAGGCCGAGGAAGTCGACGAAGAAGACGGCGACACCCCGGAGTGGGTTGCAGAGCCGACCGGCGCGTACATCTTCATGGCGACCGCTTCCGGTACCGTCAAGAAGACCCCGCTGGTGCAGTTCGCCCGTCCGCGCTCCAACGGCCTGATCGCCCTGAAGCTGAAGGAAGGCGACACTCTGATTGCCGCGGCCATCACCGATGGCGCCAAGGAAGTCATGATGTTCTCCGACGCTGGCAAGGTCATTCGCTTTGCCGAGAGCGTCGTGCGTGAAATGGGTCGCAACGCCCGTGGTGTACGCGGCATGAAACTGGGCAAAGGCCAGCGGATCATCTCGATGCTGATCCCGGAGTCCGGCTCGCAGATCCTCACCGCCTCCGAGCGTGGCTTTGGTAAGCGCACCCCGCTGTCCAAGTTCCCGCGTCGCGGCCGTGGTGGCCAGGGTGTGATCGCCATGGGTACCAAAGGGCGCAACGGCTTGCTGATCGGCGCTATCCAGGTGCAGGAAGGCGAGGAGATCATGCTGATTTCCGACCAGGGCACGCTGGTTCGCACCCGGGTTGGCGAGGTGTCCAGCCTGAGCCGCAACACCCAGGGTGTTACGCTGATCAAGCTGGCGGCCGATGAGACACTGGTGGGCCTGGAGCGTATCCAGGAGCCATCCGAGGACGAGCTCGATGAAGTGATCGAGGCGGACGAGGAGAGTGTCGAAGCCGAAGCACCAGACGAAGCTGCAGGCGCCGAAGAGGCCCCGCAAGAGTAATCAAGCGTGAAACCCGAACGGGGCGACCAAGGTCGCCCCGTTTGACTGATAACAGCTGGCAAAGCCCGGCCTTGTGGGAGCGGGCATGCCCGCGAAGCAGACACTGCGGTAGATGGCACCGGCTTTGCCGGTGTTCGCGGGCTCGCCCGCTCCCACAGGGTCGTTGCTAACCCATGTGATAGTTTTTGTTCTATTTGGCAGAGCGAGAGTGGATGTGAGCAAACGAGCCTTTAACTTCTGCGCAGGCCCTGCCGCGCTTCCTGACGCTGTCCTGCAGCGCGCACAGGCCGAGATGCTGGACTGGCGTGGCAAGGGGTTGTCGGTGATGGAAATGAGCCATCGCAGCGACGATTACGTGGCCATCGCCGAAAAGGCCGAGCAGGACCTGCGTGACCTGCTGTCCGTCCCCTCCAACTACAAGGTGCTGTTCCTGCAAGGGGGCGCCAGCCAGCAGTTCGCTGAAATCCCGCTGAACCTGCTGCCGGAAAACGGCACGGCCGACTACGTCGAAACCGGTATCTGGTCGAAAAAGGCCATCGAGGAAGCGCGCCGTTTCGGCAACGTCAACGTCGCCGCCACTGCCAAGCCTTACGACTACCTGGCCATCCCCGGCCAGAACGAGTGGAACCTGACCAAAAACGCAGCCTACGTGCACTATGCGTCCAACGAGACCATTGGTGGCCTGCAGTTTGACTGGGTGCCGCAAACCGGTGACGTACCGCTGGTGGTCGATATGTCGTCCGACATCCTCTCGCGCCCGATCGATGTGTCGCAGTTCGGCCTGATCTACGCCGGCGCGCAGAAGAATATCGGCCCTAGCGGCCTGGTGGTGGTGATCGTGCGCGAAGACCTGCTGGGTCATGCCCGCAGCAGCTGCCCGACCATGCTCGACTACAAGGTTTCGGCTGACAACGGGTCGATGTACAACACCCCGGCCACCTACTCCTGGTACCTCTCGGGCCTGGTCTTCGAGTGGCTGAAAGAGCAGGGCGGTGTTGAGGCCATGGAGCAGCGCAACCGTGCCAAGAAAGACCGCCTTTACGGGTTCATCGACCGCAGCGAGTTCTATACCAACCCGATCAGCGTCAACGCCCGTTCGTGGATGAACGTGCCGTTCCGCCTGGCTGACGAGCGCCTGGACAAGGCCTTCCTCGCTGGCGCCGACGCGCGTGGCCTGCTCAACCTCAAGGGTCACCGTTCGGTTGGCGGCATGCGCGCCTCCATCTACAACGCCTTGGGCCTGGAAGCGGTAGAAGCGCTGGTAGGCTACATGGCTGAATTCGAGAAGGAGCATGGCTGACATGTCCGAACAGGAGCTCAAGGCGCTGCGCGTGCGCATCGACAGCCTCGACGAGAAAATCCTCGAGCTGATCAGTGACCGCGCCCGCTGCGCCGAAGAAGTAGCCCGGGTCAAGACGGCCTCGCTGAAAGAGGGCGAGAAGCCGGTGTTCTACCGTCCCGAGCGTGAAGCTGCGGTGCTCAAGCGCGTGATGGAACGCAACAAGGGGCCGCTGGGCAACGAAGAGATGGCGCGGCTGTTCCGCGAAATCATGTCGTCGTGCCTGGCCCTGGAAGAGCCGCTGAAAATCGCCTACCTCGGCCCTGAAGGCACCTTCACCCAGGCGGCGGCCATGAAGCACTTCGGCCACGCGGTGATCAGTCGGCCGATGGCGGCCATCGACGAAGTGTTCCGTGAAGTGGCGGCCGGTGCCGTCAACTTCGGTGTGGTGCCGGTGGAAAACTCCACTGAAGGTGCGGTCAGCCACACCCTGGACAGTTTCCTCGAGCATGACATGGTGATTTGCGGTGAAGTCGAGCTGCGTATCCACCACCACCTGCTGGTGGGCGAGAACACCAAGACCGACAGCATCACCCGCATCTACTCCCACGCCCAGTCGCTGGCCCAGTGCCGAAAGTGGCTGGACGCGCACTACCCGAACGTGGAGCGCGTGGCCGTATCGAGCAATGCTGAAGCGGCCAAGCGGGTCAAGGGTGAGTGGAATTCGGCGGCGATCGCCGGCGATATGGCGGCCAACCTGTACGGCCTGACCCGTCTGGCCGAGAAGATCGAAGACCGCCCGGACAACTCCACGCGCTTCCTGATGATCGGTAATCAGGAAGTACCGCCGACCGGCGACGACAAGACCTCGATCATCGTTTCGATGAGCAACAAGCCAGGTGCGTTGCATGAGTTGCTGGTGCCGTTCTATCAGAACGGCATCGACCTGACCCGCATCGAGACCCGCCCGTCGCGCAGCGGCAAGTGGACCTACGTGTTCTTCATCGACTTCGTCGGTCACCACCGCGACCCGCTGATCAAGGCGGTGCTCGAGCAGATCAGCCAGGAGGCTGTGGCGCTGAAGGTGCTGGGCTCTTATCCGAAGGCGGTGCTTTGATCTGAGGTTGTTGGGGCCGCTTCGCACCCCATCGCGACACAAGGCCGCTCCCACACAGGTGTAGCGCATTGTGGGAGCGGCCTTGTGTCGCGATGGGCTGCAAAGCAGCCCCAATGGCTCTTACCGGCTGTCCAGATTTCAGAACAGGGTTCGCACCAGTGGTAAATGCAGCAAAAACCAAACCCGCGCCAATCATCAACCGCCTGGTCGTGGTCGGTCTCGGCCTGATCGGCAGCTCGTTCGCCAAAGGCCTGCGTGAAAGCGGCCTGTGCCGCGAAGTGGTCGGTGTCGACCTGGATGCCCCCTCGCGCAAGCAGGCCGTGGCCCTGGGCGTGGTCGACCGCTGCGAAGAAGACCTCGCCGCCGCTTGCGTGGGCGCCGATGTCATTCAGCTGGCCGTACCGATCCTGGCCATGGAGAAAGTCCTGGCCCGCCTGGCCCAGCTCGACCTGGGTGATGCAATCATCACCGACGTCGGCAGCGCCAAGGGCAACGTTGTGCGGGAAGCGCGTGCCGTCTTCGGTGATCGCCTGCCGCGCTTCGTCCCGGGCCACCCCATTGCCGGTTCCGAGCAGAGCGGGGTAGAAGCCTCCAATGCCACCTTGTTCCGCCGGCACAAGGTCATCCTCACGCCGCTTGCCGAAACCGACCCCGCCGCGCTGGCCCTGGTTGACCGCCTGTGGCGTGCGCTGGATGCCGATGTGGAGCACATGTCGGTCGAGCGCCATGACGAAGTACTGGCCGCCACCAGCCATCTGCCACATCTGCTGGCCTTTGGCCTGGTCGACTCACTGGCCAAACGCAATGAAAACCTCGAGATCTTCCGGTACGCTGCGGGTGGATTCCGCGATTTCACAAGAATCGCCGGCAGCGATCCGACCATGTGGCATGACATCTTCCTCGCCAACCGCGACGCTGTCCTGCGCACGCTTGATACATATCGCAGCGATCTCGACGCCCTGCGCGACGCGATCGCTGAAGGGGATGGGCACCAACTGCTGGGTGTATTCACCCGCGCACGGGTTGCCCGCGAGCATTTCAGTAAAATCCTGGCCCGCCGGGCCTATGTGGACGCTATGAACGCCAACGATCTGATTTTCCAGGCCCAACCGGGTGGCCGCCTGAACGGGCGGATCCGTGTACCGGGCGACAAGTCGATTTCCCATCGCTCGATCATGCTCGGCTCGCTGGCCGAAGGTACTACCGAGGTCGAAGGCTTCCTCGAAGGCGAAGATGCGCTGGCGACCCTGCAGGCATTCCGTGACATGGGTGTGGTCATCGAAGGCCCCAACCACGGTCGTGTGACCATTCACGGCGTGGGCCTGCATGGCCTGAAGCCGCCACCAGGGCCGCTGTACGTAGGTAACTCCGGTACTTCGATGCGCCTGCTGTCGGGCCTGTTGGCCGGTCAGCCGTTCGATGTCACCATGACCGGCGACGCCTCGCTGTCCAAGCGCCCGATGAACCGTGTGGCCAACCCGCTGCGCGAAATGGGTGCTGTGGTCGAGACCGGCCCAGACGGCCGCCCGCCGCTGACCATCCGCGGTGGCCACAAGCTCAAAGGCTTGACCTACACGCTGCCGATGGCTAGCGCGCAGGTCAAATCCTGCCTGCTGCTGGCCGGCCTGTACGCCGAAGGCAAGACCACTGTCACCGAGCCTGCGCCTACCCGTGACCACACCGAGCGCATGCTGCGCGGTTTTGGCTATTCGGTCGACAGCAATGGCCCGGTGGCCTCGCTGCAGTCCGGTGGCAAGCTGACCGCTACCCGGATCGAAGTGCCGGCTGACATTTCCTCGGCCGCGTTCTTCCTGGTCGCAGCCTCTATCGCTGAAGGCTCCGAGCTGGTGCTGGAGCATGTCGGCATCAACCCGACCCGTACCGGCGTGATCGACATCCTGCGCCTGATGGGCGGCGACATCACCCTGGAAAACCAGCGTGAAGTGGGCGGCGAACCCGTGGCCGACCTGCGTGTGCGCGGTGCCAAGTTGAAGGGTATCGACATTCCTGAGGCATTGGTGCCGCTGGCCATCGACGAATTCCCGGTCTTGTTCGTGGCCGCTGCCTGCGCTGAAGGGCGTACCGTGCTGCGTGGCGCCGAAGAGCTGCGGGTGAAGGAGTCCGATCGCATCCAGGTGATGGCTGATGGCCTCACCACCTTGGGCATCAAGTGCGAGCCGACCCCGGACGGCATCATCATCGACGGCGGCCAGTTGGGCGGCGGCGAAGTGCATGGGCATGGTGACCACCGCATCGCCATGGCCTTCAGCGTGGCTTCGCTGCGCGCCAGTGCGCCAATTCGCATTCACGACTGCGCCAACGTCGCCACCTCGTTCCCCAACTTCCTGGCGCTGTGCGCCGAAGTGGGGATTCGCGTGGCAGAAGAGGGCAAGTCGTGAATTCAATGGCACCGGTTATCACCATCGACGGGCCAAGCGGCTCGGGCAAGGGCACAGTCGCCGGGCTGATTGCCCGCGAGCTGGGCTGGAAGCTGCTGGACTCCGGCGCGCTGTATCGCTTGCTGGCATTCAATGCCAGCAACCACGGCGTCGACCTGACCAACGAAGAGCTGCTGACCAAACTTGCCGCCCATCTGGATGTGCAGTTCATTGCTGCCGAGCCCGGTAAGCTGCAACAGATCATCCTTGAGGGTGAGGACGTCAGCAACGTCATCCGTACCGAAACCGTCGGTGCTGGTGCATCGATGGTGGCCTCGTTGCCGGCAGTGCGTGATGCGCTGCTGGTGCGTCAGCGTGAGTTCCGCGAAGTGCCGGGGTTGATTGCTGACGGTCGCGACATGGGTACCGTGGTGTTCCCGGATGCGCCCTTGAAGGTCTTCCTCACCGCCAGCGCGGAGGAGCGCGCACGTCGCCGCTACCTGCAGTTGAAGGGCAAGGGTGAAGATGTTAGTCTGTCGAGTCTGCTGGATGAGATTCGTGCGCGTGATGAGCGCGACACCCAACGTGCAGTGGCCCCGCTGAAGCCAGCGGCCGATGCCATTCAGTTGGACTCTACCGAGTTGTCCATCGAGCAGGTGTTGCAACGTATCAGAAGCGAGATCGCCCAGCGCGACCTTATCTGATAGCCAGGAAAGCAGGCAGGGGCACCAGTCAACGTCCTGCCGGCTTTCCTTTACTTAAAACGAACCCACATTGTCTGGAATGTGGTTATGGGCGTTTGTTTCGCCCGAATCTACAGGAATTAAAATGAGCGAAAGCTTTGCAGAACTCTTTGAAGAAAGCCTGAAAACCCTCAATCTTCAGCCGGGTGCGATCATCACCGGTATCGTTGTCGACATCGACGGCGACTGGGTTACCGTACACGCTGGCCTGAAGTCCGAGGGCGTCATCCCGCTCGAGCAGTTCTACAACGAAGCTGGCGAGCTGACCATCAAGGTCGGTGACGAAGTTCACGTTGCGCTGGACGCGGTCGAAGACGGCTTTGGCGAAACCAAGCTGTCCCGTGAAAAAGCCAAGCGCGCCGAGTGCTGGATTGTTCTGGAAGCAGCTTTCGCCGCCGAAGAAGTGGTCAAGGGCGTTATCAACGGTAAGGTTAAGGGCGGCTTCACTGTCGACGTTAACGGCATCCGTGCGTTCCTGCCGGGCTCCCTGGTTGATGTCCGCCCAGTGCGTGACACCACCCACCTGGAAGGCAAAGAGCTGGAATTCAAGGTCATCAAGCTGGACCAGAAGCGCAACAACGTTGTCGTTTCCCGTCGCAGCGTGCTGGAAGCCGAGAACAGCGCCGAGCGCGAAGCCCTGCTGGAAACCCTGCAGGAAGGCCAGCAAGTCAAAGGTATCGTCAAGAACCTCACCGACTACGGCGCATTCGTGGACCTGGGCGGTATCGACGGCCTGCTGCACATCACCGACATGGCCTGGAAGCGCATCAAGCACCCGTCGGAAATCGTTAACGTTGGCGACGAAGTCGACGTACGCGTTCTGAAGTTCGACCGTGAGCGCAACCGCGTTTCGCTGGGTCTGAAGCAGATGGGCGAAGATCCGTGGGTAGCTATCACTGCCCGTTACCCAGAAGGTACTCGCGTACAGGCTCGCGTTACCAACCTGACCGACTACGGCTGCTTCGCTGAGCTGGAAGAAGGCGTTGAAGGTCTGGTACACGTTTCCGAAATGGACTGGACCAACAAGAACATCCACCCGTCGAAAGTCGTTCAGGTTGGCGACGAAGTGGAAGTCATGGTTCTGGACATCGACGAAGAGCGTCGTCGTATCTCCCTGGGCATCAAGCAGTGCAAGTCCAACCCATGGGAAGACTTCTCCGGCCAGTTCAACAAGGGTGACAAGATCACCGGTACCATCAAGTCGATCACCGACTTCGGTATCTTCATTGGTCTGGACGGCGGCATCGACGGCCTGGTTCACCTGTCCGACATCTCCTGGAACGAAACCGGCGAAGAAGCCGTGCGTCGTTTCAAGAAGGGCGACGAGCTGGAAACTGTCATCCTGTCGGTTGACCCAGAGCGCGAGCGCATCTCCCTGGGCATCAAGCAGCTGGAAGACGATCCGTTCTCCAACTTCGTTGCTGTCAATGACAAGGGCGCTATCGTCAAGGGCATCGTGAAAGAAGTTGACGCCAAAGGCGCCATCGTCACCCTGGCCGACGACATCGAAGCCACTCTGAAAGCTTCCGAAATCAGCCGTGACCGCGTTGAAGACGCGCGTAACGTTCTGAAGGAAGGCGAAGAGATCGAAGCCAAGATCATCAGCGTTGACCGCAAGTCCCGCGTTATCAGCCTGTCGATCAAATCGAAAGACGACGCTGAAGAGCGCGAAGCTATCCAGAGCCTGAAAAACGCTCCGGAAGCTGCTGCCGACACCACCATGGCTGCGCTGCTGCGCGAAGCAATGGCCAAGCAGAACTGAGTTCTGTTTGATCGGTAAAAAGGGCGACCCTCGGGTCGCCCTTTTTTTATGCTCGGCAATCAGGCGGCGCGGCGGATGGCACCGGCTTCGCCGGTGTTCGCGGGTAAACCCGCTCCTACACCGATGGCGCTGGATCACACTCGCCTCAGGCCGACGCCCCCCCCCCCATTGTAGGAGCGGGCTTGCCCGCGAATCACGCGGCGCGGTGGATGGCACCGGCTTCGCCGGTGTTCGCGGGTAAACCCGCTCCTACGCCGATGGCGCTGGATCACACTCGCCTCAGGCCGACGCCCCCCCCCATTGTCGGAGCGGGCTTGCCCGCGAATCAGGCGGCGCGGTGGATGGCACCGGCTTCGCCGGTGTTCGCGGATAAACCCGCTCCTACACCGATGGCGCTGGATCACACTCGCCTCAGGCCGACGCCCCCCGTTGTAGGAGCGGGCTTGCCCGCGAATCAGGCAGCGCTGGCCTGCCTGAGTGGTAGACCATTCTTGAATTACTTCAATCTTGAATTTTTTTATTAAGTCAAGATCCACCCTGTTCAAATCCTTCCCAGCGTGCTACAAACTGGTTAAGCAATGATCTAGCTGCTTGATAACGAAGGGAAAAATATGACGAAGTCGGAGCTGATCGAACGTATTGTCACCCATCAGGGGCTGCTCTCCTCCAAGGATGTGGAGCTGGCCATCAAGACCATGCTTGAGCAGATGTCGCAATGCCTGGCTACCGGCGATCGCATCGAGATCCGCGGTTTTGGCAGCTTCTCGCTGCACTATCGCGCCCCCCGCGTGGGCCGTAACCCGAAGACCGGCCAGTCGGTCAGCCTCGAAGGCAAGTTCGTGCCGCACTTCAAGCCCGGCAAAGAGCTGCGTGATCGGGTCAATGAAGAAGACGAGGCTGAAGCCTGAACCACCAAGGAGAGAATTCTGATGCGTAACCTCAAGCGCGCCCTGGCGGCAGTGTTCGTGCTGCTGTTGGCGGCTGTGGTGCTGTTCTTCGTGCTGGAGAACCAGCAAGCCGTGTCATTGGTCCTGTTCGGTTGGGCTACGCCAGCCATGCCGGTTGCTGTTCTGGTATTGGCTGCCTTGGTCATTGGCCTGGCGGTCGGGCCGTTGCTGGGGGCTTACGGCGTGCAGCGCAGCAAGCGCAAGATCAGGGCTTCTGCCCGTCAGGCGGCACTGAACGGCAACTAAGGAAGTTTCCTACACCTACTAAAGAAAGGTTCACCTATGCATGCGTCGGCCGTCATGGAGTAATAGTCCACTTCATTTTCGGTCCAGGCGAGTGTGCGCAGCATGGAATATCCCAGCCTTTCCCATCACGGTGGTACCCGGGGTGTTACCGGGTCCTGTCACCAGCTGCACCTCGGCCCATCCACCAGTTTGCTGGTCGACTGCGGGCTGGAACAGGGAAGTGATGCGCCGCCCGGTGCAGCATCCGCCCCCCTCGGTTTTGATATCCAGGGTATTCAGGCCCTGGTCATCACCCATGTCCATCTCGACCATGTTGGGCGCATCCCTGCGCTGCTGGCAGCGGGTTACCGTGGCCCTATCCTGTGCAGCGAGCCCTCGGCCCGGTTGCTGCCGCTGGTACTGGAAGACGCCTACAAGCTGAGCATCAGCAGCGAGCCTGCGCAGGTGGCGCGCTATCTCGACTTCATCCGTGACCTTATCGTGCCGCTGCCCTTTGAGCAGTGGCACACGGTGGTTGAGTACGCTGGTCTTGCCTGCCGTATTCGCCTGCAGCGGGCAGGGCATTTGCTGGGTTCCGCTTATGTCGAGTGTGATATGCAGCATGAGCATACCAACACCCGGTATGTGTTTTCTGGTGACCTGGGCGCTTGTGGCAACCCGCTGCTGCGCCCGGTGCAACCTCCGGAGCGTGCCGATGTGCTGGTGCTGGAAAGCACCTACGGCGACCGCCTGCACCCACAGGCAGGCGACCGCCGTCAGCGGCTGGAAGACGCCATCGACCGAGCCCTCGCCGACAAGGGCACCCTCCTGATTCCCGCATTCAGTCTTGGTCGTACGCAGGAGCTGCTGTACGAGCTGGAAGACATTCTGCACCGCAAAGCCCTACTGAACACTTCCGGTCCGGCTCCGGACGGTGAGCCGATCGACTGGTCACAGTTGCCCATCATCCTCGATTCGCCCTTGGCTCAGCGCATCACCCGCGTGTACCGGGAGCTGCACGAATACTGGAATGCAGAAGCCAGGGCGCGTGTTGCAGCAGGGCGTGATCCACTCGGCTTCAGCCAACTGATCAGTGTGGACACCCATGCCCGCCACCAGCAGGTGGTGAACTACCTCAAGAGCACTGGGCGACCGGCGATCGTGATTGCCGGCAATGGCATGTGTTCGGGTGGGCGCATCGTCAATTACCTCAAGGCCATGCTGGGTGATCCGCGGCATGAGGTGATGTTTGTGGGGTATCAGGTTAAGGGGACGCCGGGGGCAGTGATACAGGCGAGTGAGGGGGCGGAGGGTTTTGTGCAGATTGATCTCGATGGGCATATGTACGAGGTGCGGGCGAAGGTCATGACATTGTCGGGCTATTCCGCCCATGCCGACCAACAGGGCCTGCTGCGCTTTGCGCTGGGTGAGTGTCATCAGGCTGGCAGGGTGGTGCTAGTGCACGGCGAACCGGCTGCCAAGCAAGCGCTTAAAGGAGCTCTGCGCCAGCGTGCTGAAAGGCTGGGGAGGGATCTGCAAATCTCTATTGCTTGAACCCTTGGTCTGACGGCGGCGGTTTCGGCGACGTAAGGTGGGAACTAATCGAGGTGCGGTTCATCTACTGCGGCTAACCCCAGGTTTTGGACAGGTTAAATGTTGGCATAATGCCGCTACAATGGGTGGGGCATGTGCCTAACCGGTCCAATGCAGTAGCTCGCGTAGTTTGGTATGCCAGAAACCGTGTACACGGTCAGACCCAAGGAAAAAGACAAGAAATGCGCAATGATTTTGGGCGCTCGAATCATGCTAGTGATGAAATTGACCTCATCGAGTTTATTGAAGGGGTGTGGCGACAGAAGCTCCTTGTTGCGGTGATTGTTCTTGTGGTCACTGGTTTGGCGGGTATCTATCTCTTTTTAACGAGACCAGTCTATGAAGCGCAGGTTGGAGTGATACCGCCGATGGAAAGTGACATAGCCGACTTGAATTACGGTCGGACGCGTGCGTCGGAGCTTGAGCCCTACTCAGCCAAACAAGTGTACGAGATTTTTTTGCGGGATTTGAGCGGCGAGGAGCTTCGGCGTTCATTTTTTGAGCATGTGGTACGGCCTACGCTGCCGTCCGAGGTCAGTTCCGCTCAGTTGCGGCAGATGTATCGGGATTTTGACGGCTCACTCAACATCCAGCAGAGCTCGGAGGGTGGGCAGCAGCGTGTGACTGTCGCGCTGAGGCACATCGACGTAACCGTTGCCGTAGACTGGGTTGGTCGATATGTCGCCATGGCTCGCGATGTTGCTCGCAAAGAAGTGGTGGAGAGTGCTTCCAAGGAGGCATTGGTCCGGGCAGATAACCTTCTAAGACAAATTCAGACGCTTCGAGACAATAGCGTTCAAATCCGCGAGGACAAACTTGTCCGGCTTCGCGAAGCGCTGCGCATTGCAGAAGCCGTGGGGCTTGAGAATCCGCCGCTTATAACCGGCGCTCTGTCGAGCGAGCTTGCTTCGCGCATGGATGGCGAGCTCACCTACATGCGGGGTACCAAAGCGCTGAGGGCTGAAATCGCTGGGCTGGAGGCAAGGACCACGGAGGATCCCTACATTGACAACCTGCGTAGCCTACAGGTCAGTCAGGCGTTCTATGCGGATGTGGGGGGGCGCAAGGCTGATATCATCGTTTGCAGAAATGATGGGGTGATAGATCAGTCTCTAGTCAAGCCTCGCAAGACTGTGGTGATGGCAACGGCGGTGGTTGGTGGGCTGGTTGTGGGCGTGATCGTTGCTATGTTCCGCTTTCTATTGGCGCGGAGCAGGCGAGGGGTTTGACGTCAGGCTTGCTGCAGGGATTGATTGCGGGCGCGATTTCCTGATTAATGTGGTGCGAGCGGCGAGTTGGTTCAGCTACTCCGAAATTTGCTTCAGGAGTGCGGTTATCCAGTCACATTTGCCGCGAGGGTGCGTGGTGCTTTGGGTAGCGCTCTAATGTCAAGTCGGACGGCGTGCCAGCATGCTTTCCACCCGATGAAGGCTGGCAAAGGTTTATCTTGTTCTGCGGTGTGAGTCGCCGCAGAAATTTCATTTGCATTTAAAGGATCCCCATGAAATTAACCAAAACGGCCATTCCGGAAGTGGTGATCGTAGAGCCTGCGGTGTTCAAGGACGATCGCGGGTGGTTCATGGAGAGTTTCAATGAACCTCGTTTTCATGCCGAGCTTGGTGCTTTGGGCTTGGAAGTGCCTCGGGCATTTGTGCAGGACAACCATTCTTGCTCCCGTAAGGGCGTGCTTCGCGGTTTGCACTTCCAGTCTGCGCCCTATGCGCAAGGTAAATTGGTCAGGGTGGTAAAAGGCGCTGCCTTTGACGTGGCCGTCGATATTCGCCCGGGCTCGCCGACGGTTGGCAAGTGGGTAGGGGTAGAGTTGACTGAGCAGAACAATCGAATGCTCTGGATCCCCGAGGGTTTTGCTCATGGTTTTGTGGCGTTAGAAGATGATACGCATTTCCTTTATAAAACCACGGATGTTTACAATAAAGCGTCAGAGGGCAGTATTCGCTGGGATGATCCGGATCTCGCAATTGAGTGGCCGCTGTCGGTTGGGCTGAACGTAAGTGAAAAAGATCAAGAGGCACAAACCTATGCCGCTTTGATGGCGCGTCATGTAACTCCGCTTTCCCGGCCTGTCGATGAACTTGTTCAGTTCGCGGTTAGGGGGGATGAGCGTGGGGCGCTAGTGGCATTGCAGGGTAACGATAATGTTCCGTTTCCAATCCAGCGCGTTTACTACTTAACCAATACCAGGCCTGGCGTTTCGCGGGGCTTTCACGCCCACAGAAAGCTCAATCAGATGGCGATCTGTGTTTCAGGGCGTTGTAAGATGGTAATGGATGACGGCCGCGCCCGAGTTGATTATTCGCTTGACTCTTTTAGTAAAGGTATTTTTATACCACCGATGGTATGGCATGAGATGCACGATTTCAGCGAAGATTGCGTATTGCTGGTCCTGGCTGATGCAAATTATGATGAAAGTGATTATGTGCGCGATTACACAGCGTTCAAAGAGATGACAGACCATGCCTAAAATACACCCGTTGGCGGATGTCTCGAGTGAGTTGATTGGTCAAGGAACCAAGGTCTGGCAGTTTGTGGTTGTCTTGCCGGGCGCTCAAATTGGGCGTGATTGTAATATCTGCGCCCATGCATTGATTGAGGGCGATGTCATTATCGGTGATCGAGTGACCGTCAAGTCCGGCGTTTACTTGTGGGACGGCACTCGCATTGCGGATGATGTGTTTATCGGCCCGAACGCGACCTTTACCAACGATCCGCTACCTAGATCTAAAGCTTATCCCAACGTGTTTCAGGGGATCACAATTTCAAAAGGCGCTAGTGTGGGTGCAAATGCCACCATTCTACCCGGCGTGCTCATAGGTGAGTATGCAATGGTGGGGGCTGGTGCGGTCGTTACGCGGGATGTTCCACCCTACGCTGTGGTTGTTGGAAATCCGGCTCGCGTTATCAGGATGATAGACAAACATGATTAAGTTTCTGGATCTAAAGGCTGTAAATGACCAGTACCGTGATGCCTTGGTTCAGGCATGTGCCGAGGTGGTGGATTCTGGTTGGTATATCATGGGTGAACAACTGCAAAAGTTCGAGCAGGCCTTTGCTGATTATTGCGGGGTTGCTCATTGTGTCGGTGTCGCCAATGGCCTCGATGCCCTCATCCTGACCTTACGGGCCTGGAAGTTGCTCGGACGTCTAACGGAGGGTGATGAGGTGCTGGTGCCGGCCAACACCTATATTGCAAGTATTCTGGCAATTACCGAAAACGGTTTGGTGCCTGTTCTCATCGAACCGCAGGCAGATAGTTATAATCTGGATGTGGCGAACCTTCGGGAGGCGGTAACGCAAAAAACCCGTGCAATTCTACCGGTGCATCTCTATGGCCGGATGGTGGATATGCGCTCGATCATGGCATTTGCCAAAGAGTTTAAACTGCTTGTCCTGGAGGATTCTGCGCAGTCTCATGGTGCCGTTCTTGAAGGGCGGCGCTCGGGTGCATGGGGTGATGCCTCGGGTTTTAGTTTCTATCCAGGCAAGAACCTGGGTGCGTTGGGCGATGCTGGGGCGATCACGACCAATGATGAAAAGTTGGCAGAAGTACTGCGGGCGTTAAGAAATTACGGATCTGAAGCAAAGTACAAGAATATGTTCCAGGGGGTAAATAGCCGTCTGGATGAAATGCAGGCGGCCCTGCTACGCGTGAAGCTGGCGTTCCTGGACCAGGAAACTGCTCGCCGGCAAATGGTCGCGCAACGTTATCTTCAGGGCATCACCAATCCGGATATCACTCTGCCGGATGCAGGGGCGCCCGGCCAGCATGTGTGGCATCTGTTCGTAGTGCGCACGGCTAATCGGCAAGCCTTTCAGGAGCACTTGACCGGGCTGGGTATCCAGACACTAATTCATTACCCGATTCCGCCACATCGCCAGAGGGCTTATCCCGAGCTCAACCACCTGTCATTGGAGTTTACCGAGCTTTTACATGAGCAGGTAATCAGCCTGCCCATGGGGCCGACGCTCACTGATGAAGAGGTCGAGGAAGTGATCAACGCTTGCAACCTTTACCGGGCCCCGGTGCCTCGCTGATGTCGCTCGTCAGGACCAGTGTACTCAATGGTATTGCCGTGTTGGTCAAGATGGTTACTTTGTTCGGTCTGAACAAGGTCTTGGCAGTGTATGTCGGCCCCGCTGGTTACGCAGCCATAGGCCAGCTTCAGAATGCGCTGACAATGATTACCACTTTGTCCAGTGGTGCTGTCAACACCGGCGTAACTAAGTATACGGCAGAGTACGCAGATGATATCGGTCGGCAACGCAAGGTCTGGCAATCTGCTAGCTCCTTAGCGTTGTTGGGATCTTTGATAGTGGCTGTCATGGTCGCGCTTTTTAGCGGCCAGTTGGCGGATTACTTCCTTCATGATCGTGACTTGCGCGGGGTTTTTTTGTGGGTGGCGGTTTCGCTCATTTTTTTTACATTTAATGCGCTATTTCTCGCGATTCTCAATGGGCGCAAGGAGATCGTCCGGTTTGTCGCGTCCAACATCGTAGGTAGCTTGGTTTCGTTGTTGATTACGGCTTCGCTCGCCTATCTATATGGCTTGTACGGCGCCTTGATTTCTATTGGCATCTGCCAGGCCGTAATCTTCTTCGCGACGTTGTTCGTGTGCCGCAAGGCGCAATGGCTGAGATGGGACTATCTGTTTGGTCGGTGGGATACCGTCGTGCTCCGTGACCTTGGCAAGTTCGCCGCCATGGCGGTGACCACCGCCGTTTGCCTGCCTGTTGCCCAGGTATTGATCAGGAATCATCTGATCTACGCATTCGGTATAGATGCAGCGGGTTATTGGGAGGCGATCTGGCGGCTCAGCAGCGCTTACCTGATGATGGCCACGATGACCTTGAGCGTCTATTACTTGCCGAGGTTGTCGGAGTTGAAAGGCGCGAAAGCAATTTTCAAGGAGATCAGGCATGGCTACCTGCTGATTTTGCCTTTGGCGATCATGTGCGCTGTGATGGTTTATGTATTGCGCGACTTCGTCATCCAGTTGCTGTTCACGCAGTCATTCTTGCCGATGCGGGATTTGTTTGCTTGGCAACTGGTCGGCGATGTTATCAAAATAGGTAGCTGGGTGTTGGCGTATGTCATGCTCGGGAAGGCGATGTATAAGCTCTATATTGTGAGTGAGATTTTCTTTGCGGCTTTATTCTATGCATTAACCCTTTGGTTTACAAAAGTTGCTGGTTTGGAAGGGGTTGTGAAGGCTTACGCCGTAAACTATCTAATTTACTGGGTCATCATGGCGGTGGGGATTTCGTTCGCGCTGATGCGGCCTTCGGAAAAGCGACAGATCGGGTCTGGTCATTGAAAAATGGAAGGTAAGGTGAAAATAGCGATTCCCATGCTGGCTTTTTCGTCAGCTGGTGGTATGAGGGTGCTTTCCCGGTTGGCAGACCAATTCATTGCTCAAGGCCACGAGGTTGTTTTTTTCTCTTCACACCTTATTAACGAACCTTACTACCCCACATGCGCAAAAATTGAAACATACCGCAATCCGTTTCCGTTCGTTCCGGGGCTGCGTGGTATCTTTAACGTGTTTGGCATGCTGTTGTTTGTACTGCGAAACCGCAAAAGATTCGATGTGTTTCTCGCTAACTTCTACCTGACCGCGTTCCCGGTCTGGTTTGGAGCGCTGGGTACGTCGAAGGCTTGGTATTACATTCAGGCCTATGAGCCGGAGTTTTATTCAGGCCGTTCCCCCGCCGCGCTGCTTTCACGTGGCCTAGCCGGGCTGTCTTACCTGTTACCCATCCGTAAAATTGTCAATGGGGACATTTATCGAAACTACAAATTGCTGAAGTGCGATGCAGTCGTAGAGCCGGGCATCGACCTGAACGTCTTTGTCCACCAGCCTGTGGCACAGGGTGAGCAGCAGATTGTAGTGGGTTGCATCGGTCGAACGCTGGCCTGGAAGGGGACGCGGGAAATTATTGAGGCCGTGGCGGAAGTAAGGGAGATGACCGGCCGAAATCTTGTACTCAATATTGCATTCCAGTTACCCGACGATACCGACCTTGCTCAGTATCCTTTCGCTAGGCTCTCACAGCCCCATGGTGACGAAGCGTTAGCGGCATTCTACAGGCAGGCCGAGGTATTCGTAGCAACAGGGCTGTTGCAGGACGGTGCTTTTCATTACCCCTGTCTGGAGGCCATGGCAAGTGGTTGCGTGGTGCTCTCCAACTATGGGCCTGCTACCGAAACGTCCGCACTTTGCCTCGAAAAGGTGAATAAGGATGTTATCGTCCAAGGGTTGCTACGCTATCTGCGCTTGAGCAGTTCCGAGCGACAGACGTTGGTTCGACATGCGTCGGTGGTCGTCGTTAATCATTCATGGCCAATTATCGCAGCGCGGATGCTGGCCTATTTCAAGGAGCGCGCCTGATATGTTCCAACCACAAGACATCGCCAACGTTGCAGCTGACTCGGCCGTATGCCGTGTAGGGGCGGTCGTCGTGCTCTATCAACCTGATCTGGGGCTGCTCAAGCGGCTGATTGCCTGTGTAGTGAATCAGGTAGAGAGGGTTTACGTGGTCGACAACACGCCTGGTGCATGTCAGGCCCAATATGGGCAACTGCTCGCGGGAGAATCCATTTTCTACCACTCCTTGTTGGATAACCTCGGCATAGCCACTGCACATAACTGTGGAATAAAACTCGCCAAGGCCCATGGGTTGACGCATGTCCTGCTGATGGACCAGGACAGCGAGCTTGAGCCTCGTACCGTCGAGAAGCTACTGGAAAACGAACGCATTCTTCTCGCAGAAGGTGTGAAGGTGGCCGCAATCGGACCGGTATTCGTGGATGAAAAAACCGGCGACGCTGCGCCTGCTATTGAGCGCTCGAACTTAGGCTCCAGAAGGGTGAAGATCGACCTCTCGGGCCGTTTGCCGGTCAGGTCCACCTACATCATCGCCTCGGGCTCGCTGGTTCGCATCACCGTACTGGACCACGTAGGAGGTATGCTTGACGACCTGTTCATCGATTGGGTGGATATAGAATGGGGCGAGCGTGCTTCACAGAGCGGTTATTACTGTTATTTGGTGCCTCAGGTCAAGATGAAGCACAGTATCGGCGATGAATTTGTCAGTATTTTCGGGCGACGCATTACTCTGCACTCAGATTTTCGAAATTACTTTATCGTGAGGAACGCTGCCTTCCTCGCAATGTGGAGTAATTTGTCGGCAGTTACGCGATTCCAGATGCTGAGAAAAATACCCTATTACATTGTCTGCTATTCGTGGTACTCCAAGCGGCGTGTCTATGCATTGCGGCTGCTGCTGACTGCCGTGAAAGATGGTTTTATTAAGAAGATGGGCAAAGGGTATTTCAAGTGATCATTTATGTCATTGCCTTTGCTGCAAGTGCCGTGATGGCAATGACGGACTTTTTTTCAAAGGGACGTTCGGTCAAGGCAATCCTGTTGCTGCTTTTGGCCGTGGTTTGCATTGCCTACGCATTATTGGCCGGTTTAAGGGGGGGTGGAGTTGACCCTGATTATGTCAATTATGTAAGTTGGCTGGCGCGGCTCGATCGACAACCGTCATTGGTATTTGGCGAGTTCAAGGATCCCGGCTTCCAGTTACTGTACTTGGCTGTCAGTGAATTGGGCTTAGGGCACGCTTTCTTTTTCGTGCTGGTTGCATTTATTTCACTGGCGTTCAAAGCCTATTACGCACGGCATGTCTTTGCCGGGCGTTTTGCCATGCTCGTCTTTTTCATGATTTTCGCACGTTTCTACATCGTTCACGATTTCATTCAGATTCGAGTGGGCCTGGCGATTGCAATAGCGTCGTGCGCGATGATCCTATGTTACGAGCAGCGACGTGTCGCCGCGATGATGTTGTATTTACTGGCGGCCAGCTTTCACGCAGCTGTACTTGCGATGTTTCCCTTGTTTCTTATATTTCTGATTAGGCAGTTTTCCATCCCTCGAATCCTTCAATTGGGTATTCTAGCGGGTGCGTTCCTGATGCTTTTGGTATTACCCCTCGCGGTCAGTCACTTAGCGGCATTCAGTCGAATTGCGCCGTATCTCTCAGGTGAGTATCACACCACAAAAATATCCTTGTTCTCCATCTATTTCATCGTGCGTTTTTGCTTCGCGATGTTCCTGATTGTGGTCGTGTACCCGTCACTTGAGGGGGGGCAACGCTTTCTATTGTTGATGTCGGTCATAGGGTTAGCCTACCAGATTGCGTTTTCCTGGAATGATGCGCTTGGACTGCGTTTTGCCGAAGTCTTCGGTTTTTTTGACATGGCAATGTTATGTTTGTTGATAAAGTACTTAGACTTCAATAGTCGGCTTTTATTCTTTCTGGGGTTAGTGATGCTCGGTGGTGTTTTCTATGCATCTTCGTTGAAATTGGTGAACCCTTATGTATTTTGAGGAAGGCTCAATGTCGCTGCGGTTGCCGCGTGTAGGTGTGGCCAAGGGGGCGGGTGGCGATGCCTAAGTGCTTGGTATTGCTAGCTGCTTATAATGGCGTGGCCTACCTCGGGGAGCAGATGCAGTCAATACTCGGGCAGACTGCTGTCGACGTAGACGTACTCGTTAGCGTTGACCGCTCGAATGATGGTACCGAGACTTGGGTTGAGGCGTTGACGCGTGCGGAACCGCGCGTGCGCATGCTCGATAGCGGAAGGCAATTTGGCGGTGCCGCGCGGAACTTCTTCAGGTTGCTGGATGAGGCCTGCTTTGACGGTTACGACTACGTTGCGTTCGCTGATCAAGACGATCTGTGGTACCCAGACAAGCTCCAACGAGCCTGTCAGGTACTCGAGACCCGCGGGGTGGACGGCTATTCATCCGACGTGTTGGCCTACTGGCCGGATGGCCGTGAGGCCTTGGTCAGGAAGTCACAACCGCAGGTAGCGCATGATCACCTGTTCGAAGCGGCCGGCCCCGGGTGTACCTATGTGATGACCCGGGCGTTGGCGGACGCGGTGAAAGATAGTGTCCAGGGGCACGGTGAGGCAATGTTGGATGTTGCTTTGCATGACTGGTATGTCTATGCCTTCGCGCGTGCTCAGGGCTTCAAATGGTTCATCGATGACCGGCCGTGCATGCGCTACCGCCAGCACGCCAATAACCAGGTTGGTGTAAACAGCGGTTTTGCTGCGTTCAAGGCCAGGGTCGCTAAGGTATTTAATGGGTGGTGGCTGGGGCAGTCCAAATTGATTGCGGGTCTGGTTGGGCTACAAAACGATCCTTTCTTCATTGCCTGGGCTGATTTGAGCCGGATTGGTCTGATACGCCTGGCGTTAGAGTGCCGCGCTTGCAGGCGACGACCACGCGACAAGTTCGTGTTTGCCGTGCTGTGTCTCGGTCTTGCGATTCGAGGTGGCAGACGATGACGCTGTGCGCTGCTCTACACCCGATGGGAGAGGAATAGTCATGCCGAGATCCTTGCGTGTTTTTGTTACCGGGGCATCGGGGTTCGTCGGTCGTCGACTGTGTCAGCAACTGGTGGTTGATGGGCATTCGGTCAAGGCCGCTATTCGCAAGCATCCTGCCGAGACTGTTGCGGGAGAGCTAATAGTGGTTGACCTGCTTGATAGCGAGTCGCTTGCCCGAGCCATGCAGGATGTCGATGCAGTCGTGCATCTCGCCGGTCGGGCTCATGTGCTCGACGACCGCGCTGCGGACCCCCTGACAGAATTTCGTCAGGCCAATGTTGACACTACGTTGGCCGTGGCGCGTGCGGCAATTACCGCCGGGGTCAAGCGCTTCGTGTTCATCAGTTCAATTGGTGTGAATGGCGCAGAAACCAGTGGTCAGCCGTTCAACGAGACAATGGTTCCGCGCCCCAATGCAGCTTATGCGCTCTCAAAGCTGGAAGCAGAACAAAAACTTGGCGAATTGTTTGCCTGTGTGACCTGTGAACTTGTGATAATTCGGCCACCGTTGGTCTACGATGCATGTGCGCCGGGGAACTTTGCACGCCTGTTGCGCTTGGTGGAGAAGGGTTTGCCGTTGCCTTTCGCTGGCGTTGGTAATCGACGCTGTATGGTCTCGTTATTTAATCTGGTAGATTTCATCACACTGGCGCTGATCCATGAGCGCGCCGCCGGCGAAGTGTTTGTTATTGCTGACGGCGAAAGCGTGTCCACTCAGCAGATTGTTGAGCTGCTTGCGTCTGGCATGGGCCACAGGGCACGGTTATTTTTTGTTCCATCGCCCCTCATGGGAGCGCTGCTACGACTACTTGGTCGTAGTTCTATGCATACGCAATTGTATGGCTCGCTTGAAGTTGATACGAGTAAGGCAAAGCGTTTGTTGGGTTGGGTGCCACGGCAGAGTGCTTCGCAGGGGCTGATCAATGCTGGTCAGCGCTTTAAAACGCGTTCGTCACAGAATGAATAATAAATGGTACACGGACTTCAAGAACAAATGAGTGAGATGTTTATAGCCCTGTTGACCCTGCTGGTTTCCTTCGCATTGACCGCAGTGGTGAGAAAACTGGCCATATCTAAAAGCGTCATGGATATCCCCAACGCTCGCAGTTCCCACAGTATTCCAACCCCTCGTGGGGGAGGCGTAGCTATAGTTGTGGCATTCCTGCTGGCAGCCATCGCTGCCTATGGATACGGGGTGGTGGAACCTTCAATTGCCTTGGGTATCGTTTTCGCAGGCTCAGTGATCGCGCTCATCGGCTTTTTTGATGACCTTGGCCACATTGCTGCGCGTTGGCGCTTGCTGGGGCACTTCTCTGCAGCAATCTGGCTTGTCTGGGCGATTGGGGGCTTGCCTCCGATAGCACTTTTCGGTCAAACCATATCGCTGGGGGTGGTTGGCAATGTGTTAGCTGTGGTTTACCTGGTTTGGATGCTCAACCTCTACAACTTCATGGATGGTATCGATGGACTTGCCAGTTTGGAGGCCATCACGGTGTGCTTGAGCGGCGCGCTTCTGGCATCTCTGGCGGGGGAGGGGCAAATCGTGTTGCTACCGCTGCTACTGGCAGCGGCCGCAGCAGGTTTCTTAGTCTGGAATTTCCCCCCCGCGCGGATATTCATGGGCGATGCTGGCAGTGGTTTTCTCGGCATCGTACTCGGCGGGTTGGCTTTGCAGGCAGCGCTGCATGAGCCCCAACTGTTCTGGTGCTGGCTCATTCTGCTTGGTGTGTTCATAGTCGATGCGACCTACACCCTCATGCGACGGCTGGTACGAGGCGACAAAGTGTATGAAGCCCATCGCAGCCATGGCTATCAGTTTGCTTCCCGCCACTACGGGCGGCATTTGCCAGTGACGCTTGGCGTAGTGGGCTTGAATCTGATCTGGCTGCTGCCAATTGCGCTGTGCGTTCTGTTGCTAGGCCTTGACGGCGTGCTGGGCCTGCTGATCGCTTATGCTCCTCTGTTGTGGCTGGCGGTACGATTCAGGGCCGGCTCACACGAATAGTAGCGCTGAAGTTGCAGATGTATGCTGCACTGAAAGGTGCCACGATTGACAGTCAACAGAGGTCTCATGGACAAGATTCGCGCAAGGTTGCTTGCACTGCCGCGTCGCCAAAAGCGTCTGATTCAAGTCATAGCTGATGTCTTCCTGGTTTGGATGGCGCTGTGGCTGGCGTTTCTGGTGCGCCTGGGTATCGACGACCTGGCAAACCCCATACTGGATCACACATGGCTCTTCATTTGTGCGCCAGTTGTGTCCATACCCATGTTCATCCGCTTCGGTCTCTATCGAGCCGTTATGCGTTATTTTGGAAACGATGCGCTCATCGCGATTGTCAAGGCGGTGACATTATCGGCGTTAATCACAGGTTTCATCATCTACTGGGCTGGCAATCACCAGAACGTGGTCCCAAGGTCGATCACCTTCAACTATTGGTGGCTGAGCCTGATACTCGTCGGAGGGCTGCGTCTTGCCATGCGCCAGTATTTCTTGGGCGACTGGTTTTCCACGGCGGCCCAACACGTACCTTTCGCCAATCGGGATGACGGGTTACCCAGGGTGGCCATTTATGGTGCAGGTGCTGCCGGCAACCAGTTGGTGACTGCGCTGCGGATGGGTAAGGTTATGCGGCCGGTCGCATTTATCGATGACGACGCCAGCATCACTGACCGGGTTATTGCCGGGTTGCAGGTATACAAGCCCGAGCAATTGCAGCAGATGGTTGATGCAACCGGCGCTCAAGAAATCCTCCTCGCGCTACCCTCGGTCAGCAGAAGTCGTCGACGCGAAATTCTCAGCGTGCTCGAAGGCTATCCGTTGCATGTCCGCAGCGTCCCAGGGTTCATGGACCTGGCCAGTGGCCGGGTCAAGGTGGATGACATACAGGAAGTGGACATTGCCGATTTGCTGGGGCGAGATACTGTACCTGCTCAGCACGACCTGTTGGAGCGGTGTATTGTCTCGCAGACTGTATTGGTAACCGGGGCCGGCGGTTCAATTGGCTCGGAACTGTGCCGACAGATTTTGGGGCAGGCGCCCAAGACGTTACTGTTATTCGACCACAGTGAGTTCAACCTATATTCCATTGCTGGTGAGCTTGAACAGCGAATCAACCGTGAGAGCTTGGGTGTACAGCTGATTCCCGTGCTGGGGTCTGTGCGCGATCAGGCCAAGCTGCTTGATATCATGAGTGCATGGCAGGTGGAGACCGTCTACCACGCCGCGGCCTATAAACATGTACCAATGGTTGAGCACAATATCGCCGAAGGCATTCTGAATAATGCTATCGGCACCTTGCACACCGCCCAGGCGGCACTGCAGGCAGGCGTTGCCAACTTTGTGCTTATTTCGACTGACAAGGCTGTACGCCCAACGAATGTCATGGGCAGCACCAAACGGCTGGCTGAGTTAGTACTGCAAGCTTTGAGCGCTGAGCTGGCGCCGGTGTTGATGGGGGACTCGGGGAATGTCTCGCGGGTTAACAAAACCCGTTTCACTATGGTGCGCTTTGGCAATGTGCTGGGTTCCTCAGGGTCGGTCATTCCGCTGTTCCACAAACAGATCAAGGCCGGTGGCCCGCTCACCGTAACCCATCCCAAGATCACCCGCTATTTCATGACCATTCCCGAAGCTGCGCAACTGGTGATACAGGCCGGTTCCATGGGGCAAGGCGGAGATGTTTTCGTGCTGGACATGGGGGAGCCTGTGAGGATCGTGGAGCTGGCTGAGAAAATGATCCACCTCTCGGGCTTCAGCATCCGCTCCGAGCATAATCCTCACGGGGATATTGCCATCGAGTTTACGGGCCTGCGCCCGGGAGAGAAACTCTACGAGGAGTTGCTGATTGGCGAAAACGTTCTGGCTACGCGCCACCCCATGATCATGAGTGCCAATGAGGATTATCTGACATGGGACATGCTTAAGCAGCGCCTCGAAGCACTGCTTGCCGCAATTGCGCGTGACGACTTCAAGACTGTCAGGCAACTGCTTAGGGACACTGTCAGCGGTTACACACCTAGCGGAGAAATTGTCGACTGGTTATATCAACGTCGGCGGCAAGAACCCTGACGGCTAGGGCAAGCATCTACGTGCTGCCCCTCAGGTGCGGTCATGAATGATTGAGTTCAACCTTTCAAGATTGAATGAATAATATGGGAAGAGCGAATTAATGACTATTTTAGTAACAGGCGGCGCAGGTTTCATCGGCGCCAACTTCGTCCTGGACTGGCTGGCCGGCTCTGACGAGCCCGTGGTCAACCTCGACAAACTCACCTACGCAGGCAACCTGCAAACCCTGAGCAGCCTGCAAGGCGACCAGCGCCACATCTTCGTGCACGGCGACATCGGCGACGCTGAGCTGGTCGCACGTCTGCTCAAGGAGCACCAACCACGCGCCATCGTCAACTTCGCCGCCGAGTCCCACGTCGATCGCTCGATCCACGGCCCGGAAGACTTCATCGAAACCAACATCGTCGGCACCTTCCGCCTGCTGGAAGCCGTACGCGCCTACTGGGGTGGCCTGGCTGAGCCGGCACGCCAGGCGTTCCGTTTCCTGCACGTATCCACCGACGAAGTGTACGGTTCGCTGGCCGCCGACGAGCCTGCGTTCACCGAAACCCACCAGTACCAGCCCAACAGCCCATACTCGGCCAGCAAGGCTGCCAGCGACCACCTGGTGCGCTCCTACCACCACACCTACGGGCTGCCGGTGCTGACCACCAACTGCTCGAACAACTACGGCCCTTACCACTTCCCGGAAAAGCTCATCCCGCTGATGATCGTCAACGCTCTGGCCGGCAAGCCGCTGCCGGTGTACGGCGATGGCCAGCAGATCCGCGACTGGCTGTATGTGAAAGATCACTGCAGCGCCATCCGGCGGGTGCTGGAAGCCGGCAAAACCGGTGAGGTTTACAACGTGGGCGGCTGGAACGAGAAGCCCAACCTGGAAATCGTCAACCGCGTGTGCGCGTTGCTGGACGAATTGCGTCCGCGTGACGATGGCAAACCCTACGCCGAGCAGATCACCTACGTCACTGACCGCCCCGGCCACGATCGCCGCTACGCGATTGACGCGCGTAAACTGGAGCGCGAGTTGGGCTGGAAGCCAGCCGAAACCTTTGAAACCGGCATTCGCAAGACCGTGGCCTGGTATCTCGACAACCAGGAATGGGTGCAGAACGTACAATCTGGCAGCTACCGCGATTGGGTAGAGAAGAACTACGCAGGGCGCTCGGCATGAGGGTTCTGCTACTGGGCAAAGATGGTCAGGTAGGCTGGGAGCTGCAGCGTAGCCTGGCGCCGCTTGGTCAGGTGCTGGCGCTGAGCTCGCGCAGCCAGGCCCATTGTGGTGACCTGACGAACCTTTCTGGTCTGGCCGAAACCGTGCGCAGCTTCGCCCCTGATGTAATCGTCAATGCTGCCGCCTACACCGCCGTGGACAAGGCTGAAAGCGAACGCGAACAAGCGTTCAAGGTGAACGCCGAAGCCGTTGGTGTGCTGGCTCGCGCTGCTGCCGAGTGCGGCGCGTTGCTGGTGCATTACTCCACCGACTACGTGTTCCCTGGTGGGGGTAACCGTCCGTGGCGGGAAGACGATGAGACCGGCCCGCTGAACACCTATGGCGAAAGCAAGCTGGCCGGTGAGCAAGCCATCCAGGCAGCCGGCTGCCAGTACCTGGTCTTCCGTACCTGCTGGGTCTATGCGGCACGTGGCAATAATTTCGCCAAGACCATGCTGCGGCTGGCTGCGGAGCGTGACAGCCTGGGGGTGATCGACGATCAGTACGGTGCGCCTACCGGTGCTGAGCTGATCGCCGACATCACCGCGCATGCTATTGCCGCCACCCGCGCCAACCCGGCCCTGGTTGGCTTGTACCACCTGGCGGCAGGCGGCGAAACCACTTGGTGCGGCTATGCACGTTATGTACTCGAGCAGGCCGCCGCCCAAGGTGTGCAGTTGAAAGCCCATGCCGAGCAGGTCAAGCCGTTGACCACCGATGCCTATCCGACCCCGGCCAAGCGGCCGGCCAACTCGCGTCTGGATACCCATAAACTGCAGGAAGCCTTTTCCCTTAACTTGCCAGACTGGCGTGTAGGGGTGGCTCGCATGCTCACGGAAATACACGAGAAATGACCATCATGAAGCGTAAAGGCATCATCCTGGCAGGCGGGTCGGGTACCCGACTGCACCCCGCGACACTGGCAATCTCCAAGCAGCTATTGCCGGTGTACGACAAACCGATGATCTACTACCCGCTGACCACGCTGATGCTGGCGGGCATCCAGGACATCCTGATCATTTCCACACCGCAAGACACCCCGCGCTTCGAGCAACTGCTGGGTGATGGTCATCAGTGGGGCATCAACCTCACCTACGCCGTGCAAGCCTCGCCAGACGGCCTGGCGCAGGCGTTTCTGATCGGTGAGAGCTTCATCGGCAATGATTTGTCCGCATTGGTGCTGGGCGACAATATCTATTACGGCCATGATTTCCAGGCGCTGCTGGGCAATGCCATGGAGCGTAGCGAAGGGGCGAGTGTATTCGCCTATCATGTTCAAGACCCCGAGCGTTATGGCGTTGTGGAGTTCGATGTACAGGGCAAAGCGATTAGCCTGGAAGAGAAACCGGCCAAGCCCAAGTCCAATTACGCGGTCACCGGGTTGTATTTCTACGACAAGGACGTGGTTGAGATTGCCAAGGGCATCAAGCCGTCGCCACGTGGTGAACTGGAAATTACCGACCTGAACCGCTTCTATCTGGAGCAGGGGCGTTTGTCGGTGGAGATCATGGGGCGTGGTTACGCCTGGCTGGACACCGGCACCCATGATTCGCTGCTGGAGGCCAGTGGCTATATCGCGACCATTGAACGCCGTCAGGGTTTGAAAGTAGCGTGCCCTGAGGAAGTGGCGTACCGCCAGGGCTGGGTTGACGCCCAGCAATTGGAAAAGCTGGCTGCACCGTTGGCCAAGAATGGTTATGGCCAGTATTTGCTGCGCTTGATTCAAGACAAGGTTTATTGAGGGAGCGACCTCGGGGGCGGAACCGCCCTGCTCGGGCGGTTCAACTCGCGAAAGGGGCGGGCCTGTTGGCCAATCTCCCTGGTCATTCGCGGTCGCGGCCACCACCGTATTCGCGGGTAAACCCGCTCCTACACAGATTGGTGGTGGGCACACGTTGGTGATTGGGCGCAGGCCGTCGTGTAGGAGCGGGTTCACCCGCGAAAGGGCCGGGCCTGCTGGCCAATTCCCCCCCGTCGTTCACCGTCGCCGCCGCTACCGTATTCGCGGGTAAACCCGCTCCTACACAGATTGGGGGTGGACACACATTGATGATTGGGCGCAGGCCGTCGTGTAGGAGCGGGTTCACCCGCGAAAGGGCCGGGCCTGCTGGCCAATCTCCACCCGCCATTCACCGTCGCCGCCGCCATCGTATTCGCGGGTAAACCCGCTCCTACACAGATTGGGGGTGAACACACATTGATGATTGGGCGCAGGCCGTCGTGTAGGAGCGGGTTTACCCGCGAAAGGGCCCCCTGCTGGCCAATTCCCATCAGCCGTTCACCGTCGCAGCCGCCACCGTATTCGCGGGTAAACCCGTTCCCACGCCGTGAACCATCCCTCACCCCAGGGTTTTCCCACCCCGGCAACCCGCGTATCATCCGCATACACAAATCTGAACATTCCCACGCGAGTCCCAGACCATGAGTCTTGCGCCCCGTGCGTGCATGGCAGTTTCAGGTACCCAGACAATCATCAGTGACATATAACGACTGGCCAGTTTCGTGGCCGGGCCAGGCATGCCGGCTGTCCGACGGATGGGACGGTGCCCGATGAGATTTGAAGGAATAGGTTTTGATCAAGCGTAGAAAGGTTGCAATCGTCGGTTGTGCGTACCGTTTTCCTGGCTCTTCCAATGCGGGCTTCTGGCAAAACCTGATGGAGGGCCGCGACCTGGTGACCCAGGTTGACCCGTCGCGTTGGAACAAACGCGAGTTCCTGCACCCGGACAAGGCCAGCCCTGCAACCAGCTACACCTTCGCCTCAGGCACCCTGGGTGATATCAGCGCTTTCGACGCTGGCTTCTTCAGCATCTCGCCGCGTGAAGCCGCGATGATGGACCCGCAGCAGCGCATGCTGCTGGAAATGTGCTGGGAAACCTTCGAGAACGCCGGGGTCAAGCCGTCCAGCCTGCGTGGCAGCAACTGTGGCGTGTACCTGGGCATCGCCGGTGTCGAGCAGTCCTACCGCCTGCTCGAGGACCTGTCGGCCATCGATGGCGCCACGGCGACCGGCAACACCATGAGTATCGCGGCCAACCGCCTGTCGTTCTTCTACGACCTGCGTGGCCCGAGCATGGCCATCGACACCGCCTGCTCGTCGTCGCTGGTGGCCTTCCACCAGGCGTGCCAGGCCATCCTCAGCGGTGATGTCGACCAAGCCGTGACGGGCGGTATCAGCCTGCACATGCACCCGTTCGGTTTCATGATCTTCGCCAAGGCGACCATGCTGTCGCGCACCGGGCGCTGCCAGTCGTTCGACGAAAACGGCGACGGTTACGCCCGCTCCGAAGGCGGCGGGTTGTTCCTGCTCAAGGACTATGACCAGGCAGTGGCCGACGGAAACACCATTTTGGCGGTGGTGGCGGCCAGTGCGGTGAACACCGACGGGCGCAAGTCCAGCCTGACCCTGCCCAATGCCGAGGCCCAGGCGGCGTTGCTCAAGCGCGCCTACACCCAGGCCGGCATCGCCCCCGAGCAGTTGGACTACCTGGAGGCCCACGGCACCGGTACCGCTGTGGGGGACCCAATCGAAACCCGCGCCATCGGCGAGGCGCTGGGCCAGGCGCGCGGCGCCGGTAACCCGCTGCCAATCGGCTCGGTGAAAAGCAACCTCGGGCACCTTGAAGCCGCCTCTGGCGTGGCTGGCCTGATGAAGGCACTGAACTGCCTGGCTGAGCGTACCGTGCCCGCTACCATTGGCGTGCAGGCGCTCAACCCGAACATCGCGTTCGCCGACCTCAACCTGCAGGTGGTCACCGAGCCCCTGCCGCTGAAAGCCGATGGCCAGTTGACCGTGGGGGTGAACTCGTTCGGCTTTGGCGGCGCCAACGCCCATGTCATCCTGCAAAGCCCCGAGCTACAGGCGCAGGTAACGCAAGCGGCCAGCGCCCGGCGCGTGCCGTTACTGCTCAGTGCCAAGAGCGAAGAAGGCCTGCGCGCAACCGCAGAGCGCTTTGCCGCCTACCTGGCCGGGCAGCCGCAGGCCGACTATTACGATGTGGCCTACCAGGCGATGTTCCGCCGGGATGCGCACAGCCATCGCCTGCTGCTGGTTTGCGACACTGCAGCCGAAGCTGCCCAGGCGCTGGACGACTATGCCCAGGACCCGACCCTCAGCGAACTGAGCGCAGTGCTGGAGGCCGGCCAGGCCCTGGACGGCGCCTCGGCACCGGTATTTGTCTATTCCGGCAACGGCTCGCAATGGCAGGGCATGGGCCGGGCGATGCTCGACCAGCCGCTGTTCGCCGCCGCCGTGGATGAAGTGGACGCGTTGTTCCAGCCCTTGGCGGGCTACTCGCTGCGCGCCGAGCTGCTGGGTGATAACGGCGAAGGCCGCTATGCACGTACCGAAATCGCCCAGCCTGCGCTGTTTGCCCTGCAAGTGGCGGTTACCAAAGTGCTGGCTGCCGAAGGCATCCACCCGGTGGCGGTGATTGGCCACAGTGTGGGTGAAGTGGCCGCGGCCTGGGCCAGCGGCGCGTTGAGCCTGGAGGACGCCACCCAGGTCATCTACCACCGCAGCCGCCTGCAGGGCCTGACCCGTGGTACCGGTAAGATGACGGCGGTCGGCCTCTCGGGTGAAGCCACGGCGCAGCTGATTGCCGAGCTGAAACTGGACGGCCGCCTGGTGGTGGCGGGCGAGAACAGCGCCCGCGGCGCCACTGTGGCCGGTGAGGTCGACGCCCTGGCACTGCTGGAGGCGGCCCTGGAAGAGCGCCAGGTATTCGCCCGTCGCCTGGACCTGGACTACGCCTTCCACTCGCCGGCCATGGACCCGATCAAGCAAGCGGTTATCGACGACCTCGCGCATATCCGCCCGCAGGCTACGAAGATTCCGTTCTACTCCACTGTTGTTGGTGGCCAGTTGAACGGCGAACGCCTGGACAGCCAGTACTGGTGGCAGAACATTCGCTTCCCGGTGCTGTTCCAGGGCGCGCTGGCTGCCTTGGTGCGCAATGGCCTTAACCTGTTCGTCGAAGTGGGCCCGCATGCGATTCTGCGCAGCTACGTCAGCGATGTGCTGGTCGAGTGCGAACAACCGGGGCAGGTGATTGGCACCCTCAAGCGCAACGACCACAGTCCGCTGCTGCTGGAACGTACCGTAGCTCGCCTGCAGATTGCCGCCGTGGAGCCAAAGTGGCAGGCACGCTTCCCGGTGACGGGGCGCCCGCTGCGCCTGCCTAACTACGCCTGGCAGCGCGATCACTTCAGCTTGCCGGTCACTGCCGAGGCCTATGGCCCGCTGCGCCACGAGCGCGTGCACCCGTTGCTGGGTTACCCGGTAACAGACCAGGCGCTGACCTGGGAAAACCGCCTGGATACCCAGCAGTACCCGACCCTGGCCGACCACAAGGTGGGTGAGTCGGTACTGTTCCCGGGTGCAGGCTTTACCGAGCTGGCCCTGGCGGTGGCGCAACTGCACCAGCCGGGCGAGTTCGTCGATATCGAAGAGCTGGAAATCCACAACCCTCTGCTGCTGAGCAGCGAGGTCAGCAAGAAAGTGCGCGTGCAGGTGGAAGAGGCCGATGGCACATTGCGCATCAGCTCGCGCACGTTGATGCAACGCGAAGACTGGGTACAGCACGTGGTCGCACGCTTGCCGGGCGAAGCGCGCGGTGTGCTGCTGGACACCCGGGCACCGGCGTTGCCAGCCCGCCCGGCAGACTTCACCGGCGAGCAGCACCTGGCAATGACCAGCGCGGTTGGCCTGAACTACGGCCCCGCTTACCAGACCGTGGCCGCAGCCTGGGTGGAAGGGGAGCGCGTGCTGGCTCAGTTGGTCGTGCCTGCTGCCATCGAACACGAACTGGCAAGCCTGCACCTGCACCCGGCGCTGCTGGATGGTGCCTTCCAGCTGATTACCGAGCTGCTGGCCAGCCGCCAGGGGCATGACGATGGCCTGGCGTTCATCCCCGTCAAGCTTGGGCGCATTGCCTTTACCAATGCTGGTGGTGTGCCGGTGCTGGCCGAGGTGCGCCAGCGCAAGCGCACCGCGCATTCGCTGCTGGTCGACTTCACCCTGTTCGATGCCAGCGGCGCTGCCGTGCTGGCAATCAAGGATGCGCGCATGCGTGCCGTGCGCCTGCAGTACGACCGCAGTGGCGACATCAAGCGTATGGGCCATGTGGGGCAGGCCGCGCCAGGCGCGGTTGTGCCTGTGCAGCGTAACGCCGTGGCCTGCTCGCCGCTGGCTGAGGCCTTGCAGTGCCTGGCCGACGAGCCGGCACAGGTGCGTTACCTGAATGAAGTGGAGCCACTGCTGGATGTGCTGTGCAGCAGCTTTGTCCTCGATGCGGTGGAACAGGCCGGCGGCCGCATCAGTGCCGAGCAGGTCGCGCAGTGGTCGCAGGGCCAGGGCGACTTCCTGGCGATGCTGTTGCGCCATGCCGAGCACGACGGCAGCCTGCAGCGTAGCGCGGACGGCAGCTGGCAATTGGTCGACCAGGGCGAGCGCCCGACCTCGCAGGCTATCTGGCAAGAGCTGTTCAGTAGCTACCCCGAGTACTTCCAGATTATCCATTCCGTGGGCCGTATCGGCCGTCATCTGTCGGCGTTGCTGGATGGCAGCCAGGCCTTCGACACCCTGCAACCGCGCGAAACCAGCGGTGCCAGCCTGGCGCGCCTGGTGCTGGGTGCGGCAGGGCAGCAGCACCTGCTCAGCGGCATTGGCCAGACCTTGGCCGCGCGCCTGGCGCAACTGCCGCCCGGCCAGCGCCTGCGGGTGCTGGAATTCGGCTTCGGTGGCGCTTCGTTTGCCGAGCTGTTGTACGCCGGTCTGGATTTCGATCGCCTCGATTATGCCTACTGCGTCGCCGAGCCCGAGCTTGAGCAGCGCCTGCGTGACGATTGCCCGGCGTTGGAGGTACTTGGCCTGGAGCAACTGGCCGAAGCCGGTACGTTCGACTGGGTGCTGGTGCCTACCGACTTCGGCCCCCTTGGTACGGTGGGTGACGCCCTGCGCCTGGCCAGTGGCCGGCTCAACCCGCACGGCCAGTTGGCGCTGCTTGGGCAGTACCCGGCGCGCTGGGCCGATTTCGTCTTCGGTGCCCAGCCAGATTGGTGGCTGGCCGGCCCGCAGCAGGCGTTGTCGCGCCAGCAAGGCCCGGCGTTCTGGAGCCATGAGCTGCAGCGACATGGCCTGACCGCGCTGCGCACGCTGGAGGCGTTGCCGGGTAACGCCTGTGGTAGCTACCTGTTGCTGGCGGACAAGCCCGCCGGTGCTGACACTGCTGCACCCGTGGCCGTGCAGCGCTGGGCCGTACTCGCCGAAGCCGGGCAGGGCGCAGCCCTGCGCCTGGCACAGCAACTGCGCGCCCAGGGCCAGCAGGTTGACCTGTTGCAGCCGGGTGACGCCCAGGCGCTGGCGGCCCAGCTTGGCGCCTTTGCCCAGCCCCCTGAGCATGTGCTGCACCTGGCTGGTTTCGACAGCGGCACAGGCCTCGATGGCCAGGCCGAGCGCTGCATGCAAGCGGCCGCGCTGGTGCAGGCCTGTGAGTCGCTGACGATCGCCCCGCAGTGCTGGCTGTTCAGCCGTGGCGCTGCCGAGCACCTGTACAGCGTCGACACCGCCGCTGAGGTTGCGGCCATCGGCGACGCCGCCTTGTGGGGCTTTGGCCGTACCCTGGCCAACGAATCCCCGCACTGTCGTATTCGCCTGCTCGATCTGGCCCACGCGGCAGCGGTCGAGCTGGCGGTACCTGCGTTGCTGCACGCCGACAGCGAAACCGAGCTGGCCCTGGACGCCGAAGGCCGTCGCTACGTGCCGCGCCTGCGCGTGCTGGCCGACCAGCCGCGCCGCGCAGTGGGCGATGCACAGTGGGTGTGCCTGGGCTTCGACCTGCCGGGCCAGCTGCGCAACCTGCGCTGGGAAGTGCGTGAGCCGCGTCAACCGGCGGCGGATGAGCTGGACATTCAGGTGCGTGCGACGGGCCTTAACTTCCGTGACGTGATGTTCGCCCTCGGCCTGCTGTCGGATGAAGCCATCGAAAACGGCTTCTCCGGCCCTACCCTGGGCTTCGAATTTGCCGGTGTGGTGCAGGGCAAAGGCGCCGAGGCAGTGGGCGACTTCGCCCCGGGTGACCGTGTGGTGGGCTTTGGCCCCTGCAGCTTCGCCAACCGCCTGGTCACCAACGCCAACGCCGTTGCACGCATCCCCGAAGGGATGTCGTTCGAAGCAGCGGCGACCATTCCGAGTACCTTCTTCACCGTGTACTACGCGCTGCATCACCTGGCGCGCCTGGAGCCGGGCGAGAAGGTGCTGATCCACGGCGCTGCCGGTGGCGTGGGCATCGCGGCCATCCAGATCGCCAAATGGCTGGGTGCAGAAATTCACGCCACCGCAGGCAGCGACGAGAAGCGCGACTTCCTGCGCCTGCTGGGCGTCAGCCACATCTACGACTCCCGTTCGCTGGCGTATGCCGACCAGGTGCTGGCAGCCACCGGTGGGCGTGGCGTGGACGTGGTGCTCAATTCGCTGGCCGGTGAGGCCATCAACCGCAACCTGCAGGTGCTGAAGCCGTTTGGTCGCTTCCTGGAGTTGGGCAAGCGCGACTTCTACCAGAACACCCGTATTGGCTTGCGCCCGTTCCGCAACAACATCAGCTATTTCGGTATCGACGCTGACCAACTGATGAGCGAGCGCCCCGCGCTCACCCGCCGCCTGTTCGCCGAAATGATGGAGCTGTTCGAGCAGGGCATCCTGCATCCGTTGCCGTTCCGCGAGTTCGACGCCAACCAGGTGGTCGAAGCCTACCGTTACATGCAGCAGGCGCGGCAGATTGGCAAGGTCGTGGTGACGTACGCCAACCCGATCCAGCAAACCGTCGACACCCGCGTGCAGCCGGTACGGGCACTGCAGCTTGCCGCCGATGCCAGCTACCTGGTCACCGGCGGCCTGGGTGGCTTTGGCTTGCGTACTGCGCAGTGGCTGATCGACAAAGGTGCCCGTCACCTGGTGTTGCTGGGCCGTCGTGGCCCGGCCAGTGAAGAGGCCCAGCCGCAGCTGGCGTTGTGGCACGCCCAAGGTATCGATGTGCAGGCCGTGGCGTGCGATATCACCGACCGTGAGCAACTGCGCGGGGTGTTTGATCGCATTGCCGCCAGCCCATGGCCACTGCGTGGCCTGGTGCACGCCGCGACGGTGATTGACGACAGCCTGATCCGCAACCTTGACGGCGACCAGTTGCGTCGCGTGCTGGAGCCCAAGGCCAAGGGCGCGCAGTACCTGCATGAGCTGGCCCAAGGCCTGGCGCTGGACTTCTTCGTGATGTTCTCCTCGGCCACCACCTTGTTCGGCAACCCCGGCCAGGCCAACTACGTGGCGGCCAACCACTGGCTCGAAGCCCTTGCGCGGCACCGTCGTGCTCAGGGCCAGGCAGCCACCGCCGTGCTGTGGGGCGCCATCGACGATGTCGGTTTCCTGGCGCGCAACAGCCAGATCAAGGACGCCCTGCAGAGCCGCATGGGGGGCTCGGCGCTGCGGGCTGAGGCAGCCTTGGCACAGCTCGAGGCCATGCTGTTGCAGGGTGATAACGGCCATGGCGTGCTGGAGCTGGACTTCAAGGCCCTGGCGCGCTTCCTGCCGAGCGCCACTACACCGCGCTTCAGCGAACTGGCCCGTGCCTATGGCGGCGACCATGAGGATGAAGGGGGCGGTGAGGACATCCAGCGCATGCTGGAGGAGCTTGACGATGGCGAACTGCTCGAACGCTTCGTAGACATGCTCAAGCACGAGGTGTGCGAGATTTTGCGCCTGCCGCCAGCACGTCTGGATGCCCAGCGCCCGCTGCAGGAAATGGGGCTCGATTCGTTGATGAGCGTTGAGTTGGTGGTGGCGCTGGAGGAGCGTTTCGGTATTCGCCTGCCGGTGATGGAACTGAGCGACAGTTCCAGCATCGACAAGCTTGCCGCACGCTTGCTGGAGCTGCTGCGCGGTGAAGCGAGCAGCGGGGAAGAGCAACTGGCGCAGAATGTGCTTGCCCGCCATGGCAGCGAGCACAGTGCCGAAGAGTTGGCGCAGTTGAACGCAGCCTTGGCCGACAGCAACGCGGCACCCAACCGATTGATTGATTAAGAGTGCCAGATGACAGCCAGAACCCCGACCGGCCTTGGTGGTGATGCCAAGCAACGCCTGATCCAGCAAGCCCTCGCCCGGCGCCGCCATGTGGCTGCCGAGGGCGAGCAGGGCGCCACCCTGGAGCAGGTACAGCAGGCTGCCCTGAAGGTGCCCGAAGCGCACTATCGCTTTGATCAGCACCCGGGGTACCAGCAACTGCGGGTAATCCAGCAAAGCGCCATGCAGCTTGGCGTGAGCAACCCGTTCTTCCGTATGCACCAGGGCACCGCCGGCGCCCAGACGCAGATTGGCGAGCGCGAGTTTCTCAACTTTGCCAGTTACAACTACCTGGGCTACTCCGGCCACCCAACCGTGGCCGAAGCGGCCAAGGCGGCGATCGACCGCTACGGCACCTCGGTGTCGGCCAGCCGCCCGGTTTCTGGCGACCGCCCGCTGCACCGCGAGCTCGAGCGCGAACTGGCCCGCCTGTACGAGGTGGACGATGCGGTGGTGATGGTCAGCGGCCACGCCACCAACGTCACCACCATCGGCTACCTGTTCGGGCCACGCGACCTGGTGGTGCATGACGAGCTGATTCACAACAGCGTGTTGCAGGGTATCCAGCTGTCGGGTGCCCGCCGTCTGAGCTTTGCCCATAACGACTGGCAGGCGCTGGACCGCTTGCTGGGCGAGCAACGCCAGCACTTCGAGCGGGTGCTGGTGGTGGTGGAAGGCATCTACAGCATGGACGGCGACTACCCCGAGCTACCCCGGTTCGTCGAGCTCAAGCATAAGCACAAGGTTTTCCTGATGGTGGATGAAGCCCATTCGCTGGGGGTGATGGGGGCGACGGGCAAAGGTATTCGTGAGCATTTTGGGTTGGCTGGCGATGACGTCGACATCTGGATGGGGACCTTGAGCAAGACCCTGGCCAGTTGCGGCGGGTACATTGCGGGCCGCACGGCACTGATCGAGCACCTGAAGTTTCTGGCGCCGGGCTTCTTGTACAGTGTTGGCATGCCGCCGGCGGTCACGGCCTCTGCGTTGGCAGCGTTGAAGCTGCTGGCTGCAGACAGCGAGCGGGTAGCGCAAGTGCAGGCGCGGGGGGAGCTGTTCCTGCGCCTGGCGCGTGAAGCAGGGTTGGACACGGCGACCAGTACCGGGTTGGCGGTGATCCCGGTGATTACCGGCAGTTCGTTCAAGGCCGGCCGTTTGTCCAGCGCCCTGTTCGAGCGTGGCATCAATGCCCAGCCGATTTTGTACCCGGCGGTGCCGGAGCATTCGGCGCGGGTGCGGTTTTTTGTGTCTTGCGAGCATACGGAAGAGCAGATCAGGCATACCGTTGCGGTGGTGGCGCAGGAGATGGCGCGGCTGGGGTGAGGGCCACGCTTACAGCCAGATGGCATCCCAGTGTGGGTATTCGCCGACATTGGGTGCCAGGCCGGCCCTGACCGGGTTGGCAATGATGTACCGAGCGGTGTTGAGCAGGTCATCATCCTTGCGCATGGCGCGATCGCGGTAGCCCGCCTGCCAGATGGGGGTGGCTGTTACACCAGCCTTGTGCAAGGCATGGCTGGACCTTGATTTGAAGCGGCGCATCAACGTGGCCAGCGTCACCTGTTTCAGTTCTATCAGCCAATGCACATGGTCGGGCATGACCACCCAGGCCAGCGTGGCGCAGCTGTTTTCCCGGTCTGCCTGGCGCAGGTGATTGACCACCAGCCTGGCCAGGTTGAAGTTGTGAAACAGGGGGCGGCGCTGGTGGGTGACTGTGGTCAGCATATACAGCCTGCCGGGGTGTGAAACCCGATGGCGGCGCAGATGGTGGGCGTGGGCGTAGTGCATGGGGTCATCCTTGAAGGCTTCGATAGTTCGAGCCAGCGTAGACGCCCTCCTGGCGCCAGCAGCGATTCAACCATTGCAGAATGTGCCCACCGACCAGGGGGGCGGTGATTGGCCAGGGATATTGGCCAGCAGGCCCGGCCCTTTCGCGGGTGAACCCGCTCCTACACGACGGCCTGCGTCCAGCCACCTGGCCGGGGACTGGGCGTGGGTCAGATATGCGGTGCCTCATACGCATTCAACTGTTCCACAAACCGCCAATGGCTCTTCTTGCCAAATCCCATCAACCGCTTCAACCGGATATCCCAACGCATGTGGTGGTTGGCAATCCATGGCAATGCAAACAGGTGCGCCCCGCGCCAGGGGATGAACGGGTTACGCCGCAGGCTGGCATAAATCTCGACGCGGTGGCTGGCCTGATGGCTTGCACAACGGGCATGGAAACCAGACGTGTCCGCCACCACCAGGGTGTTGGCTGGCACCGCAAAGCGACGGGGCGGCGGCAAGCCGAGGGCCGCCAGCTCGGGCTCGTCGATGCGGAACGAACCCTCACGGTGCATCTGCTCGCCGGAGCGCGCCGCCCCCAGGCTTTGACGGTACTCCCAGGCCAAACGCTCCGGCGTCAGGCGGTGCGACCCCGGCACATAACTGAACGGCCCTTGGTCATCCGCCACATCGTCCAGGAACAACCACGCCTTCGCCGTGGGGTGGAAGGTGTCGGCATGCAGGCGGGTCTGCGGGTCCTGGTCGGCATTGGCGGCGTCGATCACGATCGACTGCAACTGGTAGGTAATACCACCGGTATTGGACGACGCATAGGCAATCAGGTCGCGCACCCCACGGTCCGCCACAAACGCCGCACTGGCCGGGTTTTGCGCCAGCACGTCCTGGTCAAGGCTGACCCGGCGGGTAACCGCGCGGCCCTGGCGCATTTCCCAGCCGGTGCTGCGCAATGCACCCAGCTCGGCGCGCAAGGCCGCAAACTGCTCGGCAGGCAGGGCGTTTTCACGAATGAAAAAGCCGTTCTGCTCAAAATGCGCGCGCTCACCGGCATCCAGCCGCGAGGCCAGCGCATTGCGACGGTAACCAGCCATGGCCATCGCCAGCTGACGACGCTGCACATGCAGGCCCAAGGCATTGAGCCGGGCACTGCCCAGCACCGGGTTGTTCTCGAACGACTTGGCATGGGTAGCCAACTGCAGGCAATGCCAGGGGAGTGCCGCGTAACGGCCGATGTCCTTGATCGAAACAGGCATGATCTAGTCCTTTGATGGGGCCAATGGCCGGCCACAGCCGAGCATGGTCCGGGTATAGTTGAGCAACGGCGCCACTCGTCGATAGGCCACCGGCGCCGGGTGGGGCGCGCTGAGGCAGGCGAGGGCGTGCCAGGCATCGCAGGGCAGGTCTTGCTGGACGTCGGCATAGCGCGCATAGCGCAACAAGGCGCCGGCTACCAACTGGTCCAGGGTTAAACGCCGGGTGCGGCGGGGCAAGGGCTGATGGTCCTCGGTCAGGCCCCAGCCGGCATAGAACGGCGTGCCATAGGTGACCACCGGCAGCCCGCGCAGCAAGGCCTCGAAACCGGCGGTGGAACTGAGCGTATGCAGCGCATCGACCTGGCCATACAGGCTGGCGATGTCCACACCCGCCAGTACCTGATCGGCCAGCCCCACCAGCTGTGCCGGGGCGATGTGCCCGCGGCGCTTGCCGGCTTCCACGTCGGGGTGCGGCTTGTACAGAATCCAGGCATCCGGCAACCGCGCGCGCACCTGTTGCAGCAGCCGCAGGTTGCACCCGGCACCGCCACCGCTGCACAGCGCCGAGGCATCATCCTCGACCTGGCCCACCACCAGTACCCGCAGCTGGCCCGGCTGCCCCAGCAAGGCCGGGCGCACATTGCTGCGCAGGTTGAACTTGCTGGTGCCGCTGGCAACGATCTGCGCCCGCAAACGCGCCGCTTCGGCCAGGCATGGGGCGTCAAATTCGCCATGCTGCAACAGCTGCTCCAGGTCGCTGGCAGACTGCGCATCGTAATGAATGCCACCCCGGTCCAGCACCAGTGACAGCGCCGGGCTGTTGGTCGCCCCCAACCCCGTGGAGCGCAAGAAACCATCCTCGACCCGCCACACTGGCACCCCCGCCTGGCGCGCACGTTCGGCCAGGCCGGCCGGCTCGCGCGCAGCCCATACCAGCAGCCGACCCTGTTCGGCCGCTACCTGGCTTATCAGGTGCGGGCTGTCCACGCTGAAGCGCAGCTGCCCCCAACGGCTTGCGAAAAAACGCCGGATGTTGTGCTGCTTGTGCCGCTTCACGCCCAGCACCGTGGTGGGGCCGGCAAACGCAGCATCGCGGGCTTTCTTGCTGGCCAATTGGCGGGCAACGGTCAAGGCATCGGTCAACTGGCCGCTCAATGGGTCGACATAACGGCAGTAACGCACATAGGCCGCCGCCACCAGTTGCACAAGGTCTGGCCGTGCCTGCCGGCGAGCAATGGCCATGCGGTCATCGGTCAGCCCCCAGCCCGCGTAGAACGGCAGCCCGAAGCAGGTGACCGGCACGCCCTGGATCAACGCCTCCAGCCCGGCCTGGCTGGTACCCACGTACACGCGCCGGGCACGCCGGGCCAGTGACGCCCAGGCTACCGGCCGCGCCTCCAGCGTTACCCCGCGGGCCCGCGCGGCATCCAGCAGGCAACTGGGCTTTTGCCCGCCCAGGCAGTCCGGGTGAATGCGCACGCGCACGTCGGCATCCGGGTTTTCTGCCAGGGCCTCATCCAGCATTCGCACATAGTCGGCTTCGCATAGCCCGCCGCCCGGGATCGAATAATCCCCGGCAGTCTGGTCCACCACCAGCACCAGCGGTCGTTCACGGCCCAGCGGGTCGTCGTCGGGCAGGTCCTGGGCGTTGTTGTACTTGCCGATGCCGCTGCTGCGCATCAAGGCAATCAGTTCGCGGGCGCAATTGAGCTCGTATGCGCTGAGCGCCTCGGGCTGCTGCAGGATGTTTTCCAGCAGCGAAGGGCGGTCGGCCAGGTAGTGGATGCCCACCGGGTCGACCACCATGGACATTGGCGTATCGCCCTCGATGCCCAGCGAAGAAGAACGCAAAAAGCCGTCTTCCAGCGCAATGTAGGGCAGCCCCCAGCGCTGGCACAGCACCCGGGCATGGGCCGACGACTGCTTGTAGCCGATACCGGCAATGGCCTTGAGCCCCTTGGGCGCCTTGCGGCCACGGCGCCACAGCCAGAAGGGCGGGCCTTCCGGGCCGAGGAACTGCGGCAGGTGCAGGACCTTCCAGGCCACCCATTGCGACATGATGCCGACCCAGCCGGTGCCGTCTACCAGGGCATCGGGTGGCGAGTAACCTTCGGGCGGGTGGGGTACAAAGGGAGGCGTGTTGTGCATTACACGGCCCGCCACATGTTGCGCACCGGCGGGAACGGCACCCAGCGCTTGCGGCGCAGGGCAAAGCCATTATGCAGGTACAGGTGCTGCGCCCGATGATTGCTCAGCGGCACCTCCAGCTCTACCTGGGTAAAGCCCTGGCCGGCGGCGTGCGCGCAGCACGCCTGCACCAGCGCCGAGCCTACGCCGTGCTGGCGTGCGGCCTTGCTGACCCGCAGCCCGTACAGCAAGAACGGGTAGCGCCATTCGCGCAGTTCGCTCAGGCAGAACCCAATAAACCGCACCCAGCCGCTCAACAGGCCAAACTCACGCACGAACGGCCGCCAGTGCCAGGCAAACGGCCCGCGCCGGCCATGCTTGAATGCGGCAAAGCCCAGTGCCTGCTCGCCGTCGAAGGCCAGCAGCACACGGTCCCAGTGGATAGCCGACCCCAGCAAGCGATAGCGGCAGGCCGTATTGCCAATCAGGAACGCCAGCGACCCCCGCCCCTCGGTCAGCAAGCGGGCCAAGGCAGGGTCTGCGGCGCGCTCCGGCGACAGGTCCGATCCCAAAACGATACGCACCACGTTGTCAGGCTACCCCGGCACTGGCCACAGGCGTGTCCTGGCAGGTTGCCGGCGCCAGGGCATGGGCCAGCAATGTGCTGGAAAGCTGCTGCACCGGCATTGGCCTGGCCCTGCAGCCAGGCTGGCGGCGGTTGGACCACACCAGGTAGTCGGTATCACCTGCGGGCGCACCAACAGCCTGGTACACCTCGGGCAAGATCGGCACATGGTCGCCAAAGAAGCACAGCAGCGCCTCGTTCGGCTGGGCCAGCAAGGTGTCGCGCAGCATGCCCAGCATGCGGTCGGCGTTGCCGATGTGCCGCAGGTAGGGCGCCAGGTCTTGCATGCCCGGTTGCAGCGGGCGGTCGAACCAGGCCGGCAGCTCGTGCGCGGCTACGCTTTCCAGGTGCAACGGGCCATGGTTTTCCATGGTGACCGCATGGATGAACAGCGGCTGTGTGCGGCCTGGTGCCTGCAGCAGCGCGCGGATTTTGTCTGCCACGGCGCAATCACCAATGAACGGCCCGGCCTTTTGCGAAGCGTTGAACGCCTTCACATCGATGAATTCATCAAAGCCCAATGCCGGCAACACCTTGTTGCGGCCATAGAAACCACCGTCGTACGGGTGGATGCAAATGGTCCGGTACCCCTGCGCCTTGAGCCTGGAGGCGATACTGGGCAGGCCTTGGCGGGCCAGCACCCGGTACGGGTTGAAGCGGTGCACGCCCAACCGGTCGGCAGGGATGCCGGTAAGGTAGGCGAACTCGGTACGCACCGTATTAGCGCCCCAGGCTGCCACTTGCAGTTTGCCCCGGGCCAGCGCCTGGCTGGCCAACAGGTCGTACTGGTCGAGCACTTGCGGGCGCACGCCAGGCCACAGCCCACGCACATCGAAGAACGACTCGCTCTGCACCGAGACCAAGTCCGGCAGCGCCCCGGCCTGGGCCGCTGTCGGCTGCGAAGAGGCCGGCACAGCCCCAACAGCAAACGGCGAGCCCAGCCCGTCCCGGTCAACCGGCGCCCGCGCCGCCCAGAAGTACCGCCACAAGCTGGCCGCCAAGCCCCAGCCACGTACATCCTGCTCGGCATCAAAGCTCGGCTTCACAGGCCGATGCCCCAGGCGCAGCAAGCCCAGGCCCAGCGCCAACGGCAGCAACGCCTCAAGCCGCGCGCCCGCCACCTCGAAGCTCAACCCCGCCCACAGGTAAACCAGAAAGCCCACCGCCAGCAGCGCGGCCTTGCCAAAGCCAAAGAACGGCAAGTACAACCGCGGGAACTTCACTGCATCGCTGAAATACTCGAAATCTGCACACACAAACGGCTCGCGCAGCGAGTGATACTTGGCGTTGCTGACCAGCACGATCAGCAGCCACAGCAGCAACACATTCACGCCACTGAACAACGGCCGCGCCGTCAGTGCATACAATAGCCCGAAGGCCACACACCACAGCCCCGCGTGCAGCAGCCAGCAATCGGCCGGGCGACGCAGGGCAGGGCGGGGAACCAGCAGGCGCTCGACCGCGACGGTCAAGCCCAGGCCGATCAAAGCGACCGGCAACATGGAAACATCAATCACTGTACTTCAACCCACGCAGGATCATCGAAGAAAGCCACTGCGGGATAAGCCCCAGCAGCCAGGTGCCCAGGTTGAGCGGGAACGGAAAGCTGATACGCGCCTGGTTCGCCGCCAGCCCGCGCTTGATACGCCTGGCCGCTTTGTCGGCGGTCCACAGAAAAGGTTTAGGCCCGGGCATTTCGAAGCACATCTTCGACTCCACATACCCCGGCACAATCACATTCACTTTTACCCCTTCCGGCGCCAGCCAGTCGCGGATGGCCTCGCCATACACCCGGATAGCGGCCTTGCTGGCGCTGTAGGTCGGTGTGACCGGCAAGCCACGCCAGCCCGCCAGCGAGCTGAACAGGGCGATCTGCCCGTCGCCACGGCTGCGCATGGCGGGCAGGGCGGCCTCGACGGTGGCCAGGGCGGCCATCACGTTCACTTCCATCAGGGCGCGGCTGTCGTCCCAGTCTTCCGCTTCGCCATTGGCGCCCACGGCGGTGTTAAGCCCTGCGCCGACCAGCACCAGGTCGGGCTGATGCTGCTCGCTAACCCGGCGCACCATGGCCCGCAGGGCGTCCAGGTCGCGCACGTCGAGGGCTTCCAGCAGCACCTGGGCACCCAGGGCGCGGCATTGTTCGGCCATTTCGGCCAGGCGGTCCTGGCGCCGGCCTTGCAGGATCAGCGTCACCCCCGGGGCGGCGTAGGCAGGCGCCAGCGCGCCACCGATACCGCCTGTGGCGCCGGTGATGAGGATGCAGCGGGGTGAGGCATGCGAACTCATAGGTATTTTTCGATTCTTGAGGTTTTCGCCATCAGCACTTCCAGGCAGTTGGCCACGGCCATGTCCATGCCGCAGGCGGTGTAGAAGCCGCCGTTGACCTGGGTGGTGTGGATGACCGTGTTGCGGAAGCGTTGAAACAGCGTGTTGTCGGGCGCTTCGGGCTGCTGCCAGAAATCATCCAGGCCGCCCTGATGGGTTAGCCCCGGCATCGCGTAGATCGGCTCGGCCAGCGTGCAGGTAGGGCGGTGGTGCAGCAATGCAGAAGCCCCCGCGGTACTGTTGACGGTGATCATGCCGGTGATGTGCGAGAGCAGCGTAGGCATGTGCCCGCTTTCCATGAAGTCGACACGCTCGGCCACGTCGTACTTGCGCGCCAACTGCTCGGTGACCTTGCGGTAGTTGACCAGCCCAGGCGTCAACGGGTGGTTTTTCACCAGCAGGCGCGCATCGAAGGGCGCGTTGAGCGAGAACGAGTCGATCACATGCTCGATCACCTGGGTCATGTTCTGGAACGGCGAGTGGTCGCGGATTTGCGCATCGCTGTCCAGCTGCAAGGGCAGCAAAAACGTGGGGTGCCGCTCGCGGGCCACTTCGGCCACCAGCGCGTCGTCATGCACACGGGCGCGCAGCAGGCGCATGCCCTGGCGGATGAACCCGGCGTACTCCATGGCGGCGTTGAACGGGGCATGGGTGCGGTAGCGCGGGAAGCACAGCCGGTTCAGCGCGCCGCCGGCATGGTACAGCACATCGTGCGTGGCACGTGCGGCGAACGACAGCTTGAACGGGTTGCCATTCTGATAGCGCGGAATGTACTTGCCCACATCGCGGTACCACTGCGGGTCACGTGGCAAACGCGAGTTGTTGTTGACCCCGTCGCGCTCCAGCGTCACCCAATAGGGCCGAAAGTAGCCTTCCTCGAACACGTGCACGCGAATACCCGACAGCCGCGCCAGGGTCACGGCTGGGCGGTGTACCGGGCGGCAGTCGCCGAACAGCACCAGGTCGGTGATACCCAGTTGGCGGAACACCTGTGAATACCAGGCCTCCATGTCTTCCGGGGCGTGCGGGCAGGTCAGCTGCGCGCCGCCGGGGCCGTACAGGGCGTCACCGACGTTGAAGCGCACACTGTGCACCCGCTGGCCGATATCCCGCAGCCCCTTGGCAAGGCGGCTGAAGAAGGGCGAACTGACACCCTGAAGCAGCAGAAAATTGTGTGACGGGATACGCAGCAGCGGACCACGCGTCGCCCTTGCATTCAGTTGGTCGGGCGCTTCATGCCCAACAAACTGCTCAAGCGTCGTTTCAAGTCCTGCCATCGGGAGGGAGCTCCAGGCTGCGGTAAGGCGTGCCAATTTTGTAGTTCGTATAAGGTTCGTTCGGCGGTGGTGAAGCGGTTGGTCACCAGGCTTACGTAAGTGGGGTAGAGCAGCAGCGTGCCCGCTACCAACTGGTCCAGCGTCAGTTGTCGGCTGCGCCGTGCCTGCACCGGTGCTTGAAGGTCCATGTCGCGGGTCAGCCCCCAGCCGGCGTAGAACGGCTGGCCATAGGTCGTCACCGGCACACCGCGTAGCAGGGCCTCGAAGCCCGACTGCGAGGTCAGCACATGCAATTCGTCGACCACTTCCAGCAATTGCTGCAGTGGCGTATCGCCGATCACTTCATCGCACCAGTGCACGGTTTGCGCTTCGTCGTCACCGCGGGCGCGCGTGCCGGCCAATACCTCTGGGTGGGGTTTGTACAACACCCACGCATCAGGGTTTTGCTCACGCACGGCGCGCAGCAGTTGCAGGTTGCTGCGGATACGGTTGCCGCCAAAGCGGATGGACGCATCGCCCTCCACTTGGCCAGGCACCAGGATCACCCGTTGCGCATGCGAGGGGCGCTGCCAGCTGGCGCCGGGCAAGTTGTACTTGGTCAGCCCCGCCGCGCAGATGGCCAGGCGCAAAGCATGCGCGCGGGCCAACAACTGCGGGTCGAAGGGCTCTTCAGCCAGGATGCGCTCCAGGCGCGAAGGCCGGGTGGCGTCGTAGTAAATACCCAGGTCATCGACCACCCATGACAACGGTCGCGCCTTGCCGGCGCCCAGGCCGACCGAGCGCAGGAAGCCGTCTTCCACCCGGTTGACGGGCAGTGGGTGGGCGCTAAGGTGGGTGTCGTGCTTGCAGCCCCAGGACACCACGGGCAAGTCTTGCGCCAGCGGTTGCTCGGGCTTGACGAAGCGAATGGCCGCGCCATTGAAAAACAGGTTTGCCAGCGGTTCTTTCCAGCGGCTGAATCCCAGCATCTGTACGGTGTTTGGCAACACGCTGCGGTGCCGCCGTTGCAGGCCCAGCCAGTTGATCAGCACCTCTGGCGTACACGGCTGACCACGTTCTGGGCAGACATAGCGTGGGTAGGCCACCAGGCTGGCATGAATCAGTTGCGCCAACGGCACAGGCTTGCGGCGTGAAGGTGCCGGCAAGCGGTCGTCGGTCAGCCCCCAGCCGGCATAGAACGGCATGCCCCAGGTGTGCACCGGTACGTCCCAAAGCAGGGCATCGAAGCCCAGTTGCGACGTCATCACGAACACTGCACGCATGCGTGGCAGCAAATCGGCCGGGTGAACATTGTGGGCCAGTACCTGCACCCGCGGGTTGCCGGCCAGCGCTGCCAGGTCGAAGTGCCCGGCCTTGCGCCCGGCCACCACGTCGGGGTGCACCTTGAGCACGATGGTGCTATGCGGATAGCGGGCCAATGCCGCCTCCAGCATGGCCCGGAAGTCGCTGGCCCCTGCACCTTGCAACGAGGCATCGCCACAGGTCTGGTCGGCCACCAGCACGCAGTCGGCCGGCAGCGCTGGCAGTTCGATGCGTGCGTCGTTGTACTTCGACACCCGTTGCTGCTGCCACAGGCTACGTAGTGCCAGGGCGCGTTGGGTTTGCTCGGCGTCGAGGGGCGTGGCGATCAACTGTTCGAGGCGGGACGGCTGGGAAGCGTCGTAGTAGACGCCCACGTCATCGACGATCAGCGACAGGGGCGGCTCGTCGGCGCCCAGGCCCACGGAACGGATGAAGCCGTCTTCCAGCGTGAGAACGGGCTTGCCAGCCCTGTGCGCCTCGGCCATTGCCTTGATGGCGCTTGGCTTGCGGCCCCAGGCCATTACCCAATCAGCGAGCTCGATATCGCGCACAGCACCGCTTTGCAGCGCGAATTCGGGCAGCAAGGCAGGCAACGTACTGATGCGCTGGGCTCCTTTTGACAGGATCAGCAGGCGAGGGCGGGGCGAAGCGTCGTCCATATACGTGGAGCGGCATCCATTCAGCAAAGGGGCGGCATGGGCTTATAGCCCTGCGGGTCCGGTGGAAACAAACGAGGGCGAATCTTAATACAAATTCACATTTGTAGGCGTGCCGCTGAGCAAAAAACGCGAAAAGAAATTAGACGATATGTGCAGATGATGACCTATGGCATCAAAATGACATCTGATCCCGGCAAACTCCCCGCAACCGCGGCGTACCACCCCGCAGGGGGAACGTAACGTACGCCTGTAGGAGCGGGTTTACCCGCGAAGCTTTTTCCCCCATGGGTACAAAAGCTCATCTACCCCTGCTCCAGCATCCCCAGCAAATAGTGGTATTTCTCCAGCAATAACCCCATCCGGTCGCGCTCCTTGTACTCAGCGACCGTTTCTGGGCGCAAGCAATGGAACAGCGCCGTGAGGAGAAACACGTAGCGCAAGTTCCCTAGCGCCTGTTCCACATCGAAGCGCTCCGGCAGGGCTGCTCGGTACGCTTCGATGAACTCGGCCTGTGCTGCCAGGAATACCTTCATGTCCTTGCGCCGGAACAGGCTGCCCAGGTAGGCGCCGCCGTCAAAGCCTATGCGCCCAACCTTTACCTCGCTCCAGTCGATCAGGTGCAATTGGCCATTGTCGACGAACAGGTTTTTGCGCAGGTAATCCATATGGCTGATGCAGCGTGGGCTGCGTCGAGCCTTGGCTGCCATGCCACTGGTCACTGGTAAAAAGGCCTTGAAGCGCTCAGCCAGCCCGGCAAAGCGTTCGTCTGCAAGGCCGAGTTGCGCCAGCGCAGGAAGGCAGCGTGCAAAATTGAAGCGTGGGCGCAGCAGGAACCAAGGCCTGAAGAAGTCCATGCTCCAATACAGGGCGGCCTTGGCGAGAGGCTGCGACACTAAATAGACGTGGCTTAAGTGTTCAAGCTCGGCAATGCCTTGCGCCAGTTGCCTAGCGATCACATGCATATGGGGAGGCTTGCCGCGCACGAACTCGGTAAAGATCAAGCTTTCCCAAGGAGTCTCGATTACGCCTAGGCATTCGGGATACTGAAAATTCGTGCTTTCCGCCAACATCCCCTCGGCACGATGGAAGCGTGCCTCTTGGCTACTGATCAGCGCCACCTTGCGAATCGACTTCTCCACAATCTCGACGTGCTGTCCGGTGCAAGGGTCCAGCAAGCGATGGTGCCGCACATAATTCACGAATGACGCATTCGCACCCAAGGTCTCGGTCGTGATCTCCAGCGCCCTTCCGCGCCATTGAGGGGCAAGAGCACGAAGATGGCTTTCGAGTGAGGCACTTCGCCAGCGGTAAAGTGTTTTGCTGGCTCTGTGCTTGAGTGTGGGAGGATTCATAACATCCATGTTGGCATTGCCATAGGTTCAGATTGAAGCTGTGGAGGGGGGTATGCTGCTGCATGAGAGCCCCGCGCACAACGAAAAGTTACAACAAGATATTGATTTGGAAGGGAGGTTGGGTCGAGCACCCTGTGGACCTATCTAATTCGACACGGGAATGCGGCAGTTGTACGAGGAGTGAAAAGCTAGGTTACGAGTGAAGCCGATAGGTATCGGGGCCTTCCTTATTCAACTGTCATTGCGCCAATCGCATCGAAAAAATGTGGGATTTCACATCCGATCACTAGGTCCTCAGCGACAAAATGAGGCCAGAAATCGAGGGCTAGGCGTAATCTCAGGCGTGTCTACCTAATGCATAGGGTAATTCCTACGGTTGCAATGTCGTGGGCGCTGAGCGTAAGGAATTGCTAGGAGCGAGTAGGGGGAGGAGGGGTTTTGGTCTGATATCAATTTGCCGCTCTGAGGGCAAAACAGCGTGTGTAACCGGTATCTAGGAGACGCGCCCGCCAGTCTGATTGCCCAGAGAGTTAGGTCTTCGCGCTTTGCTTCGCGTTACAAAAACCTTAACATTCGCGCCTTCGCACATATTCAGCTGTCGTCAGGGACGAAAATGAATCACCTCAGCATCGCCAAAGAAGCCCTTATCGCCCAAGCTCAAGCCGTTACTCAGCTGGCTGATCGCCTGGACGGCGAGTTCCAGAGTGCCGTTGAATTGATCCTCGGGTGCAAAGGCCGCACCGTGGTCTGTGGTATGGGGAAGTCAGGGCTCATCGGCCAGAAAATGGTTGCCACTTTCGCGTCCACGGGTACCCCGAGTTTCTTCCTCCACCCAGCCGAAGCCTTCCACGGCGACCTGGGCATGCTCAAGCCGATTGATGTGCTGATCCTCATCAGCTACAGCGGCGAAACCGAAGAGCTGATCAAGCTGATTCCAAGCCTCAGATCGTTCGGTAACAAGATCATTGCCATGACCGGGAATGGGAAGTCTACCTTGGCCAAGCATGCTGACATCTGGCTCGACATCTCTGTTGAGCGTGAGGTCTGCCCAAACAATCTGGCACCGACCACCTCTACTCTGGCAACCATGGCCATGGGGGATGCATTGGCGGTAGCGTTGATCGAAGCTATCCAGTTCAAGCCAATGGATTTTGCTCGCTATCATCCCGGTGGCAGCCTTGGCCGCAAATTGCTGACTCGAGTGCGTGATGTCATGCATTCTCCCGCGCCTGTCGTTTCGCCGAGCACAAGTTTTCATGACTGTTTGCTTGTGATGACACGAAGCCGTTTGGGGATGACGGTGGTCATGGATGAAGATAAGTTGGTTGGGATAGTGACAGATGGTGACTTGCGTCGTGCTCTGGTTGAGGATGAAAAAATCATTCAAGCCAATGTTGAGCAGTTCATGACAGCGGACCCACATACCATTAAAGAAGATGCACAGCTTTCAGAGGCTGAAGCGTACATGCTGGATAATAAAATTCGAGCGCTGGCAGTGGTGGATGAAAGTGGTGCAGTGGTCGGAGTGGTAGAGATTTTCGACTAGTCAATAGTCAGGCGCCCGTATTCATCAAGTTAATTGGGGAACTAGGGCGCCTGGGATCACTCGGCGATGTCGGTAATAATTAAACTTGGGTTGTTGGTTTGAATGCTTTTGAGGGTCGCGTATGAGTACTTACCAATGCTTATATGTTTGGTGCTGTAGTTAGTTTTCTGCCATACACTTGTTGTTTCGTTAAGATTTTGCTTCTTAGCGTTATCTCTAATCCAAGGTTCGCCAAATGCAATGTTTGGCCTTTCCCATGCCGTGTGCTGCTTGATTACCTTGCATGGTATTCCAACGGCTGTACAGTTGTTGGGGATCGTTGCCTTTACTACTGACCTCATGCCGATAACTGAACCGGATCCAATTCTGGATCCGGATAGTATTACCGAATCCTCGGCTAGCCAAACATGTCGTCCTATAATAACATCTCTTGAGGGGTTCAGCCTGCTACCGCTCTCGACATCATATATTGCATGTGAATCTTCGGTTCTGATAATTACATGTGCGGCTATCATGCAGTCGTCCCCGATGAGGGCGCAGGTGGCTTCTGCGGTGTATATAGCACACGCAGTCGTGCACGTTACCTCGGAGCCAATTATAACTGTGCAGTTCCAGCCAATACGTATTTTTCCGCAATAGTTCCCATTGGCTCCAATTGTGCAAGAGCCTGAGTCTGATGGGAATGATATGAGCGTATTCTTTATACCGCTCGAGTTCTCAATGAATAGGGTATTGTTCTTTCCTTTAAATTCAACGTAAACCTTATGCAATCCTGGCGGGGAAAATATTCGATTACCCATGTCATCTTCATAGTTCCCGCTAACAAGTATTTCTGTCATTAAGGCGGTTTCCTGGGGCTATTGATGAATTAGTAAGCGCAGTTCGGCTCGGTGCGATGTTTGAACTAAATTTTTCCTCCTGTCTGATTGTTTTTGCTGGGGTGAATGGGTATGCGAGCCCTGGCATGACGTTACAGGGCCCTTGTGTCGATCAATTCGTAACTCTCTGCCACTATTTATAATCAGTGTCAATTGGCTGTTAGGGTGAGCACAAAGGGCCTTAGTTAGGGCTTTGTGTTGCCGCTAATTTTAGCTTAAGCGTCTCAATCTCGTTTTTTAGTTCATCGATATGAGTTTGCGTATAGAGATATCGGTTTTCGATTAGTGAATGGCAGGCCTTGATGTAGGGTCTTATATCGGGAGCGACTTCAGATGAGATATCAATTTGAGTTTTTTCGTACTCTGCGGCAGGTAGCTGGATTGGTGTTCCATCTCTAACTAATAGACCAGAAAATCCAAATGGTACGCAATTGGCTGCTGCGTTATATTTGCTCATGCGCGATAGGTCGGTGGGAGGACGATTATCAAAGGCGGTTTCTATTTTTGTCGTCGCGGATATTTTGATTGGAGCGGCGAACTCCCAAACTGAATATAGTTTGGAGAAGCACTTCGTAGTGATGACGCTATCAGTAGTGATTCTAAATTGGGAGTAGCTGTCGCACCAGGCAGAAAGTGCGACTATCTCCTTTCCGATCGACCACTCCGGTAGGTTATATGATTTGTTGAGTGGTAGTATCTGCTCGTTGAAAGCTGAGTTCTTTTTTTCTATGCAGAATTCTTTGTCTAGTGCAGGTGCCGAGATAACCGAGTAATTTGGGCCCGGATTATTAATTGGTGTCAAGGAGCACGGGTGCGCCGATGCATGCCTTGCAATATTTTGGCCGAGGATGTGAAGATAACCTTCGTTTAAATGCCTTGGGTGAGGGATGAGGTTGTAGATGTCGGCCTCTGGTAAATCACGCGCAATCCACGATAAATCGATAACCTTGTAACCGTAGACAAGACAGTTTGAGTAATGGATATTGTTGATTGCCTCCATTACTGACTGAGACTCAATGTGACGTGCTCTAAAATTGGCGGGAAGTATAATAACGTAAACGTTTCTGTTGAGTTCGCTGAGCGTGCGATAGTACTCGTTAATCTCACTTTCAAGGGTGCTTATAGATAAGGGCTGCATACAAGCAAAGTGAGAGTCATTGACGTTAGACTCAGTCACGACAAAATCAGAGTTTTTAATCGCATCCCTATTTCTCACGGTCTCGTAAAGATTTTGAATGCATGTGGTGGCGCCAAGTGCAAGTCTCTTTACTTTGCAAATGCTCTCCAGTCCAGAGCCTAATCCAAACCTTAGAACCGAGTTGCTTCCTCCAAGGAGGGTGCAATTAATATTGTTATTCATTGTTGGTTATGACTACCTTAAGCTCTTAATCCAAAAATCTTTGCCGCTTGGCTCCAGACTCTAGCTTGGCTCAGTATCCTAAGCAAGGTTTCTCAGTGTCAACCATTGCAGTGGATGCCAGAAGCACAAGCTGCCCGGTCTTGCCAGCGTTGGCACTAATGCCGCGATTTGCCTTGATCTACAGAGGAGCTCGGGACTGAGATCGCGCTCGGTAGAGGGTTGAGGTCCACGTTGACAAAGTATGAATTCCGCTGCGTGGGAGGGGCTCAATGTGAGCTTGAAGCTCAGCGGTCAGTCGGGTTTCGGCCTTGAAATTGATAGTGACCAGAATAATTAGAACTAGTTAAATTTGAGGCGGGGTTGAGCATTGGGTTCGCTGCGTCATGGTATTGGGCATTGGCCTTATGCTTCGATCGGTCCCCCATTATTTCCAACTATCACAAGATGGAGGCTCAGTTTGCCGTGGTATCTCCGGCGAGTAATTCCACAGCAGCAATATTTCGTAGTCTATTATCAACTACGCATGTGACAGTCACTCCAGTAGGCTACGCAGTTCGGTATAGGACTTTTGTCCATTGAACCCGTCGGTCTTTACCAGGCAGTATGCCTGCGCGCCGGGGTTAGCGACCTCGGAGGTTTCGCTGAACAGCCAAGCCTTGCGTCGGTTGACGAGCGGCTTTATCGCTTGTTTCGCAGGCTTATTGTCGATTGGCAAAATTAGGTCGCTTTCCGGTTCGTTGAATAGCATCAGTGCGGAGTGTTGGGGTCGAATATTTGCTCGGATATAAGCCCGAGCAAGCGGACTTGCAGCAGGTTGATTTGATATTTCAGGTAGAAGATATGAACTTCATAGACTTCCAGTATTTCGTCTTTTCTCGCCTGATGAGGTGATGTTTCCAGCAAAAGCTTCTTGATTAGAGCGGGGGCGTAGGAGCGGTTCTACGTCAAGAAAGTCATTGCCCGTATCCTTCGCTCAAACGCCTAAAGTCGGAGCGTTTCAATAAATATTCAGAACTTTCCAGCGAAGCCAGCGTACTGAGTCCTTAGGAAAAAATGATATCTCCAAACTCTATTTATCTGCGTATGAAAAAGTACTTTGGGTGCGGATTAAGTTTTTTGGAGGCGTCGCGTGACATTCTGTTGATGAGTTGCATTGATGCGAGCTAGATTGTTTTTATTGGGTTGTAGTTGATATTTTATAAAGAGTTAATTTTGGTTGGGGATGATTTTGTATACTCAGAGGGATCAGTAGAAAGTGTCGACACATAATGGCTGGGCTAGAGTCGCCATTATGTGTCGAAATGGCTATATTGGAAGCATCGACGCTTTCGTAAACCTATTGCGCCATTTTAGCCATAACTCGGGAATATCCGGTGGATGTGCTCAGGACATCTTCCTTCCCTTGAGCATAGAGAATGGCATCGGCGACCTCTCGAAATGCGCCAGTGCCACCAGCTGAATTTAGTGTGAAAGTGGCTGCATTGCTAACATAGCTAGGGGCATCGGCTACAGCAAAAGAAATACCACACGCTGCAAAAGCCGGAAGATCAATGCTGTCATCACCAATGCAGGCCGTATGTATTTTTTCTACATTTGCATCTGCCATGAGTTGTTCGCAAGCAATGAGTTTGTCCTTTACTCCAAACTGAAAAAGGCTGATGCCAAGGTCAGAAACTCGTTTGCGCAAAGTGGCGGAGTCACGTCCGGAAAGCACTGCGACCCGTACGCCATTTTCTTCCAGTAAGCGCATGCCCATACCGTCACGAACATGGAATCGCTTAAGGCATTCACCATTGGCGTCATAATAAATACCGCCATCAGTAAGTACGCCATCGACGTCGGTGATTACCAATTTAATATCTGCTAATGTAGGCTTAGCGGGGGCCGGTTTACCGCTGATAATGGCTCTGACTTGTTCTAGGCATTCCGGGGTATCTACGCCCGGCCCCGTGGCTTCAACCTGGAATGCGCGAATGCAATATCCGGCGGCAAGCAGTCGTAATTGCTCAAGCTTCTCAGCACTCTCAATCACAGGTTGCGGAAGGCTTTTGTACTCAGCCAGAACTTTCCGGCGATAGGCGTAGACCCCAACATGTTTGAGATAGGTTGCTGCCTCGCTTTCCCGCGGGAACGGAATGGGCGAACGGCTAAAGTAAAGAGCGTTGCCATTGGTAGCCAGAACTACCTTCACCGTATTCGGATTACTGGCTTCTGCAGAGTCAATTGTATGGCACAGTGTGCCAATACTCACGCTTTTGTCCGCTAGCATACCCTCTGCTAGCTTTTCAATATCCGTGGGGCGAACCAGCGGTTCGTCACCTTGTAGATTGATATATATATCAGCATCAATCTCGGCCATTACTTCCGACAAGCGATCTGTGCCAGATGGATGGTTAGGTGAGGTCATTACACAGTTACCACCAAAACTGCGTACGGCCTGTGCAATACGCTCGTCATCAGTGGCGACGACTACGATTTGTGCATTAGGCACTAACAAAGCACGTTCATATACGTGCTGTATCATAGGTTTGCCAGCGATCTCTGCTAATGGCTTACCCGGAAGGCGAGTAGATCCATAGCGAGCCGGGATCACGATTGCGATCCGTTGTTCAGAGTTTGCCATGTTCACAATCCTTGCTTCGATTGGCTTGGCCTCAGGCGATGGTTAGTGGTGCGAACGACTTCACCAAATCATCCAGCGATTTGATTTGTTCCAAGAATGGCTCCAGTTTATCCAGTGGCAGTGCACTTGGGCCGTCGCACTTGGCGAGGTCTGGATTTGGGTGCGCCTCAAGGAACAGCCCGGCTAGACCCACTGCCATGCCTGCTCGAGCCAGATCAACAACTTGTTCACGACGGCCGCCGGACGCTGCACCGGATGGGTCGCGGTTTTGAAGTGCATGGGTCACATCAAAGATAATAGGTAGATCCTCACATGTGCGCTTCATTACTCCAAAGCCAAGCATGTCTACAACTAGGTTGTCGTAGCCCATGCAGGATCCGCGATCACAGAGAATTAGCTGATCATTACCAGCTTCCTTAAATTTGTGAACGATATTTTGCATCTGAGATGGGCTCAGGAACTGAGGTTTTTTGATGTTTACTGGTTTGCCAGTCTTTGCCAAGGCTACAACAAGATCAGTTTGGCGTGCGAGAAAGGCCGGAAGTTGTAAAACATCGACAACTTCTGCTACTGGCGCGGCCTGGTAGATTTCATGGACGTCAGTAATAACTGGAACGCCAAACTCAGCTTTCACTTTTTCAAAGATTCGAAGGCCTTCTTCCATGCCTGGGCCTCGGTACGAGTGAATTGAAGATCGATTTGCTTTGTCAAAGCTTGCTTTGAAAACATAAGGAATGCCCAGCTTCTCGGTGACCCGAACATACTCGGCACAGGCGGTCAAAGCGAGGTCTTCGGACTCAAGGACATTGATACCGCCGAAAAGTACGAAGGGGCTAGAATTGGAGCATTGAATGTTTTGGGTGATTTTCAATTTGAGTTCTCTCGTGGTGTTTTTACTAGTTGATTGCGTGTGGTGAAAGGGCGAAAACTCTATCGCCAGTGCTCGCAAGTGATTTAATTTTCTTGTCGGCTAATGGCCTTGGGCTCGATTATATGCGCTATGATAATGTATCAACATATTTTGCCGGCCTTGTTTCTCGGGCGATAATGCACATATTGGCTGATTAAGTTTTCGTTCCAGACAAGATCGGCCCATGGTGTGACGTTGCGAAATAAGGTTTCGTCACGATACCTCTTCGGCCGCTAAAACATCGTCGCGAATGCTCTCGATCAGTGATTTGTACGAGTGCTGATTGGCAAATGTCAAAGCTGCGGCTTTTTCAGCGGATCGGCGAGACTCTTCGTTCCTGAGCAGATCGATGACACTCTCCGCAAACGCGTTAGCATCATCGTGACAGACTAAGCCTTCAGAGATATCAATACCTTCAAAAGCAATGCTCGTACCAACAATTGCTTTTCCGTACGCCATGGCTTCGACAACTTTGATTTTCATGCCGGTGCCATATCGGATAGGACAAATCATAACCTTCGATTCTGCATATACTGAGGCCAGAGATTCTACAAAACCTTGTTGTTTGATCATTTGCCTATGCGGAGAATTTGCGATGGCACCTTTAACAATCTTTCCTCGAGTCACGTTGCCCTGGATGAGGAATCGAGTCCTTGGTAAGGACGCTGCAATGATCGGTAAAACTTGCTCGATAAACCATACTAGTCCATCAACATTCGGTGCAGAGTTGGAACCAATGAAACTAATATCATACTTGCGATTTCTGCTGTAACCGAATCGTGGATCGTCGGTTGCTTTCAGCGTTACGACCTTGGCTTTGGGTTTATAAATGTCCTCAATCGCTTTTGTTTCAATAGGCGATATCGAAATTGCCAGGTCGCACTTGTTTAGAGACTTTATTTCGCTATTGGTAAATACCTTTAGGAATTTTGCTCGTCTCAGTTTTGGCAGAGTAGGTAGCACGTCTGCTTTAATCCGAGCAGACTGCATGTCGTGCATGTCAACGATAACCCGGGTGCGACCTTTAGGTAGGCTGCTTGGCATCATTTTCATGTAGTTGAACCAGACAAGGTCGTAGTTCCCGGTGCCGAGTTGATCTTTAACAAGCTTTTCAAAGTTTTCTGGAAGCGCTTGTTTGTTGTTGATCAGGGCATCTTCATAGCGAAGCTTATCCAGTCGGTCTTGGATTTTAGCCAAGAGTTTTTGGATGCGGGTTTTCTTCTTGCCTTTTTCGGAGTAATTCGGGTGGCGGCGAACCTCGACCGTTAGATTGATAGAGTTGTAGTGGGCCTCTAGGCGCTCTTTCAATTCAACGGACGAGGTTTTTTCTTCGCTTTGATTGAGCAGAAGAAGTTTTACGCGGACATTAAGGTCCAAGAGCGCTCGGATCATTTGATCTGTGCGATGAGCGCTCCCCCGATTAATCGGGATTGGGATGACTGGACTTACAAAGAGAAGGTTCTTTTTTTTTTAAATTCGTCTGGCAAGTTTACTTTGTCGAAATGAATTTTTCGAGTGATGTTTCGGTAAGAGCCGTCCTTTTGTGCGACAAGTTCTGTTTCGAATGTTCCGAAAGAGTAAACGGAATTAACGAGATGGTGGATGAACCTGTTGCGAGTTTCTTTGTTGAATTGGAATCCGTTCTGCAGCAAGTAAACAACGTCGTGTGGCTTCTGAACGTGGCGGTTGAAGTTAGGGTGGGCGTAAAATGCGTCGCCTGCGTAGAGTACTGGTTTGTCAAATAGAGCGGCAATTACACCAACGCCACTATTCACAAGAAGTACAGCCTCGGACATCTCGATCAGATCGTGAACATGGGTGTCGTCATCAACAAAGATAACATCTGCGACTGGACGTGTTTGTTCAAGAGGGTGCTTCTTCGCTACTACAACCCAGTCGCTAGAAAGCTGCTGGAGTTGAGTCTTAGTATCTGCTACCAGCTTGACAAAGTTCTGATAGTTTGCGATTGGGCCGCTAAAGAACTTGATTGTGGTGTCGGAGGGGCGCTGGAATGGTACGAAGAGGACTTTTTTACCCTCAAGGCCCAGTTCCTTTTTCAGAGCTTCACCACCGATAGCTGGGCTTTGAGCTTCCAATGGTGCATGGGTTTTTGCATCAGCGATGTAAGCCTCAACTGCAGCAGTCTCATCGTCAGTGAGCGGTTTGTCCCATCGAATAGGATGGTAGGTCGCGCTATCTGCGTTAAAACCAATGTCGAAGAACCAAGAGCCAGGAAGAGCGCCGCGGTCAAACACTAGGACTGGGAAGCCGAAGTTTTTCAGATGAGTATAAACCCAGCGGCGACGTTCGTTGCCATATGGGTTCGGCATGATGACCATGTCGAAGGAAGAGTTTCGGAGGAAGGAGATTACGTCGTCGGCTTTTTCGAAAGACCCTTCTTCCCTGAAAGTAAGTTGACCAAAATAGCGAATGGTTTCTTCAATGCTTCTGTAGGCCGCCGAGAAACGATCGCCCAAGGCCAATATTTCAAATACACCGTTCTTCATCTTCGCAAACTCGAGTGTTAAAAGTTAATTAAATGGTTTCAGCTGGCGCAACTGGGGCGCGGCCGTATCTGTCTTCAAAGCGTACAATGTCATCTTCGCCAAGGTAGGTCCCAGATTGCACCTCAATCATTTCAAGAGGAATCTTTCCTGGGTTTTCCAGTGCATGAACTACACCAACTGGGATATATGTCGATTGGTTTTCGGTCAGCAAAATTTGCTTATCATCGATCGTCACCTTGGCGGTGCCTGTTACTACAATCCAGTGCTCGGCACGATGGTAGTGCATCTGTACTGACAGCTTCTGGCCAGGCGCTACAGTGATGCGTTTGACCTGATAGCGTGAACCGTTGTCGATAGAGTCGTAAGCCCCCCAAGGGCGATAGACTTTACGATGATTCGATGCTTCAGTGCGTTTGCTTTGTTTGATGCGATCTACCAGTACTTTAACATCCTGCGCTTTAGCCTTGGATGCGACCATTACGGCGTCGGCAGTTTCCACTACTACAACGTCATCAAGACCAAGAACGGATACCAGGCGGTGCTCTGCATGGACGTAGGTGTTGGAAGTCGTTTCTAATAGCACATCGCCACGAGTCGCATTGCCGTGTGCATCTTTGGCCGAGATTTCCCACACCGCGGACCAAGAACCTACATCATTCCAGCCTGCGTCCAAAGGTACGACCATTACTTGATCGGAGCGCTCCATGACTGCGTAATCTATGGAGATGTCTTCTGCTAGGCTAAAGGCTTCGGGGTCCAGGCGGGTGAAGTCCAAATCCGAAGTAGAAAGTGTAATAGCAGCTTCAACCGTCAGAACAAGTTTTGGTGCAAATTTACGAAGCTCTTCAAGCATCGTGGAGGCTTTGAACAGGAACATACCGCTGTTCCAGTAGTAGCGACCGTCTGCAAGATAGTTTTCCGCAGTAGGAAGATCGGGCTTCTCAACAAACGATTCTACTGGCTGTGCACCACAACCTTTCTCTGGAACGCGAATGTAGCCGTAACCAGTTTCCGGTTTGGTGGGTACAATGCCGAATGTAACAATTTTACCGTCCCGGGCGGCTTCTGCGCCCACGGCAAAAGCGGCGCTCAGACTCTCCAAGTCGTCGATTGCGTGGTCTGCTGGCAGAACCAGGAGCAGCTCGTCTTGCCCGGAGCGCATCGATTGAATCACTGCAGCAGCGATCGCTGGAGCAGTGTTGCGCCCAATAGGCTCAAGCAGGATGCCGTTCGGTACAATTCCAAGAGCGCGGCATTGCTCCGCTACCAAAAAGCGATGATTCTCGTTACTGACGATGATCGGCTTCAAAGGTCCATTCTGAATAGCCGCCAGGCGCATCAGCGTATTCTGAAATAGTGTCTGCTCACCGCTGATGGCGAGGAACTGCTTAGGGTGCATAGCTCGGGATAAAGGCCATAGCCTCGATCCAGAGCCTCCGGAAAGTATGACGGGGATCATTTAATTTCCTTATCCTTGATCAGATAATTAATTGTAAGCGCCAGTGGCGCGGCCGAGCAGCATCGTCTGGACAACTGGTGCGATAATTTTTTGCCACTCGTAAACCGCAGCATTGGTGACATAAATAGTGTCGTCAGGTTTGATTGCAATCTGGCGAGCGTAGAAAATGGCTGCTGGGTCGCGCATATTCAGTCGCAAAACGGTTGGCTTTGCTTGTTTTCCATTGCCCATACGGAAAACAAAAACCCCTTCCGGGTTGGCATTTGCTTCGCGCAAGCCGCCAACACTACCCAATGCGTCTAGCAAGCTTGTGTTTTGGCTCGGAAGATCTTTCAAACCCGGTTCGGCTACTGCACCCATCGCGACGAAGCGCTGACGTGCACGGTCCAAGACTACCTCTGAGTTCGGGCGAAGCACCATGTTGTTGCCAGCGAGAACATCTTCATAGTTGAACTGTTGTACTTGGCTACCATTGCGTACGGTTACGTTGACCAGATGTGGCTCCAGAACAGGACCACCCGCCTGGTTGACTGCATCGAGCAAAGTGAGTGGACCTTGCAAGGTGCTGAAGCGGCCTGGGGTCTTGACGGCGCCAGCAACAAGTACTGAGCCAGACAGATCGCCGACGAGTTCGACATGAGTCTGTACGTCGGTTGTGATGCCCTTCAATTGACGGCGAATCATGGTCTCAACCTGATTCAGCGTCATGCCCGCTACAAATTGGCGCCCAACATAAGGCAATGACAGCATGCCTTGAGCATCGATACGCGATTTCAGTTGAGTGCCGCCGGTTGCAAGTGGGGCGAACACTGCAGACCCTTCAGGCGCGGTGTCAGCGATCAATACGTTCAGCACATCACCTGAAGCCAAGCGCACTTCGGGTGACTGAGGCTTGGTGACGTTAGCTTGGGCTGGGCGAGGTGCACCTGCCATGTATGGAGCAATGGTGCTCGCATTGATATCGACGAGGTTATATGCCTCGGTTTTGCTCTCAATCGTGCCCTTGTAGGGTCCAGCGCCTGATAGGGTGCCACCGCAGCCGGATAGCCCAATGGTTGCCAGCGCGAGAGCTGCCAGCTTCAGATTGATTGACTTGGAGGCAGCCAGGGATTTAATCACGATGATCCTCGATCGAAGCCAGAATGAAGCGAGTAATGCCGTAGAGCATCAGGAGACCAAGCAAGATAGTTGCCAGGTTGTACCAGCGCTCAGGGTACAGGGCGAGTTGTGGAGTGTTGGGGCTGACTACAGTAACCAGCGTGCGAATCTTCTTGCTTGCTTCGATCCGCGCATTGTCGAGTGCAGCAACAGCGGTCTTGTAGGTTTCTTCAGCGATACCGGCGTCGAGGGTCAGCTGCTGGAAGCGCGAAGCGACTACGTTGAGCTGTGAGCCCTGCGGGGACGAAACCAGCAAGCGTTTCTCTTTGGTCAATTGCCGAGTGATGGCTTCAACCTTCTGCTTCTGCTGGCGAACTTGCGGCGCATCAGCGCGCAGCTTGAATGACATCTCGGTCAGAACGGCCTGTTCCTTGGTGTACTGACCTTCCAGGTCGGCAATGATGGTGGCGCGGCTTTGTGCGGTGTTGCCACCGTCCAGTACCTTGTTCTCATTCTGGAAGTTCAGCAGCTGGGTCTTGCGCTTGGCGTAGTTGACGCGCGCAGTTTCCAGCTCGCCTTGAGCAAACTTCATCTGCTCACGGGCAATGTTGTGGCTGACTTCGTTGACGAAGTGTTCGCTGGCCTGAAGGATGACACGCAGCATTTTCTCGGACAGTTCAGGGGTAAATGCCTGAACCTCAACACGTAGCAGGCCGGTGGTTTCGTCGTAGTGGGCCGAAACCATGCGCTGGTAGTACTTCAGCAGGTCTTCGCGCGGTGCGTCCTTGTCCAGCCAGAAGAATACGTCGCTGCGCTGAGCTGCGAATTGCTCGATCCAGTGCACTTTGTCTTCGAGCAGCAGCATCATGTCCATCGACGTGATGTATTCGCGCAGGTAAAGGGTCTCTTCCCGCGAGGCCGGGTTGGTGCCTGTCAGCAAGGTAGCAAGGCCTGGCATCTGTGCACCTTGATTGTTGCCATCCTGGCGTACCACCACTTGGGCGGAGCTGACAAAGCGGTCAGCGGCAAATAGGCCGTAGTAAACCCCTGCCAGGATCATTGGCAAAACCACCATGGCGATCGCCAGGCGCCAGCCCTTCTTTTTACCCGTACTGCTCATAATTGGATGCATCCTTGAAGTCGAACGGTGCTGCTTAAAATTAGGAATGTGGTTTATTTAGCTGCTGTAGGCCTTGATGCCTTCGGATACGTCGTCGTACACCTGGATTTCGCCATTGCGCACCAGCAGGACCACGTCGCAGAGTTTTTCGACTTCGGACATGGTATGGGTCACCAGCACAACGTTGGACTTCTGCAGTTTTTCCTGGAAAACCTCGTTGCACTTGCGCTTGAACTGCGCATCGCCAACCGACATCACTTCGTCGATCAGGTAGTAATCGAAGTCGAATGCCATGCTTAGGCCGAAAGCCACGCGTGAACGCATGCCGGAGGAGTAGGTCTTGATTGGCTCGTCGATCCAGTCGCCGATCTCGGCAAATTCCTGGACGTAGCGAATCTTTTCGCGCATGGCGTCGCCAGTTGCACCATAAACGCGGCAGACAAACTTTATGTTGTCGCGCCCTGTCATGCTGCCCTGGAAGCCGCCCGTCAAACCAACCGGCCAGGAAATACTGCGGTCGGTAACGATGGTGCCGGAGTCGGGCACGTCAGCACCGCCAAGCAGGCGCATAAGCGTGGACTTGCCGGCGCCGTTGCGGCCGATAAGCCCAATGTTCTTGCCCGGCGGGATGGCAAGCGACAGGTTGCGGAAGACATACCGCCGACCATTGGGCGTGAGGTACGACTTGGTTACGTTTCTGAGCTCGAACACGTTTGGCCTGTACTTAACCGTTCTTGGTGGAAATCAGGTGCATCCTGCGGGCGCGATAGGCACCCAGAGATAGGAACAGCAATACCAAGGTGAAGCTGATTACGTAGGTCTCGGACACGCCATCGACCGGGGTGTAATGCGGCAGAACCTCGGCGCGAATCAGTTCGAGGATATGCAGGAACGGGTTGAGCAGTAGCACTGGCATCATGGCCTGGGGCAAATAGGATGCTGGAATTAGGACACCAGATATGAAATACAGCGGGAAGAAGGCCATGCGGATTATGATCTTCAGGCTGGGTAAAGCGTGAGTGATCATGGCTAGGAACATTCCTAAGCCGAAAGCGAACAGTAGTCCGATTAGAAGGGTAGCGACCCACTGCAGTGGGCTATGGATAGACATGTCAAAACCGCACCATGCAAAGCCAAACACCAGAATGGCGTAAACGGTGGCTGCGATGCAGGTTTCTACAATGACGCGAGCGACATAGGTGTCTAGTGGCTTAATTTGCTTGTAGCCAAAGAGCGAGCGGTTTTCCCGCAAGCTGTCCATCATTCGTAATGCGGTATTGCGGTAAAGCAGGAAAGGCGCCATACCAACCAAAATGAATACCGGATATTCAACCCCGGCTACAGTGCGGCCGCGCAGCATCGCAAACAGTAGTGTGAAGAGAAGGAGGTGAACCAGCGGCTCCAGCAGCATCCACAAGGCACCCATGCGTGTGCCACCTACGCGTGCACGCGCTTCGCGCAGGACTAAGGCGAAGATGACCGATTTCTGGATCTGTAAAGACGAACGAGCTTTCAAGATGGCTACCGCAAAGCAATGCAGCGCGCCTGGGCACGCCGAAATTCATCTTCAGGAAAGGCTCGCCCGGAGGCGAATTCAGACGGTTATTCCGGAAACTTCCCTGTTCTAAGGGGCGGAAGGGTAAGCGCCGGGGGGCATAAGCGTCAAGCGAGATGCTGCGAATCCCGTCAAAAGTTCTAATCCATTGGACATATTCGAGACGAATGGCAGCTCACTGGATGATGGCACAATGATTTCATCTTGAGAAGTGGTGGGCCAGCAGGTTTTCACAGTTTGGGTGCTTTGCAGCTTACGCTGGAGGCGTAATTGTGTAGGTGATCGGGTTCACATTGTGTAACAGAAAATGCAGGTACTTGATGGTCAGCCGCTGACTAGACGGTCTGCCCCTAAAGCAGTGGTTAGACCGTTGGGCGTGGGAAGGGGGCGAGACAAGGGGCTGCGAGGCAGCCCCAAATTGCCGAGTCGTTTATGGCACGTGCTTGCGCACGCCCAGATGCACCAGCAATTCCGTTGGCCAGGTTATTCCCGGATCAGGCGGGCGATTTCGGCGACGCGCTGAGCGACCAGCGCTTCGTCGCCCCGGCTCTCGACGTTCAGGCGCAGCAGGGGTTCGGTATTCGAACCACGCAGACTGAAGCGCCAGTCGGCAAACTCGACGCTGATCCCATCGGTGCGGTCGACGCTTGGGTTGTGTGGCAAGTAGAACGCCAGAATCTTCTCGATGGTGCCCTTCACATCGGCCACTTCGTAGTTGATCTCGCCACTGCACGGGAATGCCGCAATACGCTCGTCTACCAGTTGGGCCAGGCTCTTGCCGGTGTGGCTCATCAGCGCGGCGACCAGCAGCCACGGAATGTTGCCGCTGTCGCAGTAGGCAAAATCGCGGAAGTAGTGGTGCGCGCTCATTTCACCGCCGTACACCGCGTCTTCGGCGCGCATGCGCTCTTTGATGAAGGCGTGGCCGGTCTTGCTCTGAATGGCCTGGCCGCCGGCGGCACTGACTTGCTCGATGGTGTTCCAGGTCAGGCGTGGGTCATGGATGATCTTGCTGCCCGGGTGCTTGGCCAGAAGCATTTCGGCCAGCAGGCCGACCACGTAGTAGCCTTCGATGAAGCGCCCCTGATTGTCGAAGAAGAAGCAGCGGTCAAAGTCGCCGTCGAATGCGATACCCATGTCTGCGCCGGTTTCCAGCACTGCTTGGCGGGTAAGGTCACGGTTTTCTGGCAGCAGCGGGTTGGGGATGCCGTTGGGGAAGTTGCCATCTGGCTCGCCGTTGATGATGGTGATATCCAGCGGCAGGCGGGCCTTGAGCAGCTCCAGTACCGGGCCAACCGCGCCATTACCAGGATCGGCCAGTACTTTCAGGGGCTTGAGTGCGCCCAGGTCGATGTAGGTCAGCAGGTGCTCGATGTAGGCAGATTTGTCGAACGCTTCGCGTACGCTACCCGGCGTGGCCGCTTGAGTGCCCAGTTCGCCTGTTTCGACGCGCTGGCGGATATCGTTCAGGCCCGTGTCACCGCTGATCGGGCGCGACTGCTCACGCACCAGCTTCATGCCGTTGTAACCCTTCGGGTTGTGGCTGGCGGTGACCATGATGCCACCATCTGCCTTGTAATGGCTGGTGGCGAAGTAGACTTCCTCGGTGCCGCACAGGCCGATGTCGATCACATCGGCACCGCCTTCGGTCAGGCCCTGCATCAAGGCACGCGACAGGCCCGGGCTTTCAAGGCGCATGTCACGGCCGACCACGTAACTGCGTCCGCCCAATTGGGCCACCAGGGCGCGACCGATGCGGTAGGCGATGTCGTCGTTGAGGTCGGTCGGCACTTGGCCGCGGATGTCATAGGCTTTGAAGCAACGAGTTTGGATAGGTGCGTACATACATCTCTCATATGCGGTGCCGACTGCAGGCACCGTTTAGAAGGGGATGGTGGGCAAAATGATTAGCCGCATGAATTTTGCTGCGCTACCTCGTTGAGGCAGGTATAGCCTGGCTGTAAAAGCCAAGGCTGGGGTGTTGCCACGAACGTTTAGGCCCGTGAAGCAGGTGACGGTATACCCACGCTGGAGGGGGCGTCGCTCTGCACATCGATCAGGGCCGAAGGCATCATAGCTGGACTTTCCAGAGGATGCTCGGGGCGCCGCGAGGTAAGCGCTGCAATTTCCGCCGCTTACACGTTCGGAAGGCGAGTGTAGGCGGCGGTCGGCCCGGCACTAGGGGCCACAGCGAGCGTCACGTTTTAGTGAGCGATGTCCATGGGGCCTGATGAGGTGGGTCGTATAACCGCGATGTCGACATGGTAATTGGCGTACTCGGTGGATCGGGCATCCGTACGCAGCGTGGCACTCAATACGACCTCTTGTTGACGGTTAATATCGGTCAAGTAGTTCTGGAACTGGTGCTCTTTCACAATGATCAGGACCACACAGTTTGCACCTTGTGAAAGATGGTCTTTCATTTCTGCCGCGCTGAACGCTACTGCCACGTTACGCTCGTAACTCTCTACCAGATCGCGAGTCGATGTGGTGTCCATAGTCAAAGCCCCAGTGAGTCCGCGGCGATTTGCCATCTTGGATTGGGTTAGAACATGACTACACATCTGCAAAAAAAGCGACTCGTACCACTCCACAGCCTTCTCCCTGGGTCGAAAGGGCGTCATAGATACAGCAGATCGCATCAGGTTGCCAGCCTTACGGGATAGCTGGCGTTGTGCCGCTACGCGCAGGGGGCTGCGGCTGGTTGAGGGCATGCTGAAGCAGTATTGGGAAGGCCGAGGGGCTATTTTTCTAGCTCATGATTCCTTGTTATGAGATTAAGCAGGGCGTGAATATTTAAGTGAGGCCACTCATACAGGTAACCGATGAGATCGAAAGGCGCGCTGCTGAGTGCAAAATTTAACTGTTGGATGAGTATTTGTTCACCCAGAGCGAGGCGTTCTACGGTGCTCTTTTGGCGCGCGCCGGAAGGCGGCAGTCTAAGAGGTTGTATGGCTTTCTCAGACCAAGTCTGTAACCCCACGCAATAGTTTTCACCCCACACCAGCCTTAAGTTTTCTGAGGCTATTAAGGCTGATTTTCTGATTAAACTGCGTCATGACTGATAGGGCTGCCAGGCAGGTCCGCTGCCGAAGGGCGCTGCGCGAATGCGAGAGGGCTACATCCGATATTGTCCTTGCGCGGCCGCTTGGTTATTCACTGGATGGCGCGTAGCGGGCGCAGTATGGGATGCAACATTGGTCGCGGAGACTTTGTGTTTTCCAGCAAAATCCGCAAAATTATGGCAATCTGCCAGGCCTCGCTAGCCTTCTGGCTCGACTTGTACCCGTTCCGTGGCCTCTGCCCGGCACGCCTGCCTGACCGTGAAACGATGAACATCCCTAACTTCAAGAAGTTGTTTATGCCTGATATTTCAGCAGACGCAGCCAGCCTTATCCATGCCATAGCCTCTGCCACTGCGGTAATCGCAGCGCTGATCGCCGCCAGTGCGATGATCATTGCCCATATGACCTCGGATGTAAAAAACCAGCAAGCCGAAGTGCCCGTTTCCCGGGGGGCGCAGGTGGTTACTGTGGTCCAGGAGTCGGACGTGCAGGCCAGGCTGGAGATCGAGCAGCTCATGGAGCAGAACGATGCGCTCAGGGCGGAACTTGAGCGCGAGAGGGCCGAGCGGTTGAAGCTGGAAGCCAGCCTGAAGCCCCGAGCGTTGACGCCGCAGGCGCATGATGCGTTCAAGGCATTGGCGGGCGAGCTGAAGGCTAAGACGCTGGCGCCGGTGGTGTTGCTGAATATCCACAAAGATGACAAGGAAGCTGTGCGCTTTGCCAAGGAAATTGCCGTTGCGCTGACCAAGGCGGGTGTGCAGGTTCAGATCAAGCAGTTGCCCCTGCAGAAGCACAATACCGGTACCCAGGTGGTCGTTTATGCCGGGGTGGGCGGTGACGAGCTTGAGCAGGCATTCAAGACCGCTGAGTTTGCGTCTGACATCAAGCGCTCGGGGCAGAGCCCGCGGGTGAAGGTGGATGATGGGGACGCGATTGCCATTTCGGCGTTTATCAGTGTTTATCCGCGCAGTGAGATTTGAGCGGCGGGTGGGGGCTGTGATCTTGTAGGCATTGGGGGGGATGGCACCGGCGGTGCCGGTGTTCGCGGGCGCGCCCGCTCCCACAGGGCGGGGGCTTGGCCACTGCAGTGGTTTGCCCTCGCCATGTCTGGACTGATGAAGCCCATTTCTTCTGACTGCAAGCGAGGCATAGCCTCGCCTGGTCTCGCGTCATTCCCTTCAGTGCTGCCTGTTTTTCGCAATCTCGATGTCGTTCATCAGGGCTTTTGCGGTGGCCAGCAGGTAGTCCGCTGCGCCCAGCATCTTGTGGTCGTCTTCCATGTCACCTTCGCGTACCAGGTGCTTGCAGTAGCCCAGCAGGACGGAGACGTGTTCATAGGCGTCATCGACGGGGATGCCGGGTTGGACGCGGAGCAGGTCCAGGGTGGGGTTGCCGGCTTCGAGGAAGGTTTCGATGCCTGCGGTGAGGAGGGGGGATTGGTTGTTGTTTTTCATGGTGAGGTTCCAGTGCGTTGTTAGAACTCACCACCTCGATCTTTCTCACGGACAAAGGTGGCAGCCATTGCGCGGGGTGAGAAACCGATGCACTGAAACCGGCCAAGCCGAAGCCTGCCCGCGAATGGCTGCCATTGAACAGTAGAGCAGCAGTGCACAACGAGTTCTCACACCCGGTCACCAACAGGGCGACCCGGTGAAGTTATCCCTGGGGCATTTCCCCGACAATTCAGCTGCTTCTGACTGGCGCGTAGGATAGTTCGCTTGGTTGTCGAGCTGAAGAGGTGGGGCAGGGTTTCAGGAAAGTCTGACGTGCTGGGTGTGCACCCCAAGGCAAGTAGCTTCGCCGTTATTGCCGACCGTTGTCGGCGGGGGTTTACCCGCGAACCGCCACCGCATTCGCGGGGGAAGCCCTGTACATCGATCGGGGGTGTTGAACGGGGTGTTGGTGTCGCCATGTTCCAGATGCGCTTGAAGCCGCCACGGCCGGCTGCTTTACGGGGTGAGCCTTGTTCGGCGTGCGTTGTAGGAGAATGGCCGGGCATTGGTGGGCAGTGGGTGTCGAACCAACCGGGATTTGGCTACAGGCACAGGGCCGGAGTCTTGTGCATCAAGGGCCGGCGCCGAGCGAGGAGGAAACGGCCACTGTTGGTGGGTGGGCGAAGTTGAGCGTTTTGCTGACCGATTCGGTAACCATTCGCCGGGGTGGTTGGGTATTGTGCGGCCGGGTTACCCGCTAGGGTTGGTTGCGCAGCCGAAGGAAAGCGGTTGCTGGAAAATGACCAACCCAAGGAGTGTTGACCATGCGCAATAACGTTCTGTCGTACCTGCTGCTGCCGCTGTTCACCAGTTTGTCGTTCTCCCTTAGCGCCGCCCCGGCCAGCACCATGGCAGTGGCCGAACCGGTGCCGGTGGTGGCCCAGGCCCAGGCACAGCAAGCGCCGAGGCTGGACTTGAACACGGCAGATGCCCTCACCCTGCAAAAGGAGCTGAACGGCATTGGTAAGGCCAAGGCGGAGGCTATCGTGGCCTACCGCGAGGCCAATGGGCCGTTTGCTTCAGTGGATGAGTTGCTGGAAATAAAGGGCATAGGCAATGCGTTGCTGGAGCGCAACCGGGACAAGGTGATGGTGGAGTAAGCGGGCAGGGGCCGGGGTGATGCCCTGGCCCGGCCTTTACGTGCCGGGAATGGCGCGCTCCCGCAGGCGCAGCGCCTGAAAGGCTGGGCGTTTTAGCGGTCTTGAGCGTCCTTGGCATCCGCCTCGGCATTGCGCTCATGTACCTTGCGCAGTTGCTCTTCGGTCAGCGGCAGTTTTTTGGCCGTGTCGCGTAGCATCATCAACCCGCCGACAATCGAGCCGAGGGCTATGATGAGTATCAGCCAGGCATACCAGGGCATTGTCGTTCTCCTTAGATCGGGCCATGGGCAACGGTTACATAAGTTTTGAGCAATTGCCCGTTCCGTTGGTTCAATTATAGGTGCCAGGCCGTGCAGGGCCAATTCCGTGACCTGCGGGCCCCAAAGCCTGCGTCACTTCGTTTACAATGCGCGCCGTTTTCGACTTGCCAAGAGACCCTGCCCATGTCCGCCTGCCAGACGCCCCTGATCGTCGCCCTGGATTTCCCTACCCGTGAGGCCGCCCTGAAGCTGGCTGACCAGCTTGACCCTGCGCTGTGCCGGGTGAAGGTTGGCAAGGAGCTGTTCACCAGCAGCGCTTCGGGCATTGTCGAAACCCTGTGTGACAAGGGCTTCGAAGTGTTCCTGGACCTCAAGTTCCACGACATTCCCAACACTACCGCCATGGCGGTAAAGGCCGCCGCCGAGATGGGCGTGTGGATGGTCAACGTACATTGCTCCGGTGGCCTGCGCATGATGGTGGCCTGCCGTGAAGAGCTGGCCAAGCGCAGCGGCCCGCAGCCGTTGCTGATTGGCGTGACCGTGCTGACCAGCATGGAGCGTGAAGACCTGGCCGGCATTGGCCTGGATGTTGACCCCCAGGAGCAAGTGCTGCGTTTGGCGGCGCTGGCGGAAAAAGCGGGTATGGACGGTTTGGTGTGCTCGGCGCTCGAGGCCCCGGCACTGAAGGCGGCGCACCCATCGTTGCAATTGGTGACCCCGGGCATTCGCCCGGCGGGCAGCGCGCAGGATGACCAGCGCCGCATCCTCACCCCGCGTCAGGCACTGGATGCCGGTTCGGACTACCTGGTGATTGGCCGGCCGATCAGCCAGGCTGCAGACCCTGCGCAAGCGTTGGCAGCGGTGGTGGCGGAGATTCGTGGGTAATTAACCTGCGGCTGTCCAGCAAGGGCCTGTGCCGAACCACCGATGCCTGTGTCGAACCCCTGATGTGGCTGCACCCCCGATCCGTGTAGGAGCGGGTTTACCCGCGAATACGGTGGCGGCGGCAACGGTGAACGGCCGGTGGAGATTGGCCCTCAGGCCCGGCCCTTTCGCGGGTGAACCCGCTCCTACACGACGGCCTGTGCCGGGCCGCCGCCGTGTGTCCACCCCCGATCTGTGTTGGGGCGGGTTTACCGCGAATACGGTGGCGGCGGCAACGGTGAAGGGCCTGTGGAAATTGGCCCGCAGGACCGGCCCTTTCGCGGGTAAACCCGCTCCTACGACGGCCTGTGTCGGGCCATCGGTGGCGTTTAAACCTTCAACACCAACTTGCCAAAATTCTCCCCGCTGAACAGCTTCAACAAGGTCTCCGGGAAGGTTTCCAGCCCTTCCACCACGTCCTCTTTGCTCTTCACCTGCCCGCTGGCCAGCCAGCCGGCAATCTCCAGCGCGGCTTTGCCGTAGTCTTTGCTGTAATCCATCACCACAAAGCCTTCCATGCGCGCGCGGTTCACCAGCAGCGACAGGTAGTTGGCCGGGCCTTTCACCGCTTCTTTGTTGTTGTACTGGCTGATCGCGCCGCAAATCACGATGCGTGCCTTGAAGTTGATGCGCGTCAGCACGGCATCGAGGATGTCGCCGCCCACGTTGTCGAAGTACACGTCCACGCCTTTGGGGCATTCGCGCTTCAGGCCGGCCAGCACGTCTTCGGCCTTGTAGTCGATCACGCCGTCAAAGCCCAGCTCGTCCTTCAGGTACTGGCACTTTTCGGCACCGCCGGCAATGCCGACCACGCGGCAGCCTTTGATCTTGGCAATCTGCCCGACAATGCTGCCCACCGCACCGGCCGCGCCGGAAATGACCACGGTGTCGCCAGCTTTGGGTTGGCCGACCTCCAGCAGGGCAAAGTAGGCGGTCATGCCGGTCATGCCCAAGGCTGACAGGTAACGGGGCAGGGGGGCCAGCTTGGGGTCGATCTTGTGCAGGCCCTGGGGCTCGCCGGTGAAGTAGTCCTGCACGCCGAGGGCGCCGCTCACGTGGTCGCCGGGCTGGTAGCCGGGGTGATTGGAGGCAACCACTTCACCGACGCCCAGCGCACGCATTACCTGGCCCAGGGCCACGGGCGGGATGTAGGACTTGCCTTCGTTCATCCAGCCGCGCATGGCCGGGTCCAGCGACAGGTACAGGTTACGCACCAGTACCTGGCCTTCGCCGGGTTGCTCGGCGGGTACGGTCTCGAAGCTGAAGTCGTCACGGCGCACGGCGCCGACCGGGCGTTTGGCAAGCAGGAAGCGGCGGTTGGTCTGGGTCATGGCGGGTCCTTGTGGGCTGTGGAGGGCGTAAGGCGTTCAATCTACCTTGTTGATGAAGGCGGTTCCTTAAAATCACTGACAAGCATGGTAGCCCAACCGTTGCTGTGATGATGCTGCCCGGCCGAGCGGTGGCTGACTATGCTCTGAACCCCACCCAACCCCTCACAGGAGCACGCGATGAGCATGACCTTTTCTGGCCAGGTAGCCCTGGTGACCGGCGCGGGTGCCGGCATCGGCCGGGCAACCGCCCTGGCGTTCGCCCACGAGGGCATGAAAGTGGTAGTGGCCGACCTCGACCCGGTCGGCGGCGAGGCCACCGTGGCGCAGATCCACGCGGCAGGCGGCGAAGCGCTGTTCATTGCCTGCGACGTGACCCGCGACGCCGAGGTGCGCCAGTTGCATGAGCGCCTGATGGCCGCCTACGGCCGGCTGGACTACGCCTTCAACAACGCCGGGATCGAGATCGAGCAACACCGCCTGGCCGAAGGCAGCGAAGCGGAGTTCGATGCCATCATGGGCGTGAACGTGAAGGGCGTGTGGTTGTGCATGAAGTATCAGTTGCCCTTGTTGCTGGCCCAAGGCGGTGGGGCCATCATCAATACCGCGTCGGTGGCGGGGCTTGGGGCGGCGCCAAAGATGAGCATCTACAGCGCCAGCAAGCATGCGGTCATCGGCCTGACCAAGTCGGCGGCCATCGAGTACGCCAAGAAGGGCATCCGCGTGAACGCCGTGTGCCCGGCTGTGATCGACACCGACATGTTCCGCCGCGCTTACCAGGCCGACCCGCGCAAGGCCGAGTTCGCCGCAGCCATGCACCCGGTGGGGCGCATTGGCAAGGTCGAGGAAATCGCCAGCGCTGTACTGTACCTGTGCAGTGACGGCGCAGCGTTTACCACCGGGCATTGCCTGACGGTGGATGGTGGGGCTACGGCGATCTGAGTGGGTACCGTGCGGGCTGCTTCGTGGGCAAGCCCGCCCCTGACAAATGCGATCACCAGGCCAAAGCCTACCATGTCGCGCATGGACAGGATGGGCGTGCCCAGTCCGTTCTGAGCAAGCCGGGCAGCCAGCCGGCCACCCGGCTAAAAGCTGACGCCTATTTTCAGGCCGTACTCGTCACGGGTTTGTTCGTCCGAGTCAGTCATCCGGAACTGCCCATCCAGTTCATAGTTGTAGCGGCTGAAGTAAAGCGAAGCGTATACCGGCACAGTACCGTGTTGGTTGAACAGCACACTAAGTTCGGCAAAGGGGTTGGTGGTATCTTTCAAATCAAGCTCTTCGTTGCTGATGCCATGTATTTTCAATTGCGAATCGCCATTGATAACCTGGCGTATGCCCGCCTCGAAACGCAAGGTGGCATTATTGAAGCGGTAATTGTACCCCGCCGCCAGTTTGGCGAACGGCGTGCGGTTGGTAAGGTCGACATCATGGCGACTGGTATTGGGTTCCAACCGGTTCCACTTGTAGCCGGCGCCCAGCAGCAGGTCGACTGAATGCCGTTCGGCCAGTGCCAAGCGCCAGCCCAGGTCCAGGTCGGCCTGGCCGTCCTTGAGCTTCTGGTCATGCTGTTTCGAGTACATGCCACTGGCCTCGGCCTGGTAGACAAGGCCTTGCGTGGCCGTCATCTTGTTGCCGTAGTTAATGAATAAGCCACCTTCGGGCATATCTTCGGTTTCATTATTACGGCCGTTGAGTTCCAGTTGGGTGTAGCTCCCTTGTAAGCCAAGGATGAACAACGGGGCGTTGGAAGTTTCGGCATAGCCAACGGTTGGCACAGTAAACAGCAGCAACGGGGTGACCACAGCAGTAAATATGGCTGTTTTCATTGCAAGCTCCAGGGTGCACTGCAGGTCCGGAGAGCGGGCCAGTTACCGATCACGATAGCGACGTTTTTATTGTGTGCAGGGCTCTTTAAAAAAATTTCAATGCCCCACTTTTGGCGCAAATTTAATGGCGTCAATAGTGGTTTATAAAGTGTGGGTTGGAATAAATGAATGTTTTACTTGCGCCGATTTAATATGGGTGGACGCCGTCGCAGGTTGAGGGACGGGCTATCATTGATGGCCTAGTGATATCGTTTACAGCTGGCACTGAAAGCGACCCTTTTGCAGCCAAAAACGACAAGACATAGCTATTTGACACTATTCTGACGCCAGCCCCTTGTTCATTGGCAGATAACGTTGCCACCCTTAGCCTTCGGGATAACCTCACTGGCTGAAAGGGGATCGGCGATGGGCGCGAGCAAGCACGGTGTGCTGGCCAACCTGGGCATGGCCCGCAAACTTGGCCTGGGCTTTGCCTTGGTGCTGCTGCTGACACTGGCGGTGGCGGCTATCGGCGTCGCGGCGTTGCACAGCGTTGGCCAGCGCTTCGACAGCTTGCGTCAGCTGGCCCAGTTCAATACCGACTTGCTGCGCTTGCGCGAGCATGAGCAGGCGTTTGCCCTGCGCTCCGACATGCAGCAGGCCGACGCCTTGCGTGGCGGCCTGCAGGGCTTGGTGGAACGCGCCCGAGGCCTGCCGGCGCTGGCGGCGGCGCAAACCGATCTTGCGGCCTATGGCCAGGCCTTCGAAGCCTTTGTCGAGGCCGTGCAAGCCAAGGAGCTGGCGCTGGACATGGCCAGCTGGTCGGTGTCCAACGTGTCCAACAACCTTGATGTGCTGCAGGCCGGCCTGGCCGATGACGGCGTGTACACCCTCAAGCAGTCCCAGGGCCAGCAGGGTGGCGAGTTTCTGGAGCAAGCCGCGCAGGTGGCCCAGGTGTCGCGGCTGATGCTGCAGGCCATGGACGAAGCACGGGTACGCCTGGAAAAAAGCCGCAAGGGCGAGGAGGGTGTGAGCCAGGAGCGTATTGCCCAGACGGTGGAGGCCGCTGGCCTGGTCAGCCAGTTGCAAGGCGCGGTTGGCGATGCCGGTTATCAGAGTGTGTTGGGCGAAGTGGCTGGGCACATTGGCAGTTTCTCGGAAAAGCTCAACGAATACACCGACCAGCTGGCCCGCGAGCAGGGGCTCAAGGCGCAGTTGCAAGCCAGCGCCGAGCGGGTTACCGGTCGTGTCGACCAGGCCTATCTTGGGCAGGAGCAGGCCCTACAGGGCGAGCTGCAGCGTAATGCCTTGGCCATCGGCCTGGCCACGGCGCTGGCGCTGCTTGTAGGCGTGTTGGCGGCCTGGCTGATTACCCGGGCTGTGGTCGGCCCGTTGAAGCATGTGATTGCCCGTGCCCAGCGCATTGCGGCGGGTGAGCTGGGCTTCGACGCCCAGGCGCCGCGCCGGGATGAGGTGGGGCAACTGATGCAGGCCATGCAGCAGATGGCGGCGGGGCTCTCGGGCATTGTCAGCGGCTTGCAGCAGGGCATCGAACAATTGGCCGGCAGTGCCCAGGCGTTGTCGACGGTGACTGAGCAGACCAACCGCGAGGTGGGCAGCCAGAAGGAGGAAACCGAGCAGGTGGCGACCGCCATGCAGCAGATGACTGCCACCGTGCACGATGTGGCGCGCAATGCCGAGGAGGCGGCGCAGGCGGCCCAGGCGGCGGACGAGAAGGTCGACACCGGCCAGCAGGTGGTACGCCAGAGCATGCAGCGCATCGAGCAGCTGGCGTCGGCGGCAGAAGCTGCCAGTGCCGGCATCGACAGCCTCAGTGCCGAAATCCACACCATTGGTGATGTGCTGGAAGTGATCAAGAGCGTGGCCGAGCAAACCAACCTGCTGGCGTTGAATGCCGCCATCGAGGCTGCCCGCGCCGGCGAGCAGGGGCGCGGCTTTGCCGTGGTGGCCGATGAAGTGCGCGCCCTGGCGCGGCGTACCCGGCAATCCACCGAGCAGATCGAGACCTTGGTGGCCAGCCTGCGCGGCAATGCCCAGCAGTCAGTGACGCAGATCCGCGGCAGTACCGAGCTGGTGCGGCTGGCCGTGGCCGATGCACTGCAAACCGAAAGTGCACTGGGCAGCATTGCCGCAGCGGTGTCATTGATTCAGCAGATGAACCAGCAGATTGCCGCAGCCGCCGAGCAGCAGAGTTCGGTGGCGGAAGAGATCAGCCGCAGTGTCACGCAGATTCGTGGCAGTGCGGACCAGGCGGCGTTGGCGATGCAGGACAATGCCCGGTCCAGTGTCGAGCTGGCGCAGCTGGGCACCGATTTGAAGGGCATGGTGGGGCATTTCAGGTTGTAATCTCGTTGCCTGTGCCGGCCCATTCGCGGGTTGTGTGATTTCCCGTCGTAGGAGCGGGTTTACCCGCGAAGAGGCCACCCCAGGCAACAACAACCCTCACCCCCTGCGCGGGTTAAGAATCACCAAGGCCAACACCCCCGCCACAATCCCCCAGAACGCCGAACCAATCGAGAACAAGGTCAGCCCCGAAGCGGTCACCATAAAGGTGATCACCGCGGCCTCCCGCTCACGCGCCTCGCTCATGGCCACGGTCAAACCGTTCATGATCGAACCAAACAGGGCCAGTGCCGCAATCGACAGCACCAGTTCTTTCGGCAATGCCGCGAACAGTGCCGCCAAGGTGGCGCCGAACACCCCGGCAATGCCGTAGAAAATCCCGCACCACACCGCCGCGGTGTAGCGTTTGGCCGGGTCTTCATGGGCATGCGGCCCGGTGCAGATCGCCGCGCTGATCGCCGCCAGGTTGACCCCATGCGAGCCAAACGGCGCCAGCAGCAGCGAGGCAAAGCCGGTGGCCGAAATCAGCGGCGAGGCCGGTACCTGGTAGCCGTCGGCACGCAGGACGGCCACGCCGGGCATGTTCTGCGAGGTCATGGCCACCACGAACAGCGGAATGCCGATGCTGATGGTCGCCGCCAGCGAGAAGCTTGGGGTGGTCCACACCGGCTTGGCCACTTCCAGGTGGAAGCCGCTGAAGTCCAGCAGGCCCAACGCGCCGGACAATGCCGTGCCCACCAACAGCGCGGCCAGCACGCAATAACGCGGCGACAGGCGCTTGACCAGCAGATAGCTGAAGAACATGCCCAGCACCAGCAGCGTGCGGTGCTGGGCGGCCACGAAGATTTCGCTGCCGATCTTGAACAGGATGCCCGCCAGCAGCGCCGAGGCCAGCGAGGCCGGGATGCGTTTGACCAGGCGCTCGAAGCTGCCGGTCAGGCCGCACACCAGCACCAGCAAGGCGCAGGTAATGTAGGCGCCAATGGCTTCGCCATAGCTGACCCCACCCAGGCTGGTGATCAGCAGCGCCGCGCCGGGGGTGGACCAGGCGACGGTGACCGGTGTGCGGTAGCGTAGCGACAGGCCGATGCTGCATACCGCCATGCCGATCGACAGCGCCCAGATCCATGACGAGATCTGCGCGGTGGTCAGCCCGGCCGCCTGGCCGGCCTGGAACATCAACACCAGCGAACTGGTATAGCCGGTGAGCATGGCAATGAAGCCGGCGACCACCGCCGAGGGGGCGGTGTCTGCCAGGGGCCGCAGGCGTGCGGAAGTGGCATCGGTCATGAATAAAATCCTTGTAAAGGTGTAAGCAGTTTTTTCAGACTACAGCGAGCAAGGTTGATCCTTGCCATACAGCGGCCATTGCTTTTAGCCGTACAGTCGCCAAATATTGGGCGCAATTGCGAAACTGCTTTGCAGGGAGGGTCGATGTACAAGGTCTATGGCGACTACCAGTCGGGTAACTGTTACAAGGTCAAGCTCATGTTGAGCCTGCTGGGCCGGCCCTATGAATGGCACCCGGTGGACATCCTCAAGGGCGAGACCGAAACGCCCGAGTTTCTGGCGATGAACCCTAACGGCAAGGTACCGGTGCTGGAACTGGAAGACGGTAGCTACCTGTGGGAGTCCAACGCCATTCTCAACTTCCTGGCCGATGGCAGCGAGTTCCTGCCCAGCGAGCCGCGCCTGCGTACCCAGGTGCTGCAGTGGCAGTTTTTCGAGCAGTACAGCCATGAGCCGTACATTGCCGTGGCGCGGTTCATCCAGTTCTACCTGGGGCTGCCGGACGAGCGCCTGGACGAGTACCGCAAATTGCACAAGGGCGGCTACAAGGCGCTGAAGGTGATGGAGCGACAGTTGCAGATGACGCCTTACCTGGTGGGTGAGCACTACTCGATTGCCGATGTGGCGTTGTATGCCTACACCCATGTGGCGCAGCAGGGCGGGTTCGACCTGGCAGAGTACCCGGCGGTAAGGGCCTGGCTGGAGCGGGTCAGCAGCCACCCGCGGCATGTGCCGATGGTGGGTTGAAAGCCGACCTGTTTTCCAGGCGCTTGCGCAACCCTTGTGGGAGCGGGCGTGCCCGCGAACACGGGCGCAGCCCGTGCCAACCACCGCGATGCCTGCTTCGCGGGCTCGCCCGCTCCCACAAGGGATCTGCAGCGTCAGTCAGATGGCGGCAAACCGCTCATCCAGGTAAGCGATGATCGCCTTGGACTCATACATCCAAGTCACCTTGCCGGCTTCTTCAATGCGCAGGCATGGCACTTTCACTCGGCCGCCACCTTCTTGCAGGGCCTGGCGGTGCACCGGGTCGTTCTTGGCGTCGCGCAGCGCCACCGGCACGTTCAAACGGTGCAGGGTGCGGCGGGTTTTGACGCAGAACGGGCAGGCGTGGAACTGGTACAGCGCCAGCCCCTTGGCCGCTTGCTCGATGCGGGCCTGGGCGGCCGCGTCGCGCTTGCGCTTGGCCGGGCGGCTGATCCAGTCACCGAACACAATGAGCTGGCCGAGGCCAACCCGCAGGGCTTTGACGATCATGGACAACTCCTGAAATGCAAAAGCCGACCCTGAAGGGTCGGCTTGGGGTCAGCAACCAATCACTTGATCAGGCTGAGGAACTCGCTACGGGTGGCGGCGTTATCGCGGAACTCACCCAGCATCACCGAGGTGATCATGGTCGAATTCTGCTTTTCGACACCGCGCATCATCATGCACATGTGCTTGGCTTCGACCACCACGGCCACGCCCGCGGCACCGGTTACCTGCTGCACGGCTTCGGCGATCTGGCGGCTGAGGTTTTCCTGGATCTGCAGGCGGCGGGCGTACATGTCGACGATACGTGCCACCTTGGACAGGCCCAGTACCTTGCCCTTCGGCAGGTAGGCAACGTGTGCCTTGCCAATGAACGGCAGCATGTGGTGCTCGCACATCGAATACAGCTCGATGTCCCGGACCAGCACCATTTCGCTGTTGTCAGAGCTGAACAAAGCGTTGTTGGTGACTTCTTCCAGTGTTTGCTCATAACCGCGGCAAAGGTACTTCATCGCCTTTGCAGCCCGCTTGGGCGTGTCGAGCAGGCCCTCACGGGAGACGTCCTCGCCAATCTGGCTGAGGATCTCGGTGTAGTTCTGTTCCAGGGACATGGATCTACCTGTGGGAAAAAATCGCAAAAACGAAGGGTACGGCGGTGAGGGCGGCGCTGCAAGCGCGGCGTTACTCGTCGCGGCCTTCGAGCATGGTTCGCTTCAGCATCACATACACCGCGCCAGTACCGCCGTGGCGGGCACTGCACGAGGCAAAACCGAGCACTTGCGGGTGCTGGCGCAGCCAGGTGTTGACGTGGCTCTTGATCATCGGGCGCTTGCCGTCCAGGCGCGCGGCCTTGCCGTGGGTCACTCGCACGCAGCGCACCTCCAGTTTGGTGGCTTCGGCGATGAAGTCCCACAAGGTTTCGCGGGCCTTTTCCACCGTCATGCCGTGCAGGTCGAGGCTGCCCTCGAATGGAATCTGCCCCAGCTTCAGCTTGCGCAGTTGGCCTTCCTGCACGCCATCGCGGCGCCACATCAGCTCGTCTTCGGCGCCTACGTCGATGACGAACTGGTCGGACATGCCATCGATGACCAAGGCCTTGTCACTGCGCACGGTCGCCGCCTGGCGCAGGCCGGCCAGCTTCTGGCGGTCGGCCTTGGGCTTGCCGACGTCGGCACGGTCGTGGCTGATCGGCTTTACGCCGCGCACTTCGGCCTTGAACAGGGAAAAATCGTCGTCTTGCATGATGCCTCCACGTAGGCGACGTAGTTTACGCGACTGTGGGGCCGTGTGCAGCCTGTGCGGGCCTCTTCGCGGGTAAACCCGCTCCTACAGGGATTGCGTATGGCTTGAGGCCGGTGCGATCGGGGGGGCAACTGCCTTGCGTCGAGAAAGGGGTGCGCAGCGCCCCCGAGGATTTCAGCTTCACTGCATGAATTGCCGGGGCCGCTTTGCGGCCCTTTCGCGACACAAGGCCGCTCCCACAAGGACCGCGTTAGCCGCGTCTCAATCGTGCTTCTTCATCAGGTGCGGCGACAGGTTAAGCTCCCGCCCGCGGCGCAAGCGGATACGGCTGCGCCGCCAGAAACGCACGCCCAGCCACAGCAGCAACAAGCCAGCCACGGTGAGGATGCTGGACAACGGTTTGTTGGCGTTGAGTTCCTGCAGGGCAGGGTAGTTGCCCAGCAGGCCGGCGACGCCGGCCATGGCCAGCAATACGCCCAGCGTCGCCAGCAGGGCCGACAGACCGGCCGCCAGGCGGGCGCCCCAGTTACGCGGCTCGCGCGGGCGCAGGCGCTTGGCGTCGAAACTGCCTTTAAGCTTCATTCCGCTCTCCTCGGTGGATATCCGGAATTCGACCTGCTGCTGCCCATCGGGTTCCGCCCGGCTGCCGGGCGGTCCTGCAAGCCGCTCAGATCAGGCTGGCGGTGGGGGCGACGCAAGCGAAGTTGTCAGCCATCACGGCCATTTCGCACTGGTGAATCTGAGCGGCCGGAATGACGCCGTCCTTGAATGCCAGGTCGCGGGTGGCCGACGCGTCTTCTACCAGGGTGCACCGATAACCATAGTCCTTGGCGCGGCGAACGGTGGTGCTGACGCTGGAATGGCTCATGAAACCACAGACGATCAGGTCCAGGTGGCCCAGCTCCTGCAAAGTTTCGTGCAGCTTGGTGTTCTTGAACGCGTTGGGCATGCGTTTTTCGATGACGATTTCACCTTCCAGCGGCTCCAGCCCCGGAATGAACTGGCCAGCCGGCCCCTGGGGGTCGAAGCGGCCACCAACAGTGCCCAGGTGGCGAACATGGATGATCGGACGGCCGCTTTTACGGGCGGCGTCGAGCAACCTGGCGATGTTGGCCACGGCCTCGTCCATGCCCGACAGCTTCAGGGGACCACTGAGGTACTCCTTTTGTGCATCGATGATGATCAGGCTGGCGTGGCTCAGCTTGGCCGGCGGATAGTCGCGGCCAGTGAGGCGAAACATCGTGGTTGGAACGGACATCAAGGGCTCCTTGGATAGGGCTTTTGTATACCTATTCTCCCCTGCCTTGGCGCCAATGGGAATGGTTGACAACGCAAGCGGCATGGTTACTGGCCTGTGGCTAGCCTTTGGGCAAGGCAAAGGAACAAATGTGCGGGTGGGGCTGTTAGACTTTTGTCCGGTCTGAAAATAGGAGTACCCCGTGATCACATCCCGTCTGCGCACGCTGCGCGACTACATCCGCTGGGCGGTCAGCCGCTTCCACGAGCATGACCTGTTCTTCGGTCACGGTGCCGACAACGCCTGGGACGAAGCCCGCCTGCTGGTGCTGGGTGCGGTGCACCTGCCATGGGAGGTGGCCGACAGCTACCTGGACTGCATGCTCGAGGACGACGAGCGAGTACGCCTTCAGCACCTGCTCAAGCGCCGTATCGAAGAGCGTGTACCGGCCGCCTACCTGCTGGGCGAGGCCTGGTTCTGCGGCATGTCGTTCATTGTCGACGAACGGGTGCTGGTGCCGCGTTCGCCCATTGGCCAGCTGATCGAAAAACGTTTCGAGCCGTGGCTGGCCAGCGAGCCGGCGCGCATTCTGGACCTGTGCACGGGGTCGGGTTGCATCGGCATCGTCGCCGCTGACGTGTTCCCCGAGGCCGAGGTGGTGTTGGCCGACCTGTCGTTCCAGGCCCTTGAAGTGGCCAACCAGAACATCGAGCGCCATGGCCTGGACGGGCGCGTGTACACCGTGCAGGGCGATGGCTTTGGCGGTTTGCCGGGGCAGCGTTTTGACCTGATCCTGTCCAACCCGCCGTATGTCGATGCCGAAGACTTCGACGACATGCCGGCCGAGTACCACCATGAGCCCGAGCTGGGCCTGGCCTGCGGCAGCGACGGCCTGGACCTGGTACGGCGGATGCTGGCCGAAGCGGCTGACCACCTGACCGAGAAGGGTTTGCTGATTGTCGAAGTGGGCAACAGCCAGGTGCATGTCGAGGCGTTGTACCCCGAGGTGGACTTTGCCTGGCTGGAATTCGAGCGTGGCGGGCACGGGGTGTTCATGCTCACCGCCGAGCAGTGCCGCCAGCATCAGGAATTGTTCAAGGCCCGCGTTTAGGCTATTTGGGGCTGCTTTGCAGCCCATCGCGACACAAGGCCTCACAAGGTGCGCGATCAATCTGTGGCCTTGTGTCGCGATGGGCCGCGAAGCGGCCCCAATCTCCACCGGCAGATGCGGTCTTAGCGGGTTGCAATCCAGATCAACAGCCCTGCCTGGAACACGGCAAACGCCACCAGGCAGGTAATGGTGAAACGCAATCCGCCGTCTTCGCGCTGGTATTTGGCCACGCGCTCATCCCGCTCGCGCAGTTGCCCTTCCTTTTCCTGCAGTTGCTGGTCCGCCTGCTGCAGCAGGTTGGCGGCATCCAGAATCTCCACCCGCTGCAGGCGCTCGCTGCTCCAGGCGGCCTTGAGCTGGCCCACCGTCATATCCGCGGTACGGCCCTTCAGGTGCTGGCTGTCCTCGTACTGCACCTCGATACCCACCCCGCGCAAGCAGTGGTCACGGCGCAGGCGTGAGTCCTCGTTCAGGGCATCCTTGCTCGGCAGCGCCATGCCTTCAACCCGGTAGTGCGACCACTTGCGCTGCAACCACTGCGCGGCCTGGGCCAGCATGAAACGGCCGATGCCACGGTTCACCGGTTCCAGTTGCAGGCCCTGTTCATTGCCAATACGCACCAGGCGCTCGGCATGGTCGACGCGGATGTCCAGGCGGTTCTGCTCTTTGTGCACTTTCTGCCCAGGCAACTGGATTTCCATGCGCAGCAGGCTGTGGGCCTTGTCATGGCGCTCGGCATAGCCGAACTGCACAAAACGCAGCGGCCGCGCGCCGGTGCTGCGGTCGGTAGGCAGTGCTGCCAGGCGCAGCAGCTGGAAATGTTCGGCGGTCAGCTCGGCCCAGGGCAGGGCGGGGATTTCCTGGGGTTCTTCGGCCGGCTCGACGGCGGTGGGGGAGGTGGTCATCAGGGCTTGTCCTCAGCTATGCCTGCTGTATCGGCAGGCATGGCTGAGACCTGAGCCTGTTTGACTTACGCCGAAGGCAAATGCTGGATGAACGTCACAATTCGCTCGCCCAGCTCACGCGCCAGCGGCAGCTCGGGGTTGAGGTAGCTGTCGCGCTGCTGGCTCATGCCCTTGGGGCTGATGCGCAGCATGTGGTTCATGCCATCAATCAGGACCAGTTGTGCATCTGGCTTGGCCGCTTTCAGCCGTTGGGCGTCGGCCACGTCCACCTGCACGTCGTTGCGCCCCTGCACGATCAGCGCGGGCATCGGCAGGCGGGCAAAGGCGGCTGCCGGGTTTTGCTGGAACAGCGAAATCAGGTACGGCTGCACGCTGGGGCGAAACACCTGGCGCAGCGGCGCTGGCACATCCAGGCTGGTCTGCCCGGCCTGCAGGCGGTCGAGCAGGGCGCTGCCACCGGCCAGTTGCGCGGGCGGCAGGCGCTGGGCCAGTTGTTCGTGCAGCACCTCGGCCAGCGGCCGGCCGCTGCCGGCCAGGGTGATGACTGCGCTGGCGCCCGCCTGCTCGGCGGCCAGGCTGGCAATCAGTGCGCCTTCGCTGTGGCCAATCAGGATCAGCGGGCCGAAGCGCGGGTCGGCTTTGAGCTTGCGGCTCCAGGCGACCACATCGGCCACGTAGCGCTCCACGCTGAGGTCACGCTCGTCAGGCGTGGCCGGCTGGCTGGCGGCCACCCCGCGTTTGTCGTAACGCACGCTGGCAATGTGTTCGTTGGCCAGCAGCAGGGCCAGGCGCTTCAGGTTGTCGACCCGGCCCGACGCCGGGTTGTTGCCGTCGCGGTCGGTGGGGCCGGAGCCGGCGATGATCAGCACCACTGGCGGCGGGGTGGCCTGTTGTGGCAGCAGCAGGCTGCCGTGCAGCACGCCCTGGCCGGTGTCCAGGTCGATCGGGCGTTGCAGTACAGTGGGGGCGGCGGCCTGGGCCAGGCCGGTGCACAGCAGGAAGAGCAAGGCGACGAGGCGCGACATCATGCGGTACTACATGGGGAGATGTGGGTTTGACCCACTGTTGGCGGGAAGGTTCTGGGAAGCGAATGGCAGGTTCGGCCCTTTCGCGGGCACGCCCGCTCCCACAGGTATTTCACAGCATTTGGATCTGTGGTGATCCTGTGGGAGCGGGCATGCCCGCGAAGAGGCCCGCACAGGCGATCAAAGCATCTGTATACTGCTGCTTTCGTCCATTTCAGGCAGAACTCGCGGAGCGTCCATGTCCGGCAATACCTACGGCAAGCTGTTCACTGTCACCACCGCTGGCGAGAGCCATGGCCCGGCGTTGGTCGCCATTGTCGATGGATGCCCTCCGGGCCTGGAAATTTCCCTCGCCGACCTGCAGCACGACCTTGACCGGCGCAAGCCCGGCACCAGCCGGCACACCACCCAGCGCCAGGAAGCCGACGAGGTAGAAATCCTTTCCGGCGTGTTCGAAGGCCGCACCACCGGCTGCTCGATCGGCCTGCTGATCCGCAACACCGACCAGAAGTCCAAGGACTACTCAGCCATCAAGGACTTGTTCCGCCCGGCCCACGCCGACTACACCTACCACCACAAGTACGGTATCCGCGACTACCGCGGCGGCGGCCGCAGCTCGGCCCGCGAAACCGCCATGCGCGTGGCCGCCGGCGCTATCGCCAAGAAGTTCCTGGCCACCCAGGGCATCACCGTGCGTGGCTACATGAGCCAGCTGGGCCCGATCGAAATCCCGTTCAAGACCTGGGAGTCGGTGGAGCAAAACGCCTTCTTCAGCCCTGATCCGGACAAAGTACCTGAGCTGGAGGCCTACATGGACCAGCTGCGCCGAGACCAGGATTCGGTGGGCGCCAAGATCACCGTGGTCGCAGAAGGCGTGATGCCCGGGCTGGGCGAACCGATCTTCGACCGCCTGGATGCAGAGCTGGCCCATGCGCTGATGAGCATCAACGCGGTCAAGGGCGTGGAAATCGGCGCCGGCTTTGCCAGTGTGGCCCAGCGCGGCACCGAGCACCGGGACGAGCTGACCCCGGAAGGCTTCCTCAGCAACAATGCAGGCGGCATTCTGGGCGGTATTTCCTCCGGTCAGCCGATCGTTGCGCACCTGGCGCTGAAGCCCACTTCCAGCATCACCACCCCGGGCCGCTCGATCGATGTCGATGGCAACCCGGTGGACGTCATCACCAAGGGCCGCCATGACCCGTGCGTGGGCATCCGTGCCACGCCGATTGCCGAGGCGATGATGGCCATTGCGCTGATGGACCACCTGCTGCGCCACCGTGCGCAGAATGCCGATGTGCAAGTGAATACCCCGGTGCTGGGCCAGCGCTGATCCACCTGCACCGGCCTCTTCGCGGGTAAACCCGCGCCTACATTGGGATATCACTGCCCTCAGGTGCAGTGACAGGGTGAAATCCGCGTAGGCGCGGGTTCACCCGCGAAGAGGCCGGCCCAGGTCCCCACAAGGCCACCCCATGCAACCCATCCCCTACTGGCGCCTGTCCAGCTTCTACCTGTTCTATTTCGCCCTGCTGGGCTCCACCGCACCGTTCCTGGCGCTGTACTTCGACCACCTGGGCTTCTCCCCGGCGCGCATCGGCGAGCTGGTGGCCATCCCCATGCTGATGCGCTGCGTGGCCCCCAACCTGTGGGGCTGGCTGGGCGATCGCACGGGGCAGCGGCTGTTGATCGTCCGCCTTGGCGCGCTGTGCACCCTGGCCACCTTCGCCCTGATCTTCTTCGGCAAAAGCTACGCCTGGCTGGCGCTGGTCATGGCCCTGCACGCGTTCTTCTGGCATGCGGTGCTGCCGCAGTTCGAGGTCATCACCTTGGCCCACCTGCACGGGCAAACGTCGCGCTACAGCCAGGTACGTCTGTGGGGTTCGATCGGTTTCATCCTCACCGTGGTTGGCCTGGGCCGCTTGTTCGAGTGGTTGAGCCTGGACATCTACCCGGTGGCGCTGGTCACGATCATGGCCGGCATCGTTGCCGCCAGCCTGTGGGTGCCCAATGCCCAGCCGGTGGAACAGGGCGGGCGCAGCGGCACGGGGGGCTTCCTGCAACAGTTGCGTGCCCCGGGGGTGATCGCGTTCTACGCGTGCGTGGCCCTGATGCAGCTCAGCCACGGGCCGTACTACACCTTCCTTACCCTGCACCTGGAGCACTTGGGCTACACGCGCGGTGCCATCGGCCTGTTATGGGCGCTTGGGGTGGTGGCCGAGGTGCTGATGTTCATGGTCATGAGCCGCCTGTTTGCCCGTTTCAGCGTACAGCGCGTGCTGTTGGTCAGCTTCCTGCTGGCGGCATTGCGCTGGCTGCTGCTGGGCAACCTGGCCCAGGAGCCGGCAGTACTGATCTTCGCCCAGCTGCTGCACGCGGCCACCTTCGGCTGCTTCCATGCCGCCAGCATCGCGTTCGTCCAGGCCAGCTTCGGTGCCCGCCAGCAGGGCCAGGGCCAGGCGCTTTACGCCGCGCTGTCGGGTACCGGCGGTGCGCTGGGGGCGCTGTACTCAGGCTACAGCTGGAAGCTGCTGGGCCCCACCTTCACCTTTGGTATGGCCAGTGCCGCAGCCTTGGCCGCAGCCGTTATCATTGCCCTTTGTTCGCAACCGACCAGGACCCGCCCCTGATGAGCATTCTCAGCGTTTTCCACCCCGCCAGCCCGGCACTGCCGAACAAGGTGCTGACTCACCACGACGACATCGCCGCTACGTTGGCCGAGCAGGGCGTGCGCTTTGTGCATGCCGAACCTGGCCTGCGGGTGCGCCCGGGCACGGCCCAGGACGAGGTGCTGGAGGTTTGCCGCGTGTATCTGGATGAGTTGATGACGGCGCATGGCAGCAAGGCCTTCGCGCTGCTCAACCGCGACGGTGAAGACCCGGCACAGGTCGATGTGCGTGATGAGCATGTGCATGATGCCGACGAGCTGTTCGCCGTGGTCAGCGGGCGGGCGCAGGTTGGCCTGCGGCTGGGGGGCTGGGTGTATTCGGTGCTGTGCGAGAAGGGTGACCAGCTGCTGGTGCCGGCCGGGACGCGGCGCTGGGTTGAGCTGGGTGATACACCGTTTTGCCTGGCGTTGCGCTTGTATGGCAGCGAGCAGGGCATGCAGGCGCGGTTTACCGGGGATGTGACGGCGCGGGCATTTCTTGGGATCGACGAGCTGTAATTGCATTACCGGCCTCTTCGCGGGTGAACCCGCTCCTACAGCGGTGGCATCACCCTTAGGCATCGCGCAGTCAATGTTGCGCCGCCTTTAGGCATGTAGGAGCGGGTTTACCCGCGAAGAGGCCAGTTCAGGCAATACACCCCTCAGCGGTAAGTCGGCAGGGCAAACCGCTGCTGGCTCTGCAGCATCGAGATGACCGGCAACTCACTGGCCTCTTCAGCCAGATCACGACGGATGGCACTGATCGCCCAGGAGAGCTGTTCGGCACTGTGCAATTGCCCATAGGTCAGCACCCGGCGGGTAACCTTGCCATCCGCTGCGCGCAGGGTAAGCAGTACACCGCCATCGGGCCGGGCTTTGGTATTCACTTGATAGGCCGAAAATACCGAGGCGAACTTTTGCTGGATGAGGTCCATATCAACTCCTGGCTGGTGTGTGGCAGACATGAGTTGATGGTTGCAGTGACCGTGCCAGAATCTTGTTTGGCAAAAAATATAGTAAAACCAGTAGCTTACGTGGAATTCTCAGAAGCGGCATCGTGCAGGCTGCACGGTCGTGCATTTTGCACAGTGCATTTTGCACGGGTCAGGGTTTGCCTATCGGCCTTATAGAATCTGAACCTTTGACCGCAATGGCATGCCTGACGAACACTTGGGCCATCAATTATGCCAGGAGGTTCCCCATGTCCAGCCAAGCCGCACCTGCCACCATGACCGACGACGAAACCGCTGCGTTCGCCGAGCAGGTGTTCGAACGTGCCCGTCAGGGCGACGCCGACATGCTCGGGCGCCTGCTTGCCAGCGGCCTGCCGGCCAACCTGCGTAACCACAAGGGCGATACCTTGCTGATGCTGGCCAGCTACCACGGTCACCACGAGGCGGTGCGCGTGCTGCTGGCGCAAGGTGCCGACCCGCTGATTGCCAACGACAATGGCCAGCTGCCGATTGCCGGTGCCGCATTCAAAGGGGACCTGGCGATGATTCGCCTGCTGGTGGAGCATGGCGTGCCGGTGGATGCCGCCGCACAGGACGGTCGCACCGCGCTGATGTTGGCGGCGATGTTCAACCGCAGCGAAATCCTCGACTATCTGCTGGCCCAGGGGGCCGACCCGGCGCACCAGGACGCCCGCGGCATCACCGCCCTGATGGCGGCGCAAACCATGGGCGCAGCAGACACTGCCGCGCGCCTGCAAGCACAGGCGGGCTAACCGCCTAGGGGCATTTGCGGCTATCCTTGGCGACTTTTCACCCGTCGCAGGCCCCCTTTCATGAAAACTCAGTTGCTCGAATTCATCAGCCTCATTGGCGCAGGCTGCATGCGTGAGGCAGACATCGAGCGTATCGCCGACGAGGCCGCCCAGGCCTACGCTGACCCTGTCGCCTTCCTGGCCGCCAACCCTGACATCAACTACGACGACACTTTCCCGATGCCTTTGGGCGAATGGGTGGTGCTGGGCAGCCTGCCGGATACCGTGGTGTTCCAGGCCGACAGCTACCAGGCGCTGTTCCAGCAGATCAGCGACTCGTTCGACAACAGCGTGCCGTTTACCCTCAAGCCCAAGCAATTGGCCCGTACCGAGCCACTGACCGCGCTCAACCGTATCCAGGTGCAGATGGGCGCGCTGAACAAGGAGGCCGGTGGTTATGTGCTGCTCAACTTCAGCCAGTTGCTCGATGATGAACTGCAGATGGTCATGGTGGGGCAGCAGGACCTGGCGCGGGTAATGGAGCTGGGGGCAGCGCTGGGCATCAAGGTCGAGCCGGCGCTGGAAGCCCTGAAGGTCGCCGTACACATCTAAAGCCTGGCATAGGCTTTGTGGGAGCGGCCTTGTGTCGCGAAAGGGCTGCACAGCAGCCCCGGGATTTCAGCGTCGATGCAAATAATGCCGGGGCCGCTTCGCGGCCCTTTCGCGACACAAGGCCCCTCCCACAGGCCGGTGTTCAGCTTCAGCCCAGCGCAGTGTCGAGAAACATCATCACCGCAAACCCACCCATCAACCCCAGGGTCGCCGCTGTCTGGTGCCCGTTGCGGTGGGTTTCGGGGATCACCTCGTGGCTGACCACAAAGATCATCGCCCCCGCCGCCAGCCCCATGCTGATCGGGTAGGCTAGGGCAAAGCCTGTAGAAATCCCTAGCCCGATCACCGCCCCTAGCGGCTCCATCAGGCCCGACCCTATCGCCACCAACGCGGCCTTCAGGTTGGAAAGCCCCGTGGCGCGCAAGGCCAGCGCCACGGCCAGCCCCTCGGGGATGTCCTGAATGGCGATGGCACTGGTCAGTGGCAGGCCGATGTTCATGTCGCCATTGGCAAAGCTCACGCCAATCGCCATGCCTTCAGGCAGGTTGTGCAGGGTAATCGCCAGCACAAACAGCCACACCCGGCTGATGCGCTCGGCTTCGGGGCCGCACGGGCCGGTGCTTTCGTGTTCATGCGGGGTGAAGCGGTCCAGGCCCAGCATCAGCAGCACACCCAGGCCCATGCCCAGCACCACGGTAAACGCAGCGGCCGGGCCGTTGCCCGTGATCTCGCGGGCAGCCTCCAGGCCCGGCAAAATCAGCGAAAACGAGCTGGCGGCCAGCATCATGCCGGCAGCAAAGCCCAGCATCACGTCCTGGGTGCGCGCGTTGACATCGCGCAGCACCACTGCCAGCACGGCGCCCAGTGCGGTGGCGCCAAAGCCGGACAACCCGCCCAGCATGGCCAAGTGCAGGTTGTCGGCATGGTCGCCGTTCACCGCGTTCCAGAGGCTGGCGGCCAGCAGCACGCACACCGCCAGCAGGCTCAGCCCCAGGCCGGCGCTGAGCCAGGGGGTATCGGTAACCTGCTGGCGCCAGGCCTGCAGCAGTGAAGAGGGGGCGGCGCTTTGGCTGTGGGTGGGTGGCATGCGAACCTCGAATCAGTGAATGCAGTCAGTCTACCGAGGGACCTGCGACATCCGCCAAGGATTCCCTTCTATTGCTGCGATAGCTGACTATGCTGTGCAGCAAAGCCTCTGGACAGGAATTCAGACATGGGATCTACCTTCAACAGCCTGGTCGGGCTGATCATTCTGGCGCTGGATATCTGGGCCATTCTCAACGTGATCAAGAGTGGCAGCGAGGTGGGCATCAAGGTGTTGTGGATCTTGTTGATCGCCTTGCTGCCGGTGGTGGGGCTGGTGATCTGGGCGATTGCCGGGCCGCGGGGGAATGTGCGGCTCTAGGCGCGTTACTGACATAGCCAGTAATAGGGCCGTGACAAAATTTTCACATTGGTTTAAACAGAATCCGCACCCGCATAATGCTGCGTTGGCCTAGCGCCATCGCCTCTTCGCAAACCGCAATCCTAGGACCTTCCCATTCATGGCTAACACGGACGCCTTGAAGCAACAGGGCGCGCGAACGTCATTTTCGCCGACCTTGAAATCCCACCTGGCCTATACGCTGCTCAGCGGCCTGGTGATCATGCTGATGCTCAGCCTCGTGCGCCTGGCGCTGCTGGCCTACAACAACGACATGGTCGGCGATACCCCTTATTCGACGGTCGCCGAAGGCTTCCTCAACGGCTTGCGCTTCGACCTGCGGGTGGTGGTTTACATCAGTATTCCGCTGCTGCTGGCCATCCTCAGCCCCTGGGCCATGGCCCGGCGTGGCGTGTTCCGTTTCTGGCTGACCCTCGCTTCGAGCGTGGTGATGTTCCTCGGCCTGATGGAAATGGACTTCTACCGCGAGTTCCACCAGCGCCTCAACGGCCTGGTTTTCCAATACATCAAGGAAGACCCGAAAACCGTCATGAGCATGCTCTGGTACGGTTTCCCGGTGGTCCGCTACCTGCTGGCCTGGGCCTTCGGGACCTGGCTGCTGAGCCTGCTGTTCAAAGGTATCGATCGCGCCACCCGTGCCGAAGGCCTGTACCGCGTTGCCCCGTGGTACAAGCGCCTGGCGGTATTCATGGTGATCTTGCTGGTGGCCGTGGTCGCTGCCCGTGGCACCCTGCGCCAGGGCCCGCCGATGCGCTGGGGTGATGCCTTTACCACGGACTCCAACTTCGTCAACCAGCTGGGCCTGAACGGCACCCTGACCCTGATTGACGCTGCCAAGAGCCGCTTTGGCGAGGACCGTGCCAACATCTGGAAGCCAGTCCTGCAGCAGGACGTGGCCACGCAAAGTGTGCGTGAGCAACTGCTGACCGCCCACGACACGCTGGTCGACGCCGACGAAGCCGCTATCCGCCGCGACTTTGTGCCGCCGGCTGACCGTACCCTGCCGATCAAGAACGTGGTGGTGATCCTGATGGAAAGCTTCGCCGGCCACTCGGTAGGCGCGCTTGGCAGCCCCAACAACATCACCCCGTACTTCGACAAGCTGGCCAAAGAAGGCCTGCTGTTCGACCGCTTCTTCTCCAACGGCACCCATACCCACCAGGGCATGTTCGCCACCATGGCCTGCTTCCCCAACCTGCCAGGTTTCGAATACCTGATGCAGACCCCGGAAGGCGGCCATAAGCTGTCGGGCCTGCCGGCCCTGCTCAGCGCCCGTGACTACGACGACGTGTACGTCTACAACGGCGACTTTGCCTGGGACAACCAGTCCGGGTTCTTCGGCAACCAGGGGATGACCACCTTCATCGGCCGTAATGACTTCGTCAACCCGGTGTTCTCCGACCCGACCTGGGGTGTGTCCGACCAGGACATGTTCGACCGCGGCAACGAAGAGCTGGCCAAGCACGATGGCAAGAAGCCGATCTACGCGCTGCTGCAGACGCTGTCCAACCACACGCCGTATGCCCTGCCGAAGGACTTGCCGGTAGAGAAAGTGACCGGCCAGGGCCGTCTGGACGAGCACCTGACCGCCATGCGTTATTCGGACTGGGCGCTGGGCCAGTTCTTCGAGAAGGCGCGTAAAGAGCCTTACTTCAAGGACACCCTGTTCGTCATCGTCGGTGACCATGGCTTTGGCAACCACCAGCAGGTTACCGAGCTGGACCTGGGCCGCTTCAACGTGCCGCTGCTGCTGATTGCCCCGGGCATTCAGGAGAAGTTCGGTGCGGTGAACCACACCGTGGGTACCCAGGTCGATATCGTGCCGACCATCATGGGCCGCCTGGGTGGCAAGGCTCGCCACCAGTGCTGGGGGCGTGACCTGCTCAACCTGCCCGAGGGTGACCAGGGCGTGGGCATGATCAAGCCGTCGGGCAGCGAGCAGATTGTCGGGCTGGTGCAGGGTGACCGTATCCTGATCGAGTCCAAGGACATGAGCCCGCGGATGTACCGCTACCAGTTGGGCAGCGAGTTCAAGGCCGAACTGATCGAAAGTCCGGACCAGCCGGAAATGCTCAAGAAGCTGGAAGCGTATATCCAGACGGCGACCAAGAGCCTGCTGGATAACACCGCTGGCGTGGTGCACGGCACACCGAAGTAAACCGGGGCCGCGTTGCGGCCCATTCGCGGGCTTGCCCGCTCCCACAGGCACGACAAGGGTTAGAACCTTGTGCTGGCCCTGTGCGAGCGGGCAAGCTCGCGAATGGGCCCCGCACAATTTCCCCGGACTGAACATTATCCCCGCCCCAAGGTCAGTTATTCAGGCATCACACACCTGGTGTTCGTTGACTGAGAGGGTCCGTTCAATGAAAGAGTGGGAAGTCATTTTTGCCGACCAGAAGGGCGAACCGTCCACATTGCTGTTGCATGCCGAGCATTGCCCCAGCGAGGAAGACGTTGCGCGGGCCATCCGCTCACACCTGTTTCCGGTGATGGACGAGCTGGACCTCAACGACTTCCAGGACCGTATCATCTCCCCGACCGCACGCTGGCTCAAAGAGCATAGCGGTGTGACCATCACCAGCATTCACGAAGTCGCCTGAACCACACGTTTGCGTGGTGCCTTGGCAGGCACTACGCTGGAGAAGGGCCTGCCTGTTCTGCGGGTTGGCGCCGCTACAATTCGCGTCTTGCATCAGCTCGAACTGCACGGCCTTTGCCGGCAGGTGCGTAGTGCACGGAAAGTCTATCCATTGCTTTATTCAGGAGGACGATTCATGAGCAGCCAGAACGACGATATCAGCAGCAACGTCCTGCGCCAGATGAAAGCAGGCGGTTTCGACTTCACCCAGATCCACCCCATCGAGTTCTATGCCGTATTCCCGGACGAAGCAGGGGCCCGTCGTGCAGCCGGGCAGTTTCGCGGGGAATCGCTCAATGCCCAGGTGAAGGAGCTGGGCGACGGTGCCTGGCACCTGGAACTGAGCAAGGTCATGTACGCCACCCATGGCGGGATTGGCGACTTTGAAGAGGCCTTCGAGCAGTTGGTGACACCGTATGGGGGTGAGGTGGAAGGGTGGGGCGTCAAGCACGAACGGCTCACGGCCTGACAGTTTTGTGTTGGCCCGTTCGCGGGTTAACCCGCGCCTACACATTGATGGAGGGTGGACACCACCTGCCGTTGTAGGAGCGGGTTAACCCGCGATTACGGTGGCGGCGGCAACGATGAACGGCCAGGGATATTGGCCAGCAGGCCCGGCCCTTTCGCGGGTAAACCCGCTCCTACGACGGTCTGTGTTCACCCCCCGGTGTGTGTCCACCACCGTGTAGGCGCGGGTTTACCCGCGAAGAGGCCCTCAAGGCTTACGCGCTGCCATGTGCCCCAAATAGGCCAGCAGCGCATCCAGTTCCTGTTCACTCAACACACTCTCCGCAAACCCCGGCATCTTCGCCTGCGGCCACCGCCGCAGGCTTTGCGGGTCGCGTATCAACTTGCGTAAATAAACCGGCTGAAAATACTCGGTCGGGTTATACGGCACATTCAAGTCCGGCCCCACCTGCCCATCCCCCGCACCGTTCAACCGGTGGCACACCAGGCAATTCTGCTGGAACAGGGCAAAGCCCTGGCGCACCGGGCTGTCGGCCGGCAGCGTCGGGTCGGGTAGCAGCGCAGGAAACCGCTGTTCCACCGGGGCCAGCTTGCGAAGGGTGGCGATCTGGAATGGCCACTGTTCAGGGCGGATGCCGCTGGCCTGCGGCGCAGTCCACACCAGGTAGAACGGCCCAGCACTTGGCTTGCCTGGACCCAGTGACGGCCACGGCGTGTCGGGGTCTTCCACGGCCAGCCAGGCCCGTGCCGGCCCTTGCTGCAGCAAGGGCGCAGCGGGCATTTCGGCGGCAAAGCCATCCAGCGCCACGGCCTGCAGGTGATCGCTGGCAGTCACGCCTTTCAGCAGCGTGACCAGTGGCACCGCCCGATAGTGCATGGGGCGTTTGTAGGATACGTCCTGTTCGATGCTGATGTCCTGGGCCTCAGGGTGGCCAAGCAGTTCGGCGCTGCTCCACTGGCGCGGTGTCGCGCCCAGTTCAAGGTGCAGTTGCGCCGCCGACAATGGCAGGCTCAGGAGCAACGCTAGCAGGGCAAGGCAGTGGCGCATAGGCGATCTCCGACCATCAAGGCCAGCAGGTTACCTGTGCGTTGCCCGTTGGCGCCACCGCCGCAGTCAGCCAAACAAACGTGTCAGGTTCGGCAAGATCAACAGCAACGTGGTGGCAAATAAAATGAGCCCAGCTTGGCGAATTTTCGATTGTCTGAACATGGCGGACCGCCTTCTTGTTGTTATTCCTGAATACCCGTTGGCTTCCTTGTCGCGCTTCGGGTCGATCGCAGTGGCGTTGAATGGCGCCGGACTGCTTGCCGCTTGAAAGTGGATATACCTTCAACAGTAGGGTGTGCGTTATCCATATTTGAGAACCCTTTGTTCTAACCGTGCACTAAAACCATTCCTCTGGCTATGAGGCTAAGTGCTATCTAGCTGACACGCTCTATCTAGACAGTGGCGCAAGCACTCGGCAGGCGCCGACGAAATGTGACCGTTCGTCAGTGCAGCCTACTTGCTTGTACGTGCCTTTCGCGGCAGTCTCTACAGCAGATTCCCACCCATGTCGTTCAGGACTACCCCTATGTCGTTACGCATCTGCATCCTTGAAACCGATGTCCTGCGACCGGAGTTGACGGCGCAATATCAGGGCTACGGCAGGATGTTCGAGCAGCTCTTCTCGCGTCAGCCGATTGCCGCCGAATTTTGTGTGTACAACGTGATGCACGGCGACTATCCCGCCGACAGTGAAAAGTTCGATGCCTACCTTGTGACGGGCAGCAAGGCCGATTCGTTCGGTACCGACCCGTGGATCCAGACGCTAAAGGCCTACCTGCTCAAGTTGTACGAGCGCGGTGAAAAGCTGCTGGGCGTGTGTTTTGGCCACCAGTTGCTGGCCTTGACCCTGGGTGGCAAGGCCGAGCGGGCTGAGCAAGGCTGGGGCGTGGGTATTCATCGCTACTCGTTGGCGGCGCATGCGCCCTGGATGGACCCGGAGGTGTCGGAGCTGACCTTGCTGATCAGTCATCAGGACCAGGTGACCGAACTGCCGGAAGGCGCTACGGTGATCGCCTCCAGCGATTTCTGCCCGAACGCGGCGTACCACATTCGCGACCAGGTGCTGTGCTTCCAGGGTCACCCGGAATTCGTGCATGACTACTCCCGCGCACTGCTCGATGCGCGCCAGGAATACCTGGGTGACGAGGTGTACCACAAGGCCGTTGCCAGCCTGGCCACCGAGCACCAGGGTGATTTGGTAGGGGAGTGGATGTTGCGGTTCATCCAGCAGCCATCAAAGGCCAGCGACAGCGCCGCTTAATCGGTGGCAACCCTTCGCGGGCACGCCCGCTCCCACAGGTTGCGCACAATGCTGAAAATTGTGAGCCACCTGAGGGAGCGGGCGCGCCCGCGAAGAGGCCATCAAAGCCAACCCGATTTCTTGAAGCTGGCATACAACCCGGCACACCCCGTCGCAATCACCCCCAGTACCGCGAAGTAACCGTAGTGCCAGCTCAGCTCCGGCATGTTCTGGAAGTTCATCCCGTAAACCCCGGCAATGGCCGTAGGGAATGCCAGAATCGCCGCCCAGGCCGCGAATTTGCGCTGCACGATGCTTTGCCGTGACGATTCCAGCAGCATGCCGATCTCGATCGTCTGGCTGGCAATGTCGCGTATGCCGGCCAAGTCTTCCATCTGCCGTGTCACGTGAATTTGCACATCACGAAAGTACGGGCGCATGTTCTTGTCGATGAACGGGAAGCTCAGGCGCTGCAGTTCTTCGCTCACTTCAACCAGGGGTGCCACGTAGCGGCGCAGGCGCAGGATGTCACGGCGCAGGCTGTGCAGGCGGCGGATGTCGTCTTCCCGCAGCGAGCCGCCCAGTACGCTTTCCTCCAGCGCTTCGATCTCGCCATGAATGGCCTCGCTGACCGGTTGGTAGTTCTCGGTGACGAAGTCGAGCAGGGCGTACAGCACGAAGTCTTCGCCATGTTCCAGCAGCAGGGGCCGAGCCTCGCAGCGCTGGCGAACCATGGCGTAGGATTTGGAGTGGCCGTTGCGGCAGGTGATGATGTAGCCGTTGCCCGCGAAGATATGGGTCTCGATGAATTCCAGTTTGCCTTCGTGGCGCACTGGCGAATAAGTGACGATGAACAACGCGTCACCGAAGGTTTCCAGCTTGGGCCGGCTGTGTTTTTCCAGGGCATCTTCGATGGCCAGTTCGTGCAGGTTGAACTGCGACTGCAGGTTGGCCAGCTCCTCGGCATTGGGCTCTTCCAGGCCGATCCACACAAAATGCCCCGGCTTGCGCGCCCACTCGCTGCCTTCGTCGATGCTGATGTTGGTGACCTTTCTGCCGGCGCTGTACACCGCCGATGCCACGACTCGACCCATGGTTGTCCGCTTATTCGATTGAACACGGATACAGCTTGGGCTGTACCCGGCTCCAGAGCAACCCCGGATCAGGCCAGTTCTTTTTCCATGCGGTCAATGCACTGCTGCATTTGCACCCGGCATTGCTCGATCAGTGTTGGCAGGTCCTGCAGTGTCATGCCCGTCGTGGCAATGGGCGGCAGCGAGCGCACAATCACCGTGCGCTGGCGCCAGCTGTTCAGGCTCAGGCGCCTGGCATAGCGGCTGACGCAGACCGGCACGATCGGCACACCGGCCTCGATGGCCATGTGAAACGCGCCTTTCTTGAACGCCAGCAAATGCTCGCCGGGATTGCGGGTGCCTTCGGGGAAAATCCAGATCGAGGTGTCGTCCTGCAGAACCCGGGTGGTCTTCTGTATGGCCCTGCGTGCCTGATAGGCATTCTTGCGGTCGACCAGCACGTTGCCGCCCAGCCAGAACAATTGGCCGAACAGCGGGATCCAGCCCAGGCTCTTCTTGCCGATGGCGACGGTGCGTTGCGGCACCACTTGGCCCAGCACGAACAGGTCGAAGTTGGACTGGTGGTTGGCCACGATCACACACCCGGGTGGGTGGTCCCACAATGGGCCGACTTCGGCCTTGACCTTGATGCGCATCAGCCAGGTGGCCGGCAAGCTGTAGAGCCGGGCGAAAACGCGGCTGTTGTCAGGGTTGAAGGGGCGGCACAGACCAATGATCAGGCCCACGGCGCCAACGGCAAGAAAATGCAGCCCCAGCAGGAACATACGCAATGAATAAAGCATGGTACGGCTCACACCAGACGGTCGCGGGGCAGTGTACGGGTGTGCACTGGTTGGGGCAAACCTTGGTGCAGGCCTGTTCCGCCCCTTTCGCGGGCAAACCCGCGAAAAGGGCCCGTGCGGTTAGCCCATATGCTGCTGATCCAGCTCGATCGCCTTGTCCAGCGCCTCCAGCAGCCCTTTGCGCACTTTCAGCTTGGTGTTCTTGTGCGCCAGCATGTTCAGCTTCTTCAGCTCTCGTGCTGCAGTCATTGCCGCTTCCTGCAATTGCTCGGCCGGTACCACCTTGTCGAGGAAGCCGGCATCCACGGCACCCTGCGGGTCAAATACTTCGGCATTGATCACCGAGCGGTGGAAGGCCGAGCGGCGCAGGCGGTCGCGGGCCAGTTCAATGCCGGCGTGGTGCATGGTCATGCCGATTTGCACTTCGTTCAGGCATACCTTGTACGGCCCTTCGACGCCAATGCGGTAGTCAGCCGACAGCAGCAGGAAGGCGCCCTTGGCCACGGCATTGCCGGGGCAGGCGACCACCACCGGGAACGGGTGCGACAGCAGCCGGCGGGCGAGGGTGGAACCGGCGGTGACCAGGCTGATGGCGTCCTTGGGGCCGCGGGTCATCACCTTGAGGTCGTAACCGCCTGACAGAATGCCCGGCTGCCCGGTGATGATCACTACTGCACGCTCCTCGGTAGCGCGGTCCAGCGCTGCATTGAAGGCAGTGATGACGTCCGGCGAGATGGCATTGACCTTGCCGTTGTTCAGGGTAAGGGTGGCGATGCCGTCTTCGGCGTGGTAGGTAATCAGCTCGCTCATGGCAGAGTCCTTTTGTTGGCGTGGCGACGACGTTACCCAGCGCCAGGGGCGAGGTAAAGCAGCAAGGCTGACTGGTCGGTCAGTGCTCATGGCAGCCCAAGTGCAAATACATGAAAAAATTGAAAAAAATGCTTGCCAAAGGGAAAGTCTTTCACTAAATTAGCGCACCTCGACAGGCCGCAAGGCTTGAAGAGAAACGGTGAAGTGTCCGAGTGGTCGAAGGAGCACGCCTGGAAAGTGTGTATACGAGAAATCGTATCAAGGGTTCAAATCCCTTCTTCACCGCCACATTCTACGAAAAGCCCCCGCGCTGAAAAGCACGGGGGCTTTTGTTTTCAAGGCCATTGGGGCTGCTGCGCAGCCCATCGCGACACAAGGCTCCCACAAAGCCTATGCCAGGCTTCAGATGTACGGCGACCTTCAGGGCTTCCAGCGCCGGCTCGACCTAGCTGCCCAGCGATGCTCCCAGCTCCATTACCCGGGGTTGATGGGTGGGTTTGCGGTGATGATGTTTCTCGACACTGCGCTGGGCTGAAGCTGAACACCGGCCTGTGCGGCCTTGTGTCGCGAAAGGGCCGCGAAGCGGCCCCAGCATTATTTGCACCGACGCTGAAATCCCGGGGCTGCTGTGCAGCCCTTTCGCGACACAAGGCCGCTCCCACACGGATCGCGCCAGCTTTTAGAAATTGAGCAAGACAGTTGCTCCCACAGGCAATTGGAGTGCTCCCAAGAAGTTGGACACCAATCCAACCCCTTGGGGGCAGTCCACACCTGTGGGAGCGGCCTTGTGTCGCGAAAGGGCCGCAGAGCGGCCCCGGCAATCTAGAAGCTGATCGAAGCCGAAAGCCGAGCGGTACGCGGTGCTCCCTGGAACAGGTAGTTATCCCCCAGGTAATCGCCCACATCGCGCCAGTATCGCTTGTCCAGCACGTTATCCATCGTCAGCCGCAGCACCGTGTCATACCCGCCAACACGGGTACTGTAGCGGCTGCCAAGGTCGAACACGGTATACCCGCCAACCTCCACATTGCCCGCCTGGCTCGCATACTTGCTGGCGCTATACCGCGCCCCGCCCAGCAGCGCCAGCCCCGGAACCGGCAGGGCATATTCCGCATGCAGCGCCGCCCGGAATTTAGGCACGTTGATCGCCTGGTGGCCTTCATAGGCTTCGGTGCCGCTGTTCTGCACCCGCGCCCGAATGGCTGCCGCACTGGCCTGTACCTGCAGGTTCGGGGTCACCCGACCGCTGGCGCCCAGTTCCAGGCCGGTATTTTTCTGCTGGCCTTGCTGCACGTAGGTGAAGTTGCCGGTGCCGTCTGGGCGCGCGTACTGGTACGCCTGGCGGATCTGGAACAGGGCGGCACTCAGGCTCAGGCCTTGCCAGTCGTGCTTGAGGCCCAGTTCCAGTTGGCGGGAGGTGGTGGGTGCAAGGATTTCAGCTGCATTGCTGGCGAACCAGGGTGCTGTGCCTCCGGCAGACAGGCCCTTGGCGTAGCTGGCGTATACCGTGGTGTTTGGCTGCGGTTTGTAGATAAGCGCAGCGTTGGGCAGCAGCTCGTATTGGCGGGTATGGCGCCCGGCTACGCCGTTCTCGTCCCAGGTCTTTTCATCCAGGCGCACTTCACGGGCGCCCAGCACAGTCTGCCATTGCTCGTTGAAGCTGATGCGGTCGCTGACGAACAAGCCGTACTGGCGGCTGTCCAGCCGGCGTTCGCTGGCGCCGACGGGTTTGTCGGACGGATCGAGGTCCGGGGCGCTGGTATGGATGTTGCCGGTACCAAGCCACTCGTTGTAGTACGGGCGCTGATCCAGTGTGCGTCGCTGCGCACTGGTACCCACGGTCAGCTCGTGCCCCACCCCCAGCGCATCGAAGTGCCCGTTGAGCATGGCCTGTGCCTCGTCGGTACGGCGGGTATCGTCGGGGCTGCGGAAGTCATAGATGTCGTAGTCGCCATTGCTGCCGAAAAACGCCCCCTCGCTCGAACCCCAGGCAAACGCGCTGTAATCGTCGATCACCACTTTGCTGCGGGAGGCGCTCACGGTGCCGGTCCAGGTATCGTTGAAGCGGTATTCGAAGCGGCCGCCCAGGTTCAGGGAGTCGTTCTGCACGGGCTTTGCCCAATGCTGGTAGGCCAGGCGGTCTTCTGGGTCGATGCCGTGTGGCACTTCAGTGCCACCGAGCAGCTGGTAACCCGGCACCGACGACTGTTCGCGGTGTTGATACTCGGCATCCAGCTGCAGGGTGGCATCCGGGTTGATCTGCCAGTCGAATGCCAGCGAGGCGAAGTCGCGCTTGCCGTCAGCGTGGTCGACGTAGGTGCGGATGTCTTCATGGGCCAGGTTGGCGCGCAGGCCGAACTGCTTTTCGCTGCCGAACCAGCCGCCAAGGTCGGTGGCCAGATAGCGTTCGCCCTGTTCGTTGGTCGATACCGTGACGCTGCGTATGTCTTGGGCCCGCTTGGTCATATAGTTGATCAAGCCGCCCGGCTCCGACACGCCGGTCTGCAGCCCGGACAGGCCCTTGAGCAATTCCACCTGCTGCTTGTTTTCCAGGGCTACGTTCTGTTCGCCGGCAATGGTCTGGCCATTGATGCGATAGCTACTGGCGGCGTTCAGCTCGAAGCCGCGCACATTGAAGTTTTCGTAGTAGCCGATGGGGGCATAGCTTTCGCCGACCGAGGCATCGCTTTGCAACACTTCGCTAAGCTTGCGTACCTGGCGGTCTTCCAGCAACTGCTGGCTGAACACGCTGACAGAGGCGGGGGTGTCGAGCAGTGGCGCGGGCTGGAAGCCGGCCACCGCGGCCTGGCGTGCCTGGTAGCCATCATTGGCGTAGGTGTCGGAGACCTGCAACGGGGCCAGCACCACGCTGTCTTCGGCAAGCACAGAGGGGCACTGCAGGGCCAGGCCCAGGCTGAGCAGGCTCAGGGGCAGGCGGGGGTGATGCGGGGGCATGCGGTGGGGCTCCTGGATGCGCGATACCTGGACTGGCCCTTTCGCGGGTAAACCCGCTCCTACACCGGTTGGTGATACCCCTGTAGGAGCGGGTTTACCCGCGAAGAGGCCGGTACAGGCCATGAAAAAGGCGGCATCTTACCAGCCGCCCTCTACATAAAACGATCCAGGCCCGGCGTATTCAGTCAGCCTGTCTTGATCGGCCGCTTGTGCTGCCGCCAGTTGTCATCGATCTTCGACCAGGTCTTGCCATCGGTAATGGCCATCAGCTTGCGTCCATCCTTGAAGGTGGCCAGAAAGGTTGCTTCTTCTTCCTTGCCACCCAACCACAGCCCGGCCAGCAGCCCTACTGGCCCTGCCACCAGGGCGCCGGCCACGCCCCAGCCCAAGGCGCTGCCAAGGCTGCGGTTGGTTTCCAGGCTGGCCAGCCGCAAGTCGCTGATGCGTGCCAGGGAAATCCGCTCACCGGGTGAGGGGCTGCGTGCGGTCTTGAGTGTGAGCGATCCATTGCGATACTCGCCTTCACCTTGCAAGAAATCGCCGGACTGTACCGTGAGTCTTGTCATAAATTCATCCTGTCAGGGAAAGGGCATTCCAGCGCTTAATGAGCGCTGCCCCGGCAGGCAAGTCAACGGCATTGCGACGGAGGGTAGTGCGGTACTTTGTCGCCGTGGCTGGCCTCTTGGCGGGCACGCCCGTACCCACAGGCGTATCACTGCCCTGAGGTTTGTGAAACACCTGTGGGAGCGGGCGTGCCCGCGAAGAATCCAGCGAGCGTTTTTCAGGCCACCTGCAAGGCATTCTTGCGCTTGCGTTCGGCCCATCCCCAGGCCAGCAACGCCAGCCCGCCAATCACCAGCCCGGCCACCACGATCCCCATCCAGCCCTGGCGCTGGAACAGCTGCGTGCCCAGTAACGACCCAAGCGCCCCGCCGATGAAGTAGCAGGTGATATAACCGGCATTCAGCCGCGTACGTGCCTCGGGCCGCAGGGCGATCACTGCGTTCTGGTTGCCCACATGCACCAGCTGTACCGCCAGGTCAAGCATCAGCACCCCCAGCAGCAAGGCGAGCAGGGACTGTTCGGCAAACCCCAGCGGCACCCACGACAACAGCAACACCACCAGGCCCACGGTGGTACCCAGCGCGCCTTTGCCGCGGTCTGCCAGGCGCCCGGCCCAGTTGGCCGACAACGCACCCGCCGCACCGGCCAGGCCGAAAAGGCCGATCACTGCATCCGAATAGTGGTAGGGGCCTTTCGCCAGCAGAAACGCCAGGGGGGTCCAGAACAGGGCGAACAGGCTGAATGCCAACAGACCGAGCAGCGAGCGCAGGCGCAGCACGGGCTCTTCGATGAACAGGCGGAACACGGAGCCGATCAGGGCCGGGTATTTCAGCCCGGCGTGGCTGTGGTGCTGTGGCAGGCTGCGGTACAGCGCCACGGCGGTAAATGCCATCAGCACGGCGGCCAGCACGTAGATACTGCGCCAGCCACCCAGCTCGGCCATGAAGCCGGCAGCAGTACGCGCCAGCAGGATGCCCAGCAGCAGGCCGCTCATCAGCGTGCCGACCGCGCGCCCACGCTGATGCGGCTCGCTAAGGGTCGCTGCCATCGGCACGAGGATCTGTGCCACCACCGAGAACAGCCCGGTCAGCGCCGTGCCGAGCAGCAGCCAGGGCAGGCTGGGTGCACAGGCGCTGATGACCAGGCCCAAGGTGGAGACAACGGTCATCACGGTAATCAGCCGGCGCTGCTCGAACAGGTCGCCCAGCGGTGCCAGCAGTAACAGGCCGGCGCCATAGCTGAGTTGCGCGGCAATCACGATGCTGCCGGCGCTGGCGGTGCTCAAGCCAAACTGCTGGGCGATGCTGTGCAGCAGCGGTTGGGCGTAGTAGTTGCTGGCCACGGCCAGGCCTGTGGCGGTGGCCATCAGCAGGATCAAGGCGCGGCTGAGAGTGGGGGTGTGCATGCAATTCTCGTGGGGGCAGTGGTGTGTAGTGATGATTATCAGCAAGTGTCAGGCATGACACCAATGTATAGTTTTCAACCTATTCATCTTGAAAGCAGATAGATCGATGAACCTCAAGCAGCTCGAATATGCCCTTGCCGTGGCCGACACCGGCAGTTTTACCCGCGCGGCGGAGCGCTGCCACGTGGTGCAGTCGGCCCTTAGCCATCAGGTGGCGCGGCTGGAGGCGCAGCTGGGGGTGAGCCTGTTCGAGCGTAGTTCGCGGCGGGTACGCCTGACACCTGCGGGGGAAGCCTTTGTACTCAGTGCACGGCCCGCGGTGGAGGCGGCCCGGCGCATTGCCGATGACGTGGCAGCGGCCTGCGGCCAGGTGCGCGGGCGGCTGGCGATTGGTGAAATCAGCTCGCTCACTGCGCTGGACCTGGTCGACCTGTTGGCGGTGTTTCACGGTCGTTTCCCGGATGTGGATGTACGCTGGCTCACGGCCAAGAGCGAATTGCTGATCGCTGATGTGCTCGAGCGGCGCCTGGACGTGGGCTTTATCGGGCTGTGGCAGGGCGAGGTGCTGCAGGGGGTGCAGCATCGGTTGCTGGCTCGGGAAGAACTGGTGGCGGTGTTGCCGTTGGGGCATCGCCTGGCGGGCAGGGCACAGCTGGCGCTGGCTGACCTGGCAGGTGAAGTGTTGGTGGACTTCCCCGAAGGCACCGGGGCGCGACGACAGACCGACGAGGCGTTTGAAGCGGTGGGGTTGCAGCGTCGGGTGCAGTTCGAGATCGGGCATGTTCGTCTAGTGGAGAAATTCGTGCAGCGGGGCATGGCCGTCGGCCTGGTGCCCGAGCGGGTGGCTCAAGGCATCGAAGGTGTAGCAGTGGCGCGGTTGGTGGATGCGCCGGTGCGGCACTTGTATGCGGTGTGGTCGTCCAGCCCCACACCGGCTGCCCGGGCTTTTCTGGACGTGATGGAACAGTGCCTGGGGGCACAGAAAGGCTAGCCTGTGCCGGCGTTGTCGCGGCACAGGCAACCGTTCAATCAGGCTGCAAACCCACCATCTACAGTCAGGCTGGCCCCGGTGATATACCCGGCTTCAGGGCCGGCCAGGTATGCCACAAAGCTGGCAATCTCCTCCGGCTCGCCATACCGCCCAATGGCCATCAGCGGAATCAGGCTCTCGGCAAACTCGCCACTGGCCGGGTTCATGTCGGTGTCCACTGGGCCGGGCTGCACATTGTTCACGGTAATGCCCTGCGGCCCGAGGTCGCGTGCCATGCCGCGGGTCAGGCCAACCAGTGCCGACTTGCTCATGGCGTACGGTGCGCCACCGGCAAACGGCATGCGTTCAGCGTTGGTACTGCCAATGTTGATGATACGACCCCCCTGGCCCATATAGCGTGCGGCGGCCTGGCTGGCGACGAACACGCTGCGTACGTTCACGGCCAGCATGCGATCGAAGTCGGCCAGGTCGAACTCTGTCACCGGGGCCACTGCCAGCACGCCGGCGTTGTTGACCAGGATATCCAGCCGGCCCAAGGCTTTTACGGTGTCATCCACCGCCAGTTGCACGGCCGCGGCATCAGCGCTGTCAGCCCGCAGGGCCAAGGCTTTGCCGCCGTTTTCGGTAATTTCTCGAGCCAGTTCTTCAGCCGGGCCGGCAGAGCTGACATAGGTGAAGGCCACTTGCGCGCCTTCGCGGGCCAGGCGCCGCACGATGGCTGCACCAATGCCTCGGGAACCGCCCTGAACCAGAGCCACTTTGCCTTCGAGTGTAAGTTGCTTGGACATGCTGTTCTCCTGCTGGAAGCCAGGCCGAAATGCCTTGGATGGGCACAGTATCGGCGCTCGATTGCCTACTGATAAGATGGTAATCACTATCAGCAGAGTAAACCTCTGGTTGCTAATCATGGCCATGGAATCATTCAGCGCGTTGGAATGCTTCATCCGCAGTGCCGAGGTCGGCAGTTTTGCCGAAGCCGCCAGGCGCCTGAGCCTAACCCCGGCTGCTGTGGGCAAGCACGTTGCGCAGCTGGAAGCGCGCCTGGGTGTGCGGTTGTTCCAGCGTAGTACCCGCAAGCTGACCTTGACCGAAGCGGGGCAGCGTTTTCTTGGCGAGGTCAGTGACAGCTTTCGTACCATTCAGTACGCCGTGGCCAACCTGGCCAGTGCAGAAGGCCAGCCGGCCGGGTCGTTACGGGTGAGTATGGGCACGGTGTTCGGGCGTTTGTACGTGCTGCCGTTGCTGGGGGAATTCTTGCGCCGTTACCCGGCGATTACCCCGGATTGGCATTTCGACAACCGCCAGGTCGACCTGATCGGCCAGGGTTTCGATGCAGCGATTGGCGGTGGTTTCGAACTGCCGCCAGGGGTGGTGGCGCGCAAGCTGACCCCCGCGCACCGGGTGTTGGTGGCGGCGCCGGCTTATCTGCAGCGGCACGCGCCGATAGAAGACCCGCAGGCGCTGCAACGCCATGACGGCATCCTGGTGCGGTCACCGCAGACCGGGCGGGTGCGCTCGTGGCCGTTGACCAGCCGTTGGCAGGCGCAGCAGCCGCTGCAATTGCGTCAGGCGATGACCATGAGCGATTCGGACGCGGCGTGCGCGGTTGCCGAGCAGGCGCTGGGCATTGCCCTGGTGAGCCTGCCGTTTGCCGTGCCCTATTTGCTGGCCGGGCGCCTGCTGCGGGTGTTGCCGGACTGGTATGTGGATGATGGGCATATCAGCCTGTATTTCGCCGAGCACAAGCTGTTGCCGGGTAAGACCCGGGCGTTCATCGATTTTGTGGTGGAGCAGTTTGCCGAGCAGGGGCTGGCGGTGCGGTTCGATGCCTTGCAGGCCCTTTAGAGAATTATTGCCTGTGCCGGCCCTTTCGCGGGCCCGCCCGCGCCCACAGGGATATCACAGCCCTGAAGGCAGTGGGACCCTTGTGGGAGCGGGCGGGCCCGCGAAGAGGCCGGTTCAGACAACATCGACAATGAACGATACCTGCGCCCCCAGGCTCACCTCGTCATCCACCCGCTTGCCCAGCAACAGCTGCCCCAGCGGCGAACGCGGGGTAATCACCGTCACCAACCCGTCGCCTTCGCCAATCTTCAACCCCGCTGCCTCAGGCCCGAGAAACAGCCGGCGCTGCCCGCCATCTTCATTTTCCAGGGTCACCAGGTTGCTTACCTGCACACCGCGCGCCGGGTTGTAATCACGCAGCATTAACTGCTGGTAGATCACCAGCGCCTGCCGGATCTCGGCACTGCGGCGGGCCTGGCCGGTAGCCAGGTACGAGGCCTCCAGGCCCAGCGTGTCATACTTGTTCTCGGCAATGTTCTCTTCGGCGGTGGCGGCCTCGTAGGCGGTTTGCGCCGCGCGGGTCAGCACGTCCAGGTCATGCGCGAGGGTGGCGACAATCAGCGCCAGCAGCTGGGGCTTGTCCATGGTCAGTAACAGAACTCCAGCACGTTGGCCTGGCTTTTTTCGGTGGGCGCGGTACGGTTTTGCTGTAGCCAGAACTGGCACTTGGGGCTGTTGAGGTTGCGCGGATTGCCCTGTGCGGCATCGGCGGCCTGTTGCAGCGCCTGTTTGTGCAGGATGTCCTTGTAGCGTTCGAACATCTCGGCCTGGGCATCCTGGGCAGTGGCCGGTGCAGGCGTTGCAACGGGGCGGCCTGCGTGCGGGGCTACAACCTGGGCCAGAGGTTGCACCTGCTGTGGCCACAACTGCTGGGCCAGCCACAGGCTCACGGCAATGGCCATGGCGCCCAGCCACAGGCCCAAGGCAACGCACATGATCAACGGCAACGGCTTGAGGGTGATCTTCAATTCACGGTGGCGCGGCATGGCAGCCTCCTGGCAGCGTGGTAGGGGGGCATTGTCGCATGCGCTTGGGCATTTTTCTGCGCAGGTGCTTTTGTCTGCGCCAATTTATGCGCAGAATTCGCGGTTTTTGCACCCGCACGGGAGGGGCGCATGAAAGCCACCTGGGACATCTTCTGCAGCGTCGTCGACAACTACGGCGATATTGGCGTGACCTGGCGCCTGGCCCGGCAGTTGGTGGCCGAGCACGGCCTGGCGGTGCGCCTGTGGGTGGATGACCTCAACGCTTTCACGCCCATGTGCCCTGGCGCCGACGCCACGGCGGCGCAACAGTGGCAGCACGGTGTGGATGTGCGCCACTGGCCGGCAGCGTGGTTGCCGGTGGCGCCGGCCGATGTGGTGATCGGCGCGTTCGCCTGCCAGTTGCCCGCGGCGTATGTCGAGGCCATGCGCGCCCGTCCGCAGCCGCCGCTCTGGCTCAACCTCGAGTACCTGAGTGCCGAGGACTGGGTGGAGGGTTGCCATGGTTTGCCTTCGCCGCAGCCCAACGGTTTGCGCAAGGTATTTTTCTTCCCGGGTTTTACTGACAAAACGGGTGGTTTGCTGCGCGAGGGTTCGCTGCTGGCCCGGCGTGACGCGTTCCAGCAGTCGGCGGAGGCGCGCCGTGCCTTTTTGCAGGGGCTTGGTGTAGACCTTGTGCCGGGTGCGCTGCTGATCTCGCTGTTTGCCTATGAAAACCCACAGCTGGGCAGCTGGCTTGATGCCCTGGCCACAGCTGACCAGGCCTGCCACCTGTTGGTCCCGCAGGGGCGCATCGTCGCGGGGCTCAGCCAGTGGCTGGGCGAGGGGCCGCTGCACGTGGGTGATGTGCGCACCCGTGGGGCGCTGACCGTTCAGGTGCTGCCTTTCGTCAGTCAGGACGACTTCGACCGGCTGTTATGGAGCTGTGACTTCAATGCCGTGCGCGGCGAAGACTCGTTCGTGCGTGCGCAGTGGGCGGGGCAGCCGATGCTGTGGCACATCTATGTGCAGGACGAGAATGCCCATTGGGAAAAACTCGAAGCGTTCCTCGCGCATTATCGCTGCGGCCTGTCAGACGATGCCGATGCAGCCCTACTGGGCCTGTGGCGTGCCTGGAACATGAATATCGACATGGGCCAGGCCTGGCGGGCGGCCCGCCAGCATTGGCCGGAACTGCAGCAGCATGCCCGCCTTTGGGGGGCGCGACAGGCCGCTCAGCCGGACCTTGCCACAGCGCTAGTACACTTTTACCGAAATTCGCTATGATACGCGGCCTCGATTTTTATAAATCCATCCAGATTCGGATACTTCGTAATGAAAACTGGTAAAGAACTGAAACCCGGTACCGTCCTGCGGATCGACAACGACCCGTGGCTGGTTCAAAAAGCTGAGTTCACCAAGTCGGGCCGTAACAGCGCGATCATGAAGACCAAGCTGAAGAACCTGCTGACCGGCTACAAGACCGAAACCGTATACGGTGCGGACGACAAGCTGGACGACGTGATCCTGGATCGCAAAGAAGCGACCCTGTCGTTCATCAATGGTGACGAGTACACCTTCATGGACACCACCGACTACACCATGTACGAGCTGAACGCCGAGGACATCGAAGCCGTTCTGCCGTACATCGAAGAAGGCATGGAAGACGTCTGCGAAGCCGTGTTCTTCGAAGGCCGTCTGGTGTCGGTTGAGCTGCCGACCACCATCAGCCGTAAAGTTGTCTACACCGAGAACGCTGCTCGCGGTGACACCTCCGGCAAAGTCATGAAGCCTGCCAAGCTAGCGAACGGTACCGAGATCTCGGTTGCTGACTTCATCCAGATCGACGAGTGGATCGACATCGACACTCGCGACAACAGCTTCAAAGGCCGCTCCAAGAAGTAATGCTTCTTGCGAGACGCAAAAAACCCGGCGCAAGCCGGGTTTTTTTATGGTGCGCCAGGCATGGCGCGTTGCGCGATAGCGCAACCAGCTTGGCTGTGGTGGCCTCGCTGGTGACTTGGGGGTGAAAGTCCTCTACACACCCGGCAAGGGG